>NZ_MUXF01000004.1 GCF_003063295.1 Arcobacter lacus
GTAACTATTGAACCATCACTTAATGTTACTTTTATATCATGGTCTAATGCTTGACTTACATTTACTTTAAAGTTTCCTGTCTCATTCTCTTTTACATTACCGTCTGCACTTACCCATACTTTTACTTCATCTATTGTATCTGTAATAGTAACAACCGAGCTATCACTAGTATCTAAACTAACATAATTACCACCATCAGTTCCCACAATAGTATAAGTTTCTGTACTATTATCTAGATATACATCTTCTGCATTTGGGTTTGTAAAAGTTGTACTACCAGTTGTTTCACCTGCCTTAATAGTTATTTCTTCACCATTATTTAGTCTTATTATTAAATCTGTTTGTGGTGCATTATCTACTGTTGCAGTTATTGTAATCTCTTTACCTTCATCTACTGTTAAATTATTTAAAGTAATCGATGAAGCTGGTACTCTTGTATCTACAGGTATTGTTGGAGTTGTCGGCTCTGTTGTAGTAGTTTGAGGATTTAATAATTCAGTAGGTATTTCAACAGCATTATCACTTTCTGTGGTTTGAGTTCCAAAATCTGTTGCTTCTCTTAAATCACTATGAACATCAGTAGAAGAACCATCTCTTGCACTAAATCTAGCTGAAACTCTTCCTTCTTCAGTTGGTTCTTCTTGCCCAGCTTGCGTCTCTTGTTGTGTTGGATCGCCTGCAGCTGTTTCCATATCATCACTTATATCATCTGATGTATTATTCCATGCACTCAAATCTGCATTTTCAAATGTTGTATTTACATCACCTTTTGTAAAAATCACTTCTTCATTTCCAAAAGTAACTTCATTTAAAGAAGAATCTATTAGCTGTTGTTGAGTCTGGTTTAAAACGATTATGTCATTTCCAGATAATTCCATTTCTACTTTTGCAGAAATTTGATTTGAATTATCACCAAAAACAACTTCATTTTCCGATATACTATCACCAATACTTAGTTCTCTGATATTCCCTGAAGAGTCTTTTGCATAAAATACTCCTCCATCTAAAGACTTAACTACTCCTACTTGTGCCATAGATATCTCCTTATTATTTTATATATTGATTATATAACTTTAAATTATCATTGTCTATCACCCTTAGGGGTGATTTTTAATAAAATTAATAATTATTTTTAATTATATCTTAAATTATTTATAAGGAGTTTTTTATTTTTGAATGGGTCAATTATAGCTTCAATTTCATCAAGTTTATATTTTAAAGGGAATCCTATTTTTGAAAGAGTTGCTGTTGTTTCTAAAATATAAAATTTTTTATCATTTATATATAAAGCTTTTTTAGAAAGATTTATGCTATCAAGATTAATAATAACAAAAATATGTTCAGGAACAAGCACAAAATAAACTTCATAGCCAAGAACTTTCAAAAGAGAAATCAGCAAATTGGACTTATCATCACAATCACCAAAATTTTGTTCAACGACTTGTTTTGGGCTTTTTGCAATACTTTCATTTATTTTATATGGAATTGTTGTAACAAAATCCAATAAATTTTGAACTTCACAAAGTCTATCTTTATTACAATTTTTAGTAAGATATGAAGCTAATTTTATGGTATAGTCATCTTCTCTTACTTGATTTACATAAGTTGTATCACCTATATCTGTAAACTGATTTTTTACAATAAAAAAAGAAGAATATATCATATAAATCAAATTTATAACAAAAACTATTGAAATAAAAAAAGATAGATATTTTAAGAATTTATTATTTATTAACATTACAAAATTAAAGCCAAACCAATATTCAAAACTATTAGTTCAGTATGTTCTAAAGTAAATCCTAAACAATCACCATTCACAAAACCAAACTTATTATTTAAAATCTTTAAAATAAAATAAAAACTCAAAAGTGATAAAACTAAAATAATAAAAATATTTTTACCTATGAAAAAAGCAACAATAATATAAATTAAAGCATAGATTTTTAGTCTAAATATTCCCCCACTTTGAAAAGCCAAAGATAAAAAGCTATCTTTACTAAATTTAAAATATTCAAGCAAATATAAAAGATTTAATCTTGAAAAAGTACAAACTATTAAAAATAAAACATACTCTTTTTGATATAAAACATAAGTGATAATTCCAACTTTTAAAAGTACAAAAGAAAAGGCATACAAAGCTCCGATTGCTCCAATAGTTGACTCTTTCATAATCTTATAAGCATCTTTTCCACTATAAGAAGCAAACCAAGCATCAACAACATCAATTATTGCTTCTGTATGAATAAATCCATATAAAAATAAATAGATAACTGAAGAGACAAAAGCTGCATATATTGGTGAAAAAAATTGATTAAAAAAAAGATTAAAACATATAACTATTGAAGCCAAAATAGCTCCAATTAAAGGTAGTAATGCTAAGGTATATTTATATGTAATATTATTTATTTCCATATTTTTTACAAAAACTGGAATAATTGAAAAATATGAAAGGGCAAAGAAAAAAGCGTTTAATAATTGTTTCATATTAATCTATATATTTTTTTATCTCTTTTACCCAAAGAGTATAAGCTTTTCCATTTAGATGTAAATCATCAGTCGTAAACTCTGATTTTAATACTTTATTTGGTGCAAAAATTGGATTTAAATCTATAAAATCAATATTATTGTTTTGAGCAAAATCTTTTAATTTTTCATTTAATTTTTCTATTTTAGGATTAAAATTTTGTTTTCTTGTTTCACCAATATAAAGAGTTGATTGAATATGAACTTTTATATTTTTTTCTTCAAAAAATTTGATTATCTTTTTATAATTTTCAAAAACTTCATTTTCACTTTTTCCTCTCATTATGTCATTTACACCAATCATAATAAAAACTTGTTTTATACTAGGACTAACTGTTGATAATCTATCTAAAACTCCACTTGTTGTATCTCCACTTATTCCTCTATTTTGAACTGTATTATTATTTAAAAGTTCATCCCATCTTCCCTCATCAGTTATTGAATCACCTAACATCATAGTTGTGTATTTACTATTATTCATCAAAACCTCAAATTGACTTTTTTTATGTTTATAATATGGATCATTTTGTATTTTCCACTCTTCAACTTTTTGTATCTCTTTTGCTTCTAGATTATAATTATTTAAAAATAGTAAACCACATAAAGCTGTTAATATTTTATTTTTCATTTTACTCTCCTAAAAACTCTTCTATTTTTTTTGTAACTATCTGTTTTGATAAACCATTTATTGAAGCATAACATAATGCGCCACCACAGCCAACCCCCTCTTTAGCTTCTCCTTCATCATATAGTTTTAAAGCTGGATGTGAAGATAAACTAAAATCAAAATCACTTGAATAAGCATTTATAGGAAAATCAAGTTGTTCTAAAAGTGCTTTGATATTTGAATTTTTATCTTCTTCTATCCATTTTGTAGTAAAGAGTGCTATATTTGAAGAATCAAGAACTCCATCCATACTTCTTAAAATAGAATTCACAACAAGTAAAACACAAGCCATCTGTGTTCCACCAGCTAATACAATCTTTTGATTTTTATTTTGACTACCTAAAATAAATCCTGCATAAAAAATTATCATATTATCACTAACTTTTGATAATTTATCAAATAAATCATCATTTGAATCTATATTTGATAAAGCATTATTGATTGTTTTTTCTTTTATATCATTTGGATTATTTTTAAATGAACTTGAAAAATATCCATCACAATCATATCCCAAAGCTTTTGCTGTCGCATTAGCTGTTGTAGTTCCTGCTGGAATTGTTTCAGCTAAAATAATATAATCATCTTTTGTTTCATAGCTTTGCGCAAACTCTATTCCTTTTTGGAAAATCTCCATAGCAGGTATATTTGCATTTTTATCTATACTATCACTTGAGTTTATATCAAAATTATGTATTTTAAAATACTCTATTTGAGGAACTACTTCTAATCCCAAATTTAAAATTTCTATATTTGAAAAAGGTTTAACTTCATGAATTGCTCTAGTTATTATTGCAGGAGTTGGAACTCCTTTTGGAGTTTTTGCAATATCAGGTAAAGACTTTACTTGTTTTATACATAAAAACTCTGCATCTAAAGTTGGAGTAAGAAATAATTTTTGAGGAATTCCAGCTTGTGAAATATTTGGAATTTCACAAGTTTTTGTTACACTACAACCAAGCAAAAAAGTGGCTTTTTTACCTCTTAGAAACTCTATAAAATCAGCTTTTCCTAAAATTGTTTTAAAGTTCATTTGAAGCCTTTTATAAAAATAATTTTTGCGAAGTATAACAGATATTATATAAATTGATATATTTTTTAAATTTTTCTTATATTTATTTTGTAACTAAATTATATTATAATATTCTCATGACTTTAAAAAGGAGCATAACATGTCAAAACAGACTTTAAAATTACTTATACCCATTGCAGTTTTAGTAATCTTATGGTTCATTCCAGCACCAGAAGGATTATCTCAAAATGCATGGCATTTTCTAGCAATATTTTTTGCTGTTGTAGTAGGGCTTATCATTGAGCCAGTTCCAGCTGCTCTTGTAGGTTTTACAGGAATTTCATTTGTTGCACTTTTAGGATTAATAGGTAATCCTAAAGAGAGTATTACTTGGGCATTATCAGGATTCTCAAATAGTGTTATTTGGTTAATCTTTGCTGCATTTATGTTTGCACTTGGTTATAAAAAAACAGGTCTTGGAAAAAGAGTTTCTCTTATAATGGTTAAATACATGGGAAAAAGTTCATTAGGTCTTGGTTATGCTGTTGCATTCTCTGATTTAGTTTTAGCACCATTTATGCCATCAAATACAGCAAGAAGTGGAGGTTCAGTATATCCTGTTGCTATTAATATTCCTCATATTTTTGATTCTTGGCCAGACAAAGATCCAAGAAAACTTGGAGCTTATATCTCTTGGGTTGCTATTGCGACTACTTGTGTAACAAGTTCTATGTTCTTAACTGCACTTGCACCAAATTTACTTGCAGTTGATTTAATTGCAAAAAGTACAGGTCATGCTATTAGTTGGGGAGAATGGGCAAAAGTAATGATACCATTGATGGTTCCTCTGTTTTTATTAACTCCTTGGTTAGCGTATGTTATTTATCCACCAACACAAAAGAAATCTCCAGAAGCTCCAGCTTGGGCTAGTGAAGAATTAAAAAAATTAGGACCTGTAACTTTTAAAGAGTACTTAATGGCTTTTTTAGCGACTGTTGCCTTAGTTTTATGGATTTTTGGAAAAGAGTTTGGTGTTGATTCAACAACAGCTGCTATTTCAATTGTTGCTATAATGGTTTTAACAAATGTTATTACTTGGGATGATTTAATTTCAAATAAAGCAGCATTTAACGTACTTATTTGGTTCTCAACTTTAGTTGCAATGGCAGCTGGTTTACAAAAAGTAGGTGTTTTAACTTGGATTGGAGCAAATACTCAAACAATGTTAGCTGGTCTTCATCCAACAGCATTGATTTTGTCATTAATTGTTTTATTTTTCTTGTTACATTATTTCTTTGCTAGTGTTACTGCTCATGTTACTGCACTTGTTCCAGTATTTATGACTATTGCAGCAACTCTTTTAGCTCCTGAGCAAATTTTACCATTTACTATTATTTTAGCAGGAAGCCTTGGAGTAATGGGAATTATAACTCCTTATGGAACAGGACCATCGCCAATTTGGTATGGAGCTGGATATATTTCTCAAGCTAGATGGTGGGGATTAGGTGCTATTTTTGGAACACTTTATCTTGCAGTTATTATTTTAGGTGCATTTATATTCATCTAAAAACTTTAAAAGGAAGTTATAACTTCCTTTTAAAAAATCGTTTGATAAATTAAAGCTATCGCCATCAAAAATAAAAATCCTTTTATAACTTTATTATAATTTTCTTGTGGAATTTTGTTCTTTATTTTAAGTCCAATAACCATTGCAACTACAACAAGTATTAAACTACTAAAAGAAATTGTTAACAACTCTTGTGTAAATGAACCATGAATTGCAAAAAGCATAATTTGAATAAGTTTTCCAAACAAAAAACATATATTTGAAGACTGAATTATCTCTTTTCTTGAATGTTTTGATTCTAAAGAATATATTATTAAAACCAAAGCCATAACATTTGTTAAACCACCTATAATTCCTGCACTTAATCCAAATATAACAAGTGAAGTTTTAGGTTTATTTTTTACCCAAACCATTTCAAATTTGAATTTCTGAATTAATAAATAAAAAATAATTGAGATTGCCAATAATAATTTAAAGATTTCAGAACTACTATAGATTAATATTTGTGTACCAATAGCACTTCCTATCATCGCAAAAATCGCTAAAGGATAAAATCTTTTTATAGCACTTAAAAAGTTTCCTTCACTAAAAATAGCTATCAAATTAATCAAAAGTGTAGGAATAGCAACATACAAAATAGCTGTTTTCATATCTGTAATCATTGCTAAAAGAGGAGTTGAGATTAAAGGAAAACCAAAACCAATACTTCCTTGAACCAAAGAAGAAAAAAATAAAATTATTGAAAAGATGATTAAAAAATCAATATTTAAGTCCATAATAAATCCTAAAAAAGAAGGATTTATTATATATGAATATCATTTAATTTTGAAAATTTTTATTTACTATTTCCAAAAAATCCTTTGGATTTTTGTACCCAATAATTCTTGAAGCTTGAATTTCATTTTTATCTTTATCCCAAAATATTAAAGCAGGAGGTCCAACAACACTAAACTTTTTTTGTAAAGCTTTGTCTTCATCATTGTTTTCAGTTACATCAGCTTTTAATAAAGTAAATTCTTGAAGTTTATTTATAACTTGTTCATCTTGAAAAGTAATCTCTTCTAACTCTTTACAAGAAACACACCATGATGCCCAAAAATCTAACATAACTGGTTTATTTGAGTTTTTAATTGCAAGTTCAAGTTCTTGAATATTTTTTATTTTTTTAAAAATCAACTTTTCATCAGAGACTTGTGTCATTTTTGATGAAGTGAATTCTTCTAAAGGATTTAAAGGATTTGTTGCACCACTAATTGCCCCTACGAATAAAATAACACCTAAAATAAAAATCACAACAGTAATCAACTGAGCCAAAATATGTTGATAAATTTTTAGATAAATAGCACTTCCTAAAAGTAATAATGCCCATAAATAGATAATCACAGTTGCATCTAAAACTCTATCTAAAAGCCAAATTGCAACACCTAACATTACTATTCCAAAAATTTTTGTAATACTTTCCATCCAGCCACCAGGTTTTGGCATAAATTTTCCTGCACCTAAACCAATTAGAAGTAATGGAACTCCCATTCCTAAACTCATAACAAATAAAGCTAATCCACCAAGAATTGCATCACCTGTTTGTCCAATATAAACTAATGCTCCTGCAAGTGGAGGTGCAACACAAGGACCAACGATAAGAGCTGATAAGAATCCCATAATTGCAATTCCTAGAAGTCCTTGAGTATCACTTTTTTTATTTAATTTTGATTGGAATGCTTGAGGAAGTTTTATTTCAAAATATCCAAACATTGAAAAAGCAAGTAGTACGAAAATAAAAGAAAAAACTATTAAAACATAAGGATTTTGAAATGCTACTTGTAAATTTGCTCCCAAAATTCCTGCAATTACTCCAGCTATTGTATAAGCAATACTCATTGATAAAACATAAACTAAAGATAATAAAAATCCTTTGCTAGTGGTCATTTTTTCAGTTTTTGAAGCACCTACAATAATTGAAGATAAAATAGGAATCATTGGAAAAACGCAAGGAGTTAAAGATAAAAGTAATCCAAAGCCAAAAAATGTAAGTAAAACTAAAAGTATATTTTTGTCTTTTAAACTATTTGCAATAACATCTGTTTCATTTAAGTTTTCTAAATTTTTATTTTTATTTTCATTATTTATACCCAATATTAAAATATGTTTTTGACTCATTGGAGCATAACAAAGTCCAGCTTTTGAACATCCTTGAAATTTTAGCTCAATTTCAAACTCTTGTGATTCAACTTTTGATTTTAAAAAATTATAAGGAATAGTTAAATTCAAATCATCAAAATGAACTACAAATTCTTCATAGTTGACAGGCTTTGGAATATTTAACTCTTCTGTAATATTTATTTTTTCAGGTTTTATAATATTTATTTGTAATTTATCGTGATATAAATATATATCTTTTCCTAATTCAAATTTGATATTTAAACTATCTTTATTTTCTATAAATTTTACTTGAAATGCCTCTTCTGGCTCTAAAACTTTATTCCCAAGTTCTAAAGAAAAAGAGTACATGAAAAGTATCAAAAGCAATAAAATCTTTTTCATTAAGCACCTATACTATCTTTTTTTCTTTTTATTTTTTTAGTATTTGAAGATTTTGGTTTTATATTTTTTTCTATGTAATCCATTATTTTTTGAGCTATATTTATATTTGTTGATTTTTCTATTCCTTCAAGTCCTGGACTTGAATTTACTTCCATAACTAAAGGACCTCTTTTTGAAGGAATCATATCAACACCACAAACCCCTAGTCCCATTGCCCTTGCAGCAGCTATTGCAGTTGCTTTTTCTTTTCTATTAAGCTTATAAGCTACTGCACTTCCACCTTGATGTAAGTTTGACCTAAAGTCTCCTTCTGCACCTTGTCTTTTCATTGCACCAACAACTTCATTATCTACAATAAAAGCTCGTATATCTGTACCATTTGCTTCTTCAATATACTCTTGAACAAGTAAATTCACATCCATTCCATAAAAAGCATCAAGAACTGATTTAGCAGCTTTTTTACTATCAACTAAAACAACTCCAACACCTTGAGTTCCTTCTAAAATTTTTAAAACTAAAGGTGCTCCTCCACTTAAAGCAATAACATCTTTAGCATTTGATTTATTTGAAGCGAAAACTGTTCTTGGTAAATCCACATCATTTTTTGATAAAACTTGTAAACTTCTAAGTTTATCTCTACTTCTTGTAAGTGCTAGATTTCCTGTTGTACTAAATACATCTTGCATTTCAAAGTGTCTTACCATTGCTGCACCATAAAAAGTTTTACTTGCACCAATTCTAGGGATTATTGCATCAGGAATTGGTAATAATTTTCCTTCATAATTCACAAGTAATTCACCTTTCATAATCTCAATTGTACATTTTAAATAGTCTATTACTTTTACTTCCCAACCTTTTGCAGTTGCCTCTTCTAATAATCTTTTTGTTGAATACAAATTTTCATTTCTTGATAAGATATAGATTCGCATATTATTACCTTTTAATTAACCTTTGATAAATACTCTTTTGAAACATCAACTAAAAAACGATTTGTTAAAAACTTTCTTCCAATTAACATCGGATATTTCATATCTGAACGATCTGTTAAAGATATAACTGTTTTATAATTTTTTCCAAAAAATGAAACCATAACTTGAATTGACGCTCTTAATTGGATCACTCCATTTGAACTTTTAACTTTTTTTAATTTATAAAGAGGCATTTTTATTTTTTTACCATGGTAAGCTGGATGAACTTCATCTAACAAAGAAAAGTGGACAAACTTTTCATCATCAATAAAAATATCATCACAATGTAGTGAATTTGAATCTGCACCAGTGTCTATTTTAGCATCTAGTCCATAAAGTTCTAAATCTAAAATATCTATAACTTCTCTTCTTCCAATAACTTTCATTTGTGACATAATTTACCTCTTTAATAAAGGTTATTATATCACAAAAGATTTTTTTAGGCTATTTCTTACTATCGCTAGCTTTTTGTAAAATAGCAATAACTTCTTCTAAATTTTCATAAGGAATATGTGCTTTCCATTGAACATCTATCCCATTTAATGAAACACCAATGCTTACGATATCTTCTGTATCTTTTCCATAAGGCTCTGTTACATTAGAGATTGTTATTTTTCCTTTTTTTGTACCCGCTAATGCTAATGTTCCAATTTCTGTAATAACTGACATATTTCTCTCCTTTAATAAATATTTTTAAATTGTACAAAAATAAGCTTTTGTTTAATTAAAACTATTCGATATTTAAAGAAGGTTCAGCTAAATAAAAACCTTGAAACTCATCAACGCCCATTTCCAAAAGTAAATCTAAGATCTCTTTTGAGTGTACATATTCAGCAATAGTTTGAATATTTAATGCCTTAGAAAAAGCAATAATTGATTTTACAATTTCATAAGAATTTTTATCTATATCTATATGCTTTATTAAAGAACTATCAATTTTTAAATAATCAGGTCTTATTCTCATAATTCTTATAAAGTTTGAATAACCTGTTCCAAAATCATCAATTGCAATTTTTACACCATGCTTTTTATACTTTGAAATAAACTCTTCCAAATGTTCATAATCAGAAATATAATCACTTTCTAAAATTTCAAAGATTATTCTCTCTTTATCTTTTTTCTCTAACTTATCCATTTTATTATCTAAAAACTCTATAAATTCATGATTTAAAATATCTTTAAAACTTATATTTAAAGATACTTGTTTCTTAGTTTTTGACAAATTATCAAATGTTTTTGAAATGATTATATGAGATAACTGTAAATACTGTTTAGTTTTGAAAGATACTGATAAAAAAAGATTCGGTGTAAAATATATCACTTTATCATTTTCATCTATATCTCTGATTCTCATCAAAGTTTCATATTTTACAATCTCTTGATTTCTATCAAAAATTGGTTGATAAAATGGTATTACATTGTTTTCTACAATAGCTTTTTGTATTTTTTCTCGCCAATAAATAGATTTTTTAACAACTTCTTTTGTATCAATTTCATTATTATAAACAAGAAATCTTTGATTCGTTTTTTTTGCTTTTTTTAGTGCAATTGCAGCTGTTCTAACTGGTTCTTCTTGAACAATAGAAATTCCTAGTGTCATACTAATTAAAACATCAATATCTAATTTTTCAATATGAACTAATTTATTTTTAAATGTTAAAATCAAATCACTAATAAATGCTTCAAATTCAAAAAATGGCATATTATCTTTATCTAATAAACAAAAAATATCTCCACTTAATCTATAAGCACTTACATTATATTTTTTTTCAAAACCTTTTAAAATTTTTGCAATTTCAACTAAAACTAGTTCAGCAGAAACAAATCCATAAAGTTCATTGATATCACCAAAAGAGTCTAAATCAAGTAAAACAATTGAGATAAATTCTCCATGCTTTACATCACTATCTAAAGCAACTCTGTTTTTTAAACCAGTTAATTTATCAACGCACAATTTATCTTCTATCTCTTTTACTTTAAGGACTATTTCTCTTTCATACCCTTTTCTAGTTTTTATTACTAAATATATGATAAAAGATAAAATTCCAAATAAAGCTATGAAAAAAATAAATATATTATAATTTTCCAATTCTTTGCCCAAATTTTACATTTTGATTTAATAAATCATCAATTTGAACACTATCTTTTTCCCAAATCATAACAACAGTTGAACCCATTTTAAAATATCCTAAACATTCACCTTTTGTTATTTCGATATTGTCATAATTATAAACTTTTATCTCTTTAGCATCTTTATTTGTTTCTACTCTATTTTCAAATTCAAATACCATCTGTCCTACATTTAGTGCACCTACAAATACCATATAAAAAAGTTTTCCGCTATTTTCACACTCTAATATAACTCTTTCATTTTGTACAAAAAGTTCAAATTCTTTGTTTAGATATTTTAAATTTACAGGATAAAGTTTACCTGGAACATGAATAAGTTTTTTTAGTTTAAAATCACAAGGGGCATGGTATCTATGATAATCTTTTGGTGATAGATAGAAATTCATAAAAGAACCATTTTTAACTTTTTCAAAATTTTCACTACAGTAATAAGTCAGTAACTCTTCAACGCTATATTCCATTCCTTTAATTTGTAAAGCAATATCTTCTTTTAAAGTTCCACATTCTGTTATTAAACTATCTGTTGGAGAAATAATAGAATCTTTATTTTTATCTATTTCTCTTTTAATTATTAACTCTCTTGTAAATAATTCATTTAAAGATTTATAATATCTAGGATGTTTAAACTCAATCATATTCAACTTCATTAGCTTTACGTAACTTAAATTTATAATTTTTTGGATAGGAGAAGGGAACTCTTTTTTTGCAAATTTTCCAAAATATTGAGACATTAGATTTGAGATGTGCATTATCTGCCTTTTTAAAATTTATTAACTAATATTTTATCTTTTTTTACTTCTTAAATTGCTTTAATAAATTTTTTGATACTCTTTGTTTTTTATTTAAGGATATTTATGTATAAAATTGTTGTACAAGATAGATGCAGCTGTTTTCAGAAAAGTGATTTAAAAAATAATTTAGAATTTAATTCAAAAGATGACGCTTTACTAAAAGCTATTGAAATAAAAAATATTATGAATAGTAAATTTTGTAAAAAACATCATTTTGAAATCCAAGAAATGTTTAATAATTTTGTAATCAAATTTTATCAAGAAGAACAAAAAACTTACTGCTGTGGAAATGGTTGTTGTATGTAACAACCATTTTCTAATTTTTAGGTAGAAGAATATACATTTTGCCTTTTTCTTTCATTCGTCCAGCATATTCGAAAGCATCTTTTCCAAATCCCCAAAAAAAGTCAGCTCTAATTTCACCTTTAATCGCTCCACCAACATCAGCTGCAACCATCATCTGATTTATTGGCTCTTTTGAAACTGGATTTTGTGTATTTAAAAATACAGGTGTTCCTAAAGGAATATAACTTCTATCAACTGCAATATTTCTTTGTGCAGTTAATACTGTATTTAAAGCTCCTGTTGCACCTTGATTAGCAACTTTAAAAAATATATAACTCTCATTTAGATTAAAAATATAGTCCATTTTTGAAGGATTTTTTATAAAAAATTGTTTCATTGATTGAACAGACATTTCATCTTTTGTCATAAGTCCTTGATTTATCAAATATCCACCAATACTTGTATATGCTCTTCCATTTTGCTCAGCATAAGCAACATTTATTAATTTCCCATTATCAAGCTGGATTTTTCCAGAACCTTGGATATGAAGGAAAAACAGATCAAATTTATCATCTACATAAGCTATAACTTCAAGATTTGGGTTATTTGGATTTGATTCTATCTCTTTTCTTGTATCATAAGGAACTATTTTTTTACCAACCATTTTTCCTCTAGATTTATAACCTTCTAAATTTGCACTATCCGATGTTATTAAATTTTTTGGTATTTTATAAACTGGATATTTATATCTAGCACTTTTTTTTAAACTACCATATAAAAGTGGTTCATAATATCCTGTAATTGTTCCTTCATCATGTGAATTACTATCATAAAGTTTGTATGGTTGAAAATTTACTATAAAAAATTTTCTTCCATCAGTCTCATATTGAGCTTTTTGGCATACATTTTTAAATTGTTCATATTTTTTTGATTTTTGACAATCTTTTTTAAAAACTTCTAAAGCATAATTTAAATCATCTTCAAAAAAACCTTTTATCTGGGCAAAAGAAACTGGTTCCATTCTATTTTTAACTTCTTTTTTTTCTTCTTCAAAAACCTCTTTTTTAGTAGAACATCCTGTAACCAAAAAAGTTAAAAATAGAATAAGTATTAAGCTTTTCATAAAATATAACTAAGAAAAACAAAAATAAGTAAAATAAATATAGTTTGCATGAAGCAGAGTTCCTTACTCTACTTCAGCATCGATAACATCATCGTCATCTTTTTTTGCTTTTTGGTTTGGTTGAGCTTCGCCTTGTCCTTGCTCTTTTTTATACATAGCTTCTGCTAATTTATGAGATTTATCAGTTAAAGTTTTTAATTTTTCTTCAATTTGTTCTTTTGTTGCATTTTCATCTTTTAAAGTCTCTTCTAAATCAGCTGCTGCATCAATAATAGCTTTTTTCTCATCTTCAGAAATTGCATTTTCATTCTCTTCTAAAGTTTTTCTTGTACTATGTAATAGTGCATCTGCTTGATTTCTTACTTCAATAACTGCTTTTTTCTTAGCATCAGCTTCTTTGTTTGCTTCTGCTTCTGCAACCATTTTTTCAATTTCTGCATCACTTAGTCCTGATGAACCTGAAATTGTAATTTTGTTTTCTTTTCCAGTTCCTTTATCTTTTGCACTTACATTTAAAACACCATTTGCATCAATATCAAATGTTACTTCAATTTGAGGAACTCCTCTTGGAGCTGCTGGAATATCAGAAAGTTCAAACATACCTAAAGATTTATTATCTTTTGCAAACTCTCTTTCACCTTGGCACACATGAATAGAAACAGCAGGTTGATTATCGTCAGCTGTTGAGAAAACTTGTGATTTTTTAACAGGAATTGTTGTACCTTTATCAATAAGTTTTGTCATAACTCCACCTAAAGTTTCAATTCCAAGTGAAAGTGGTGTAACATCTAGTAAAAGAACATCTTTAACATCACCTCTTAAAACTCCAGCTTGAACTGCAGCACCAGCAGCTACAACTTCATCAGGATTTACACCTTTATTTAAATCTTTTCCAAAGAATTCTTTAACTATTTGATTTGCTTTTGGAAGTCTTGTACTTCCTCCAACCATGATAATTTCATCGATGTCACCTTTACTTAATCCTGCTTCTTTAAGAGCTATTTTAATATGGTCTAAAGTTTCATCAATTAGTTTTTCAGTCATAGATTCAAATTTTGCTCTAGTTAAAGATTTAACTAAGTGAATTGGTCCTGCATTTCCCATAGAAATAAATGGTAAATTAATCTCTGTTGATTCAGCAGATGAAAGCTCTTTTTTAGCATTTTCAGCAGCATCTTTTAATCTTTGTAATGCCATTTTGTCATTTTTAATATCAAAACCATTTTCATCTTTGAACTCTTTTGCTAACCAATCAATAATTGCGTTATCAAAATCATCTCCACCTAAGAATGCATTTCCATCAGTTGAAAGTACTTCAAATGTTCCATCACCAATTTCTAAAACAGTAACGTCAAAAGTTCCTCCACCTAAATCGTAAACTAAAACTTTTTCTTCACCTTTTTTATCTAAACCATAAGCAAGTGAAGCTGCCGTTGGTTCATTGATAATTCTTAATACATTAAGACCTGCAATTGTTCCAGCTTCTTGAGTAGCTTTTCTTTGTGCATCATTAAAATATGCAGGAACAGTAATAACTGCATCTGTAACTTTATCACCTAAATACTCTTCCGCATCAGCTTTTAATTTTCCTAAAATTTTTGCAGAAATTTCTTGAGGAGTGTAAACTTTTCCAGCGATTTCAACTGCTGCTGCACCGTTTCTATCAACAATTTTATAACCTACTTTTGATTGAGCTTCTTTTGCATTTGGCTCATTCATCATAAGTCCCATAATTCTTTTAATAGAATAAATAGTTTTTTCTGGGTTTGTTATTGCTTGTCTTTTAGCTGGATCACCAACTAAAACTTCACCTTTATCTGTATATGCAACGATAGATGGAGTTGTATTTTTCCCCTCTTTATTTGGGATAATTTTTGCTTCACCATTTTCATAAACAGCAACACAAGAGTTTGTTGTTCCTAAATCTATTCCAATTACTTTACTCATTTTTTAGTCCTTTATTTTATTTTATAAAATTAAGGAACCTTTCATCTTTATATGTTCTTTAGCGGTTGAATAAATCCAACCTAAGAACCAATCTAAAGCACAAGAGAACTTGTGTTGATTCCTCAAGTTTTGTTTCTTATTTTAATTTTCTATTTAAATTTATAGTTTAGTGACATTACGGTCATTTTTTAGTTTGCTATACTTACCATTGAAGGTCTTAATAACCTATCTTTTAATACATAACCTTTTTGTAACTCTTGAACAATTTGTCCAGAATTATGTTCTGCACTATCAACTTGCATTACAGCATTATGAACATTTGGATCAAACTCACCATCAGTTTCAACTTTTGTAATATTATGTTTTTCAAAAGTTGTTACAAAGTTTTTAAGTGTAAGCTCAATTCCTTCTTTTAGTTTTTCTAAAAGCTCATTTGCATCAACATCAGCTTTAGCTGAATTTAATGCCATTTCTAAAGTATCAAGAGGTGTTAATAAATCTTTTGCAAACTTTTCACTTGCATAATCTATTGCTTGATATTTCTCTTTTTCTAATCTTTTTTTCATATTTTCAAAATCAGCATAAGCTCTTAAGAATTTTTCTTCACTCTCTTTTAATTCACTTTCAAGTTTAGCAACTTTTTCTTCTAAACTTTCAGTTTTTTGCTCAGCTTCTTCTGTTTTTATTTCTTCTTTTGTTTCAACAGTTTCTTGTTCTAAAATTTCATCTTTTTTTTCTTCACTCACATTTAACTCCTAAAAATTTGTAATTTTTTCATAAAAATCTTCATAATCTTTTGGTAATTCACCAATAACCAACATCTTTACATCTTCATTATCTATTTTACAATAATTACATATTCCAATATAATCTGCTGGTAATAGTTTATCAAAATATAAACCTTCTTTTAAATCATCTAAAATTTGACCTTTTAGAAATCTATTTATTGTATATTCATCAAAACCATAATTTAATGCTATAGATAAAAACTCTTTATAATTAAAGATTTGAAAATCTGAAGCTTGTAAACTTTGATTTATTGAGTTATAAACTTCAAAAGCACCTACATCTTTTGATATTTTTAAAATATCTTTTATATGTAAATCCATCAAATCAACTAAAAATCTATAAAGCGCTTCACTATATCTAGCACTAATCGCAAATGAAGAAAACTCTAATATCATATATCTATTTTCAACATTTATAATATTTTTTAGCCTATCAGTTTTCTCTTTTTTTATAAAAACACTCAGTCCAATTTTAGAGGCATAATATTCTAATGCTCGTAAATTTACACCATCAATTTTAAAGTTAAGTTTTGATTTCCAATACTGTTTTAAAGCTTCATTTGTAGGCGTTCGTCCACTGCTTATATGTTCTTGTGCAAGATATCCTTCATCTCCAAGTTTTTTAAAGTAACCTCTAATAGTTGCTGGAGAAAAAGTAATATCATACATAGATTTAAGCTGTGTTGAACCTATTGGCTCTAAATGCTCTATGTAAGCTTTAATAATAGACTGTAATAAAAACTCTTTTTTATCTATCATAAAACGACCATTTTGTAAATTTAGCACTCTATATCTTAAACTGCTAAAGAATTATAACTTATTGAGTCTATATTTGTCAAGTGTTTTTTATAAATAGTTTAAAAAAGCTATTTTTCTATTCATCTAACTTATAAACTCTATTTAATAGTTTTTCCCATTTATTTTCTTTTCCCCAATCAATATCTGCTTTTTGAAGAAACTTTTCTCTTGTTAAAGTATAAGAATCAATTTCATTAAAAGCAACTTTTGGTGTCAAATCTGTTCTTTTTGAAAATGGTAAAATTTTAAAACTAAGATTATCTAATACAAGTGGTGATTTATTTTTATCTTCTACATAGAGTAATACTAAGTGAAAACCTGGACTTCCTTTTACACTAACAATAGCAGGATACAAATTCTCTTTTTTTACCCCTAATTCTAAAAGAGTAAAATATTTTGCTATTACATAATCTTCACAATCACCATGACCTTTTATAAAAAACTCTTTGGGTGTCATCCAATAATCATCAATTCCCATTGAAGCATTATCAAATTCAGCAAGACTTCCATTTATAAAAAGATTTATTTGAGTTAATTTTTTATTTATATCAAGATTTTTAGCTTTATTTTTTACTTCTTCATATTTTGCTAATCTCTTTAATATAAAAGATTTTTGAGTTGATTTTTCTATTAAGTTTTTATCTTTTTGGTTTAATTTAAACTCATAAGAAAAAGCATTTACTGATAAAAATATAATTATTAAGGCTAACTGTTTCATAACTCATAATATCACAAATTTATTAATTTTGCATTTTAAATGCTAAATTTAAAGCAGGAAATAACGCTTCAATATGTGTAGAGTTTTGAATATTAAAAGTTTTTATTTGCAAATTATCTTGAAAATTTAAATCAAATACAAATTGTTCGATATCAGAATTTTGTTGAACCAAAGATGTATTAAATCGTCTATCTTTATTTTCTATTTCACCTACACTTAACCATAATGTCGTAGGAGAATAAAATTTAGGTTGTAATAATTTTATTTGTTTTAGTATATAAAAATCATTCCACCAAATTGATGGACTTGCTGCCATATAAAACTGGAAAGATTCAGGATGATTTAAAAAAGTATATAAAGTAAATAATCCTCCATAAGAGTGACCAAATAAAGTTTGTTGTTTTAAATCAATTTTGTATTTATCTGTAATAATTGGTTTTAATTCTTTTTCAATAAATTGATAAAATTGTTCTGCTCCACCTTGTGTATATGAGGAACTACCTCGATTATTTATCTGATGAAGTTCACCTTTATAAGGTGGTGTATAATCAAAACTTCTTGCTTTTATATCAAAAAGTGATTCTGTTGCATAACCAATAGCGACAATTAAAGGAGGAACTTTATTTGTTCGTGAAAATGCTTCATCCATTGCTTGTGCCATAATAGAAGCATATGGAAAAGTTGCATTCCCATCTAATAAATAAATTACAGAATAACCAGTTTCAGGAGGTGGTGTTTTAGGTTGATATACTTGAATTAAATATTGTTGTTGATTAGATTCAGAAGAGAAAAAGAATTGTTGATTTTTTTCACCACCGACAAGTGAAATACCTTTTTGAATGGAAATTTCAGATTGCGCACATAAAGAAATTTTTAAAAAAATCATATAAATGAACATTTGTACTAAAATTCTCATTTTTTATTTATCTCCAATTTAGTATTTAATTTTTGCAAGATATAAACCATTTGGTTTTATAGGAGTTTTAAAAATACTTTTTTCACAATTTAGTTGTTTTTTTAAATCTTCAATAGTCAATTTTTTATCATTTATTGCAAGTAAAAATCCAACCATAAGCCTAATTTGACTTCGTAAATATGAATTTGCAGTAAACTTAAAAACATAAATATCTTTATATTTATAAAATTTTGTATCAAAAATTTCTCTATTTGTATTCTCTTTATCACTACCTGTTTTATGAAAATATTTAAAATCATGAACTCCAATAAACTCTCTTATAGCCTCTTTTAAAAGTTTTTCATCTACACTTTTTACATAAGTTATAAATTTATCATTAAAAGGTGTTGTCTCTTTTGTAGTAATTAAATATCTATAAACTCTTTTTTTTGCACTAAATCTTGAATGAAAACTTTCATCTACTTTTGATATTTTTTTTATTTTTATAGAAGTTGGAAGATTTTTATTTAAAATCTCTTTTAATTTAAAAAAATCTTCCCAATATGAAGGGATTTGACAATTAAAAACTTGTCCAGATGAGTGAACTTCTTTATCCGTTCTTCCACTTAAAACTATTTGAGTTTTAATATTTATGTTTTCAAAAGCTTTTAAAAGTTCATTTTCAACTGTTTTTCCATTTGGTTGTTTTTGACTTCCTTGAAATAAACTTCCATCATAAGCAACAACAAACTTTAAATTCATAGAGTTTTAGTACTCTTTTTTTATAGTTTTTGAATATAAAAAGTATGTTCCAGCAAGCCAAAGAACAGGAACAATATAAAGTGTATGTAAAAGAATTTTATCTCCTATTGATTTGATTAGAACATAATACAATACTATTGAAATCAATGAATACATAATTGCCCTATTTTTTTCATATCTAGGGTTAAAATATCCAAAAGTAATTACTAAAAATAAAGATATCAAAGGGAAAAAAGAAGTTAAAATAAAAAATGTTAATTCATCTAAATCAACTTTGTTTTTTATATTATTTTTCCAATAATCATAAGTCGTTGTAAAAATTGTTGTTTTACCCGTTGAGATAGAATCATTTATATACATTGCTTCATAATCAATTTGATTAAAGTTTTCTTTATCAATCAAAAATGCTTTTCCTTCATCCAATCTAATACTTAAAATACCTTTGTCATTCTCTAAAATAGCATTTTTACTAATTACAAATTGATCTTTATCATTTTCAACTTTTAAAAGTTTTACATTTTCATATAGATTATCTTTTTTGTCATTTATAAAAATTAACCAATCACCAAATTTTTGACCAAATTCACCAGATTTTATATTGAAGTTCGCCTCATTTTTTTTAATATTCACAAATTGTTTTCTTTCAAAATCTGCTTTTGGAGTAAGTCCAACAGAAACTATTAAAAGTAAAAGTGTCAAAAGAGAAGCCAAAGGTAAAAAAATTTTTAAAATTTTAATAGGATCTAATCCAAATGAAGTAATAACTGTAAGTTCATATTCACTTGAAAGTTTTGATAAAGTTATAACCATAGATATAAAAAAAGATATTGGCATTGTGTAAAAAATAATATCAGGAATTGTATAACTAAAGATTCTAAATAATTCAAAAAAGTTTACAGTTATAATTGCTGTTAAAGCTGAAATCTTAACCAAAAAAATTACAGAAGTAATAAAAAATAATCCAAAAAATATAGGAAAAAAAGTGGTTGCTAATTGAGAATATAAATAATTTCGTAATTTCAATAAAAAGCCTTTATATAGTGTTCTAAACCAAAAAAATATTCAATGAAAAATCCTAAAACTAATGATGGAATAAAGGGGATTTGAATATCTTTTTTTACAATATTTATGCTAATTGTATGTAAGATAGCAATAATTGCAGACAATAATATAGCATAAACTAACGAATTTAATCCTAAAACAACAGCCATACTTGCAATTATAGGAATATCTCCTTCTCCTAAAGCCACTTGATTTTTTAAAGTTTCATCTTTTAAAATTTTTGATTTTACATTCTGAATGTAAAAAGTTACAATAAAATTCAATAAAAATATAGCTCCACTTGAAATAAAGGCATTTAAAAAACTATCTTCTAAAGAAAAATCTGTAATAAAAAATGATAAAACAAGTACAGCTAAAAGTAGATAATCAGGAACTGCTTTATACTTTAAATCAATAAAAGATAAAAAAACTAATAAATATGAAAAAACACAAAAAGATAAAAAAGATAATGTAAAACCTAATTTAGAAAATAGAAATAAACTTAAAATAGTACAAATTACTATTTGTAAAAATCTAAATTCCACCAAATCTTCTCTCTCTATTTTTGTAATCATCTAAAATTTTTTCTAACTCTTCTATATTAAAATCTGGCCAATAAGTTTTTGTAAAAAACATCTCTGCATAAGCATTTTGCCATAATAGATAATTAGAAAGTCTAACTTCTCCACTAGTTCGTATTAGCAAATCAACTGGACTCATACCTGCTGTATCAAGGCAAGATTCTAAATTTTCTTCTGTTATTTCAAGGTTTTGTTCATTTAATTTTTTTATTGCACGAATTATTTCATCTTTTGAGCCATAATTTAAAGCTAAAACTTGAGTAAGTCCTGTACAACTTGAAGTCATATTTTCAGTGTTTTTTATAGTGTTTTGTAGAGATTTTGAGAATTTACTAAGATCTCCGATTGCCTTAAACCTAATATTATTTTCTAAAAAAACCTCTAACTCATTTTTTAGATGTTTTTCTAAAAGTCTCATCAAATATTCAACTTCAAGTTTTGGTCTTGCCCAATTTTCAGTTGAAAAAGCATATAAAGTAAGATATTTTATTCCAATTTTTGCACAAAATTTTGTAATTTCTCTTACAACTTTTGCACCTTCTTCATGTCCAGCAGTTCTTTTTAATCCTCTTTGTTTCGCCCATCTTCCATTTCCATCCATAATGATGGCAATATGAGAAGGAAAGCTTTTATCATCGTTCATATTATTTAAACTCATCTTGTAATTTTTCTAAAATTTCTAAAGATATGTCTAATTTTGAACCTTTAAATGTAGAACTTTTATGCTTATTTTTTAAAATAAGTTCAATACTATTATTTTCACTTCCAAAACTATTTTCTTCGTTTAAAATATTTAAACAAACTGCATCAAGATTCTTTTTTTCTAGCATTTTTGTTGCATTCTCAACTGCACTTAATTCATCCATTTCTGCTTTAAATCCAATAGAAATTATTTCACTTTTATCTAAAGAATTTAAAATATCAATATTTTGTTTTAACTCTAAATTCCAATGGATTCCTATTAAATCTTTTTTTAACTTTCCTTCTTGAGGATATGATGGTAAATAATCACTAATAGCAGCCACCATAAATAAAAAACTCTGTTTTTTACTCTCTTTTTTTGCAATTTCTAATGAACTTACTAAAGATTCGTACATTTCAAATGAACTTTGCACTTTTATTAAATGAATATCTTTTGGTAAATTTTCGTAACCACGAGAACTTACTAAACAAACATCTGCACCTTTATAATATAGAGATTTTGCTAAGTTTGATGCCATTTTTCCAGATGAAAAGTTCGAAATATATCTTACATCATCTATCTTTTCTATTGTCCCACCGCCACTTAAAACAACTTTTCTATTTATCCAATACTCATCTTTTAAAAGTTCTTTACAAGTAGCATCAAAAATATCAGTTGGTTCTGCCATTGCTCCATCACCAGTATCTTTACAAACCAGTTCTTTTATTTGAGAAGAGACTACTTTATATTCAAGATGTTTTAATTTATCAAGACTCTGTTTTGTAATAGGATTATTTATCATATTTGTATTAGCTGCTGGCGCAATTAATTTAGTTTTTGTATAAGCTAAAGCCGTTTGAAGTAATAAATTATCAGCCAAACCGCAAGCTAATTTATTTATAGTATTAGCACTAGTTGGAGCAATCACAAAAATATCAGACCATTTTCCGATATCTATATGATTATAATCTTGACTTTTATCCCAGTTTTCACTACTTTCATCTAAAACTCTGTTTTGTGAAATAGCTTCAAATGTAATTGGATTTATAAACTTTTTTGCACCCTCAGTCATAATAACTCGCACAATTGCACCAGCTTTTACATAAAGTCTAATCAAATCCAAAGCTTTATAAATAGCAATTGAGCCAGTAACTCCAACTAATATTTTTTTATTTTTTAAAAGCATTTTTATTTCTTTTTACTTGAAAAATGTTTGTAAAAGAAACCATCAATAATTTTTGCTTTTGCTCGCGTAAGATACAATTCACCTTTTTTGACATCACCAGTTACAGTTGAACCAGCTCCTATTAATACATCATCTTCAATATTTACAGGTGCAACAAATTGTGTATCACTTCCTACAAAAACATTTTTTCCTATAATTGTTTGATGTTTATTAACTCCATCATAGTTACAAGTAATTGTTCCACAACCTATATTTGTTCCTTCATCTATTGAACAATCTCCAAGATATGATAAATGCCCTGCTTTTACACCAGTTAAAATAGCTTTTTTTGTTTCTACAAAGTTTCCAATATGAGTATTTGTTAACTCACTTCCTGGTCTTACTCGTCCCATTGGTCCAACATCACTATCTTTAATCATTGAATCTTCAACAACAGAGTTTGTTTTAATATGAGAATTTATAATTTTTGCATTTCCAAGTAAACTTACACCATTTTCAATGATACTTTCACCCTCAATTTCTACCCCCTCTTCTATATAGATAGTATCAGGTAACCTCATAATAACGCCAGCTTTCATAAACTCTTTTTTTATTCTATTTTGGTGAATTACTTCAGCATCAGCAAGTTCTACTTTTGAATTAACACCTTTAAAATTCTCTTCATTTACAACTAAAGGTTTTAAAACTTTTCCTTGACTAATTGCCATTTCAACTAAATCAGTGATGTAGTACTCTTTTTGAGCATTGTTATTATCTAATTTTGGTAAGTTTTCAAGTAAAAATTTTGTTTCAAACTGATAAATTCCAGCATTTGCAGTTGTGATTTTCAGTTCATCTTCTGAAGCATCTTTTTGTTCAACTATTTTTTTAACATTTCCATTTTCAATTATTACTCTTCCATAACCATCAGCACTTTCTAGCTCTAAAACTGACATAACGATTGTCGCATTTATTTCAAATTTTTCCAACTCACTTGCTTGAATTAAAGGCATATCGCCATTTAAAACCAAAACTTTTTCATATTTTGGAGTGATTCCCATAACAGCCCCACCAGTTCCTGGATAGTTTTTATGGTCTTGAATTACAAAATTAATATTTGAAAAATATTTTTCAATTTCTGCTTTTACTTTTTCGAACTGATGATATAAAACAACTGTTATATCATCACTTAATTTTAAAGCCTCTTTTATAGAGTAATAAAGCATAGGTTTACCAGAAATCTTATGTAATACTTTTGGAGTATCAGATTTCATTCTAGTACCTGCTCCTGCTGCTAAAATAATAATTGACTTTTTACCCATTTTTAACCTTTTACTGCTTCACTTAGCTCTTTTTTTAAATTTTGAATTACTTCTATTAGAGCATTTTTCATTTTATAATCACTTATTTCACTTGTTAATAACTTATCTAAATTTTTCTCTTTGCTTTTGAAAAATTCTGCAACTTTTTTATTTTTTGGATTTTTGTTATACATCAAAACTCCAGAATTTACCAACGTCACAACCAATTTTATATGTCCTAAAATTGTTGCATAATTTAATATATTAAAACCACTATTATCTGGTTGGTTCATATCAGCACCTGAAGCGATCAACCATCTTGCAATTTGATAGTTTCCTTTCCATTGTGTGTGGTGAAGTGCTGTTCTTCCATAACTATCTTTTAAAGATAGATTTGCTTTTTTTGTCAAAAGTTTTTCAACTACCAATAAATCATCTGCAATTACAGCATTATGAATTACTGTTCTTCCATTGTTATCTTGAACATCAACATCTACTCTATATCTTAAAAAATTTACCAATCTTTTGATAAAGTAAGCTTTGTCTAATTTTTCAGTAATTTGTAAACCTTCTTCAACCATACACATTAAAGCAGTTTTATTTTCTTTATCTGTAAGATTCAAATTTATACCGTGATTTACAATAGTTTCCAAAGTTTCATAATCATTATACATAACCAAATCAAATAAAACATTTTTCCCATCTAATCTTTTTGCTTCTAAATTTGGCTTATATGATAAAACTTTTTTTAGTAAAATATCATATCTCTCTTTTTCATTTACATATGGGGCTAATGCTGGATTTGATTTTTTAAATCCTCTTGTAATAGCAATCAATTCTACAACATTGTCAACAACAGTTTTTTCATCTAAATCTCTTGCATCAATATTTGCACCTTTTGCAACCAATAAATCCATCATTTTATAGTTTGAATAACCTTTTAACGCTTCAATATGAAATAAATTTCTATTGTATTCATCAACTATATTTAAATCAGCTCCACAATCTATTAAAAATTCTACATTTGCAAGATTTTTATTTTCTATCTCTTTTTGTAGAGTTGTTTTTCCCTCGGAATCAACAGTATCAACTTTTAGTCCATTTTTTATAAATAAAAGAGCAAGTGCTAAATAATCATTTTTTGGATTGATTAATTCATATCTTTTATCTTCAAATTTCAATTCATTTTTTTGTATATCTACGATATTTAAAAGTTCATCAATTATATTTTTATAATTTTTATCTACTATGTTTATATCAATACGTTTTTCAATTAATTTTTCAATAATTGATATGTTTTTTGCACCTTTTAATATTGCATAAAAAAGTACATTTTGTCCATTTTTATCTACTATATTTACATCAATATTTTTTGATAAAAGATTTAATGCAATATTTATATCTTCTTTTAAAACTGCTTTAAAAAGTATTGTTTGCCCATTTTCATCTAGAATATTAAAGTCTTCAATATTTTCTAAAACATCATTGATAATATCAATATTTTCACTTTCAATTGCATCAAATAAAACTGTTTTACCTGCATTATCTTTTGTATTAAAATCTGGTTCATACTTTGTTAGTAACTGGAATATTTTATATCCACCTAAAAGCACAGATTCTTGTAAAATAGTTCTTCCTTGACTATTTTTTCTATTTATATCAAAACCATTTTCAAGTAAAAATCTAACTGTCATAGAATCAGCTTTTTCTACTGCTTCACTTAAAACTGTTTTTCCATCTTTATCTTCAATATTTGCTTCAATACCATTTTTTAATAATATTTTTATAGATTCAAATCTTTTTTTAGTTATTAATGAAAAAAGAATATTTCGACCTTTTTCATCCTTTTTATTTATATCTATGCCTTTATCGATATATCTTTGGATTTTTTTAAGGTCTATTTTGTCAGAAAAAAGCTCATTGTAAAAATCTTCTTCATCAACTTTGAAAAATTTAAACACTATAAAGTATCCTTATAATTAATTATAAAATCTAATAAATTTTAAATTTTAGCTAATTTTTTATTAAATTGTTTTTGTCTTCTCGGATTATAAGTCCTTTTTTTATCTTTCTCTTTATCATTTTTAGGGAATCTTCTTTTGTGAAAATCTTTTTCAAAACCACTCTCTTCGATTAAATTTCCTTTTAAAGATTTTTCAATAAAACTGTTAAAAGAGTTTCTCAAAATATATGCTTTATCATGGTCAGGGAAAAGTTCTGGAAGTTTATAAGAAAGCCAAAGATATAAAGAGATTTTTTTTACCTCATCTTCAACTAAAAGTAAATCTTTTTGAGTAATTGCCTTTTTAGGTAAGGTAATTGAAGGTTTATAATGATTTACTCTTTTTTTTATCACACTTGCAATATATGAATCATATGCTTGTAAAATAATAGTTGATTTTGTAGTAATTGGAGCTTGAGCTAAAAGATATTTTTCTTCTAAACTCAAACCATTTTTATTATCAACTATTCTTGCTGCTTCTATCATAGAAGAGATATTTGCAGCTACAAAAGGTCCATTAAAAGACATATTGTCTGCAAAAAATTTCAAAATCTTTGTCAATGAATTTGTTTTTATATGACTTGAAAGTGCTTCTAATTGATTGTTATTTATTTTTACTTTAAAAGGCGGTTTTATTGTTTTTATTGGAGATTCAAACTCCTCTTTTATATAAGCTAAAATATCTCTTCTTGTTGCACCTAAATATCCAGCTTCAAAATGTCCAAATCGTCCTGCACGTCCTGCTATTTGAACTATTTCATTAACTGTTATTTTTCTTCTACTAACTCCATCAAATTTTGTATCTATTGTAAATAAAATTGTTTTAATTGGAAGATTTAAACCCATAGCAATTGCGTCTGTTGCTATTAAGATTTGACTCTTTTTCTCTCTAAATCTTTTTGCTTCATCACGTCTAACTTCAGGAGATAAATTTCCATAGATAACTGAAACAACATATTTTTTTTGAAGTCTTTGTTTGAGTTTTAAAACATCACTTCTTGAAAAAGCTATCAAAGCTGTTCCATCTTCTAATTTTTCCAAAGAAGTCCATTTGTCAAGAATTTTCAACTCATTTTTTCTAGTATGTTTTATAACTTCTAAATCTTCATCTAAATAAGCAGCTATTTTTTTAACTGCATCAAGAGCATTTACACTTCCTGTCATAATGATTTTTTTTGCAGGACATCCTATAATTGCATTTACCCAAGCCCAACCTCTATCATCATCTTCAAGCATTTGAACTTCATCAATAACAGCAACATCAACATCTAAATCAAAATCTAACATTTCAATAGTTGAACAAACATGAGAAGCTTCAATATCTAAAATTTGTTCTTCTCCTGTTATTAAAGAAGCATTTATTTTTGATTCTTTTAAATCTTCATATCCTTCAAGAGCCAAAAGTCGCAAAGGTGCTAAATATAATCCACTATTTGCTTCTTTCAATTTTTGCATTGCGTTGTATGTTTTTCCACTATTTGTAGGACCTACATAAAATTCTAATTTTCTATTTATGCTTCTTGCTAAAGGATAAAGTGTTTTTAAATCGCACTTTAATAAGGTTTGTAGTTGTTCTTGCCAATTTTCTTTCATAGGCGTATTATATACAATAGAATATAATACTAGATTAAACAAAAAATTTAGGGGAATCTAATTTAATGAACTGTAACTATTTTGGAATTTGCGCATCTTGTACTCTTTTTGATAAAACTTATGAAGAACAATTAAACTATAAAATACAAAGAGAAAAAGAAAGATTCTCAAATTTTACAAATATAGATTTTGACATCATAAAAAGTAATGAATCAAACTTTAGAAATCGAGCTGAATTTAGAATTTGGTGGGAAAAAGGTGAAAATAATAAAGAGATTTTATCATATGCAATGAATGACTTTAAAAAAAATATTTTAAAAATAAATTCATGTGAGATGGTAAGTTTTCATATAAAAGAACTTATGCCAAAACTAATAGATGAACTTCAAAATGATTTAGAACTATCTTTTAAACTATTTGCTGTTGAATTTCTAGGAAGTAGCACAAAAGATATGCTTGTAACTTTGATTTATCATAAAAAGTTAGAAGAATCTTGGATACAAAAAGCAAAAGAGATTGAGAAAAGATTAGATATTAAAATCATTGGAAGAAGTAAAAAACAAAGACTTGTTTTAACAAATGACTATATAAATGAAACTTTAAATATCTCAAATCAGAATTTCTTTTTTGCTTATGAAGAAAATGGATTTACTCAACCAAATACAAATGTAAATGTTCAAATGATTGAATGGGTTTTAGAAAATACAAAAAATTCTTCAAAAGATTTATGTGAGTTATACTGTGGTGGAGGAAATTTCACTATTCCACTTTCAACAAAATTTAGAAAAGTTTTAGCAACAGAGATTTCTAAAACATCTATAAAATCAGCTTTAAGAAATTGTGACTTAAATAAAATAGAAAGTATTAGTTTTATTAGAATGAGTGCAGAAGATTTTGTACAAGCTTTAAATAAAGTGCGAGCTTTTAATAGACTAAAAGATATAAATCTTGATGATTATGAGTTTGATACTATTTTTATGGATCCACCAAGATCTGGACTTGATGATACGACTAGAAACTTAGCAAAAGATTTTGAAAATATAATATATATTTCATGTAATCCTGAAACTTTACATAGAGATTTGGATGAACTAACTAAAACTCATGAGATTGAAAATTTTGCTTTATTTGACCAATTTGCATTTACAAATCATATAGAAAGTGGTGTAATCTTAAGAAAATTAAAAAATTAATTTTTTAATTTTCTTCAGTAATTCCCATTTTTTCATAAAAGCCTTTTTTGAATTTAGCTTTTTTATCTATATCTTCTTCAGCTTTTTCTTTTATAAGAAAATACAAAAAATTTCCTTTAGCAACTTTTCCTATTATCATCAAAGATAGAAGAAAAACTAACATTACTATTGATGTATATGCAACAATTCTTTTTATTTTTTTATGACTTTTTGATTCAATTTTTAAAAATATATTATCTATTTGCTCTTTTAAATCTTTTAAAATATTTTTAGGAAGATTATTTATATCAAAAAATTCTACTCTTTCATCTTCTAAACCTTGAGCTTTTTTCAACTCTTCTTCTTCTATAACTGTAAAAAAATATGTTAAATCTACCCCACTTTGCAAAGGAATTGTTTCTATCTCACTCCAATTTGAAATTTCCAATCCAACTTCTTTTTGACATCCTCTTTTTATAGCTTCCAATGGTGTTTCATCTAAATCAACTTTCCCACCAACTCCATTATATAAGCCTTTTTGCCAATCAGGATTGTTTTTTCTTAATAATAAAATTTTACTTCCATCAGTTATAATGCCAACAACATAATTCATTATCAATCTTTATTGTTTTTTACAAATATTGTGAGATTCAGAATAATTTGATAATAGATTTTTCATAATATAAGTTCCTTTTTTAAAGCATTTTATAATAGTTTTTATTAAAATTTACTCCATTAATGTAAAATAAAAATTGATAATATGTAAAATGAAATAATTGTAAATGCTATATACAATTAAACTAGTAAATTTTCAATGGTATCTTTTAAATATTCTCTTTGTTTTTTTGTCATATATAAGGGATGTTTAATATAAGGAAAATCATTTTTAAGAGGTATAAATACAGCTTTTTTTGAAAGCATTTCATAATTTTCTTCTATAATATCTTCCAATTCAGTTGTTAGTTTTGTACCCCATGCAAGCCAAATAAAAGGAGATTCTAATACTATCTTATTTAATTTCTGAATATCATAAAACAGAAATTTTTTAACTTCAGAATTATTTTTAATTTTATTCAAGGTAATTATCGCTTCCTTTAGGTTTTCATTTCTTAAATTAAATAAATTAATTATATTGAAAAAACCGTTTACATTTTGCCCATAATGAAAATAAATCATATTTTTTACACTATGCATTGTTTGATCTAAATGTACTTCAATATTATTAACAGTAATATTTTCGGAAATAAAAACATCCTTATCTATAGGTAAAGCACTTCCTGGATTAAGCATAAAAACTGTTCCTAAGCAAGTTGAATAGGTATCACCAAAGAACATTTTTGTATTGTATCGAAAAGAATAATCTTCAAGTTGTGTAAAAGTTGCAGTAACTTTTATCATTGTGCTAAATACCTAAATTTTCTACCAGAAATTTCTTTATATGGAATAGAAATATAATATTCATCCATACCAGCAGAGTACTTACTTTTTAATATACCATCTACTTTTATATCAAAAAGTTTACTAACAATAATATCAATTAATTGTTTATATTTGTTCGTCAATATACAAAGTGTTTGAATAAACTCATTTTCTTCTAACGGAGTCATAATTATGTGACTATTTTCTATTAATCGACCTTGCATAATTGCTTTTTGTATATTAATAGTTTTTATATTGTTTTCTATGCAATAAATAATAATATTCTCAAGATCTTTATAGTTACTTGAAAATGGCACGAAATTTATCTCTACATTAATTCCTGCATCTATAAAATTTGAAACAGAATTTTTCAATAAATATAATGATTTTTTTGTTTTAGTTATATTTTCATGAACATTTTCATTCATACTATATATGCTAAAGGCGATTGTATCTAATCCATTAAACTTGAGACTATTGCAATAACTACTATCTACAGATATTAACCCTTTACTACCAAAAATAACTCCAGATGAGTATATAGCAGTTTTAATATTAGCATTTTTAAGATTTTTGATCATATCTGGTAAATAAGGACTTAACAATGGTTCTCCACCACTCAAATAAACAATTTCAAGTTTTTGAGAAATAAACGTTTGAACCAATCTTTCTGTTTCTCCTTTATTATAAAAAAGATGTTTATTCGGTAAAGCATTAGTACTACAATGTAAACATTTTAGTGGACATTGATTTGATAGTTCAATACATACTGATTTAATATTCATTTTATAGTTATCTCTTTAACTTCTCTAATTTTTTTTGAATCTTTAGGTGTTTTTTCTAAGAAAAATTTTTCTGTGTTTAAATTATCAAAAATTTCTTTTTTGATTGATTCAGAAAGGTCATCTAGACCAACAGTAAATAGTGCTTGTTCATCTTTTACTATTGTAAATTGAACAGATATAGTTTTACCTTTTTCTGTTGATAGTTTAAATCTTTTTTTGAAATTAAATGTTCTGTTTTGAGTATCAAGACCATCTCTAAAAATTGTTCTATAAGAAATAAATTGATATTCATAAATTTGTTGAATTATTTTTGCGAATTCTTTTTCTTGAAATTGTTTTTCAAATATTTCTTCAATTTCAATATTATAAACATCGTTGTTTTTTTCAAATTTTTCAATAGTAATTTTTTTATCATTAAGTGTATGTGTATACATACTATTCCAGTCTCGTCTTCCCCATTCTTGTAAATCATCACAAAATGTTAATAAAAAAGAAAAAGTATTAGCATTTAAATAATAAATATCTTTTGTTGTATGAGAGCTTATTGCTCTTAGTATTTCTCGACGAATTAAATATTGTATTGCATCCATATAAGTAAATTTATAATTTACATTTGTACTAAATTCTGACTCCATAAAATAAAGTAGAATTTTATAAAGTATTATTGAACTAATCAATCCATGTGAATTCTTTTCGAAAGATTTGAGAAATTTCATATAGTATTTTGGTTGTATTATTGCCGTATACAATTCATCTTTTTTATCATCATCTTTTTTGACTTTTTCGGGAACAATTTTAGAACTAGCCATTTCAATGATTATTTGATTCATTTTATCTTGCGTATCCGTAAATTTTATATCAGATAATATTTGTGGGTTGGCGACAAAGTATTTTAGCATGCCGGTTGTTTTATCTAATATTTTTTGTGCTTTTTCAAGAGGATATCCTAAATCATGACATAAAGAAATAAGTGTCCAAATACTAATTTTCTCAAGAGGAGTTAAAACAAACTTTTCATCACTATGTTTTACACCATCAAGACATAAATTGTCAAAATATTCTTTTTGATCAATAAAAATATTCATACCAATCAACCATGTTTTAAAAACATGAACTATGTGATCTCTATAGTTAGGTGTTGCATAAAGTAGTTTTTCGTATTCTTGATAGCTTTTCATAAAATCTCGCAACTCTGATAATCCATAAGGGCTAGGATTCTTATTTTCAAATTCTAAATAAGGTTCTCTAAGATCACATATCCTCAATAAAACGAGAGATTTTCTTATTAGTAAAGTCCATATATCAAGGACTTTATCTATATTCTTATATAAAACATCAGGATCATTTTCTTTTATTAGTTTTTCAATTTCTTTTAATTCCTTAACTGATTCCTCATCTAAAGGATTGTTAACGATAAGTTTTTTTTTGAAGTCTATAAGTCCTTCTTCTTTGGTTGATCTTTTTTTTAAAATATTACATGATTTTTCAGTCCAATCTTCTATGTCATAATCAGTTATATTTTTAAGTAAACTTTTATCTGTAATTGTAGTTGCCATTTTTTCCCTAATCATTAGTATAATATGAAGATGATTTAATATTATTAGCTATATATTTTATTGTATGCATAAACCTCATATTATACAATAAAGAATTTAATTTTCTATAATTATTTACAAATAACAAATTTTTTTATATTTAATATACTAATAAATTAATAATACGCAGAAATATTTCAGAATAAATATAAGTAAAATTGCTATACAATTAAAGTAATAAAATTATTTGGAAAATAACTATGGAAGATTTGCCTATAAAGTTTTCTCAGCGTAAAATCAAGAAGAACTATCGTTCAATTACTGGATATTTCCCAAGTATTAAAAACAATACTTCAATTGGTTTTGAATCAAAACTTGAAAAAGCTCATTTCTTAGCTTTAGAATTTGACAATAAAGTAATCTCCTATCAAGAACAACCTCAAATAGAAATTTTTTTTAATGGTAAAAATCAAATTTATAGTGCAGATTGTTATATTAAAAGAGTTAAAAACTCATCAAAAAAAGATAGTATTGTTGAAGTTAAATACACAAATGAAATTGAAAAAAAGAAAAAATATTTTGAAAAAAGATTTGAATCTGCAAAAGTCTCTTCAAATAAATTAAATTTAGATTTTGAAGTTTATACTGAACAAAATCACAGTGAAATATATTTGGATAACTTAGATTTTCTTTATAGATATAAGTTATATCCCATTGAGAACAAATATGAAAATCAAATTATAAATTTAGTTAAGCAAAATAAAAGAGTAACTGCTTTTGAAATAGCAAATTTAATCTCACAAAATCTTAAAGATTATCCAACTATATCAAATTGTATTTGGGATTTAGTATGCAAAGAAAAGCTAAAAAGTGATTTACAATCAGCCAAGGTTACTATGAATTCATTTGTTGAGTTAGCTTATGAGTAATGTAATAAAATTTGAAATAAACTCAAAAATATTTTATAAAGATTTAGAGTATGTGGTTAAAAGTTATCCTTCTTTTGATGAAGTGTTGATAAAAAGAGATGTCACTCCCTTTTATGAAAAAATAGTAAAAGTAAAAGATTTAATAACTGAACCAAAAAATATAAAAGAAGATATTAAAACTTTAGTTGATTTAGAACAAAAAGATTTTGATAAAGCAACTGAAAGATATGAAATCATCAAAACCTTGTTAGATAAAAAAGACAAAACTACAAAAGATGTTTTAAAAGTTGCAAAAAAACATAAAAAAGGAATTGCTACTATTTATCGTTGGTTAAATACTTATGAACAGTATGGAAATATAAGTTCTTTATCTTCAAAAAGAGAGTTTTGTGGTGCAAAAGGTAAAAGTAGATTAAATGAATCAGTCGATACTGTAATAAATAGTGTAATTGAAGAATACTATTTAAATAAACAAAAATATCCTTTACAAATGATTTATGAAGAGATACTTTATAAGTGTAAGAATATGGAACTAAAAGCTCCCACAAAAAATACAGTAAGAAGCAGAATTAACAACTTACATCCAAAAATCATTGCAAAAAATAGGAAGGGATTAAAAGTTGATGAGACAAGAGGAATGCCAGGACATTTTCCTGAAGTAAAAATGCCTTTAGATATTATTCAAATTGATCATACAAAAGTTGATGTTATTTTGGTAGATGAGGAAACTAGAAAACCAATAGGAAGACCATTTATAACAGTTGCAATTGATGTTTTTAGCAGGATGATTTTTGGATTTTATATTTCTCTTGAAGCTCCAAGTTATTTTAGTGTTGGACAATGTTTGTTAAATGCCATCTTACCAAAAGATAATTTTATGAAAAAGAATGGAATTGAAGGTGAATGGGTGATTTATGGACTACCTAAAAAAGTCCATATGGACAATGGAAAAGATCTAAGGTCGGCTAGTTTACAAAACTTTTGTAAAGAATATAGAATCGAAGATATTTATCGCCCAGTTGCAAGACCTGCCTTTGGAGGAGCTATTGAAAGATTAATTGGTACTTGTATGAAAAAAGTTCATCTCTTACCAGGTACTACTTTTTCAAGTATTCTTGAAAAAAGTACTTATGATTCAGAAGGAAATGCAATTATGACTATAGATGAATTAGAAAAATGGTATTTAAACTTTGTAGTGAATATTTATCATAAAACAGAACATTCATCTTTAGGAATGAGTCCAGAAGAAAAGTTTTATCAAGGATTATATGGAGTAGGAGAAGATAAATCAATTCCATTTTTACCTGTTGTTCCAGCTGATACTTTAAAACTTAGAATGGCTTTATTACCTGCTATAAATAGAACAGTTCAGAAAAATGGAATAACAATTGACTATATCACTTATTTTAGTGAAACTCTTAGAAAATGGATAATTCCAACTCAATACAAAAAGCTAAAACCAGATTTAGAAAATAGTGTAGTTTGTAGACGAGACCCAAGAGATATCAGTAAACTTTATGTTTATGATGAAGATATAAAAGATTATATAACTGTTCCCTATGCAGATATACGAAGACCAAAAATGAATCTCTCAGAATTAAGAAGTGCAATAGCAGATGCAAGATCAAAAATAAAGGGAAGAGAATTAGAACCTCATGATATTTTTGAAGCTCATGAGAGATTACATTCTTATGTTGCTCAAGCAAAAAAAGAAAAAAAATCTATAAGAAGAAAAGATAGCTCTAAAAAACATCAAGAAAAAACTTTGCAAAATGATAAAGAAAGAATTGATTATAAAGAAAATCAACCTTTTTATGTTTCAAAAACTCCAAAAAATGAAGAAGATGATAATGATTATGAAATTTATCCAATAGGCTAATTTATGAATGATAGAAATTTAACGAAAGAAGCTTTTGAATATTTAAGTAAAAGTGATGAAGAAAGAATTATATATTGTAAAAAAGACCATTGGATAGGATATGGCTCAGCTGTAAAACTAATAGAAATTTTAGAAGATAAATTTTTAGACCCACCTCAAATGAGACATGAAGGATTACTAGTTTATGGTGATTCCAATAATGGTAAAACAGCAATTCTAAAAAGAATGTATGATTTACATAAAACAAAACTTGATTATGTCACAAAAGATGGTGAAGCAATTTATGAAATACCAATAATTTATTTCCAAGCACCAACAGTTCCTGATGAAAGTAGATTATATAGTCTTATTTTAGATGAGTTATGTGTACCTCAAAATAGGATTGAAAAAGTTGCCGTAAAAGCAAATCTTGCAAAACACTATTTAAATAAACTAGGCACAAGAATGATTTTAATTGATGAAATACATAGTTCATTAAGAGGAAATTTAAATAAACAAAGAACTTTTATAGATGATTTAAAACAGTTAAGTAATAGTTTATCTCTAACAATTGTTTTAGCAGGTACAAGAGAAGCATATTCAGCTTTATCAATAGGAAATGAAACAAGTACAAGATTTCCTGCACTTGAGCTTCCTAGATGGAATAATGATAAAAAATTTAGATCATTTGTGGCAACTTATGAGAGATGTTTACCTCTAAAAAAAGCTTCAAATATGGCTGAAAATCATGAACTCATTAATAAGTTATTTTATAATTCTGAAGGCTTAATTGGGAAAACTGTAAATTTATTAAAAAAGGCTTCTATAAAAGCAATTAAATCTAAAAGAGAATATATCACTGTTGATGATATAGAATATTTACCAAAGTTGTAATATGGCAAAGAAAAAAAGAAATAATGCTTGGGTTCAAGACTATTTCTTTTTAATAGTGCCACAACCTTTTAAAGATGAACTTTTAAGCTCTTGGCTTACAAGAGTTGCTATTGAACATAAGAGACAGCTTCCAATTTTTTTAACTCTTTTTGTAAAAAAAGAAGGAAATCAAATTTCAAGGATAGATATAGATTTTTTATATGATGAAAAATTATTTGAATCTTTATCAAATAAAAGTAACTTGACTAAAGAAGATATTTTTAAAATGTCCTTGCGAAGTGAAGAAGGATACCTATTTTCTTGCAATAATTGTTTATATCCACCTCTACAAATTAGAAAATTGACTGATAAAAGAACACATAATGGTTTGATGTATTGTCCAAAATGTTTAGTTGAAGATAAAATTCCATATTTTAGAAAAAAATGGAGATATGAATTTTATAATGCTTGCCCTAAACATAAAGTTTTTTTAACTGATAGATGTTGGAGATGTTATGAAAAAATTAATTTTTCAAAAATAAAACATTTTAAAGAAATTTGTATTTGTCATAAGTGTGAGAAAGATTTTAGAGAAAATCTTGTTATAAAAATAAATTCAAACTTTGAATATGGATTAAATGCAATTACTTGGTTTGAGAATGGTCTTAATGATGGCTATTTTATTATTGATGGTGAAAAAATAAATTCACTTTTTGTATTTGAAAGTTTTACCGCATTAAGAAGTTTAGTTGATAGAAAAAATGACTTAAATTTAAAAGATTTTCCATTAATTGAAGAGTATAAAACTATTTGTAAAAAACTTGAAAAATACAATTCAAAAAAAGCCTTATCTATTCAAAAAGAGTTTTTATTAACTTCTTTAGTTTTTTATCTTTTTGAAAAATTTCCAGATAATTTTCAAAAATTTATTGTTGAAAATAAATTAACACATAGAGATTTTATCCATGGGTTTAAAGATATACCTTTTTGGTATAAAAAAATGATTGATAAACTTATTCCAATAGAAAATAAAATAGGTAGAGAAATAAATGAAAATGAAGTTATTGGATCTATAAAATATTTAGAAAGTATTGGTGAACGAGTAAATATTATAAATGTTGCAGAAATTGTTGGTTGCCACCCTAGTATTCATAAAGAATTTAATAAAATTTATAAAAAACTAAATAAAATACTATAATTATTATTTAATTATATTAATAATCTAAGGAATTCATAGAATGATAGAAAGTCAAGAACATTTTTTAACAAATAAAAAACAACATACTGAAATTAAACATAAAATTTTTCATGATACATTTAGGTCCATATTAGGTATTTCTGCAAAGTTTTCCAAAAATAATAGCTTTACTTATCTTGATTTATATGCAGGACAAGGAAAATTTAATGATGATAGTTTTGGATCACCTATGCTTGCTTTAAATACAATATTAGAATCTGAAGTAATAAATTCTTTTCATCAATTGAAATGTTTTTTTTCAGAAATTGATAAAACTAGTTATTCTGAATTAGAAAAAAATATATCTTATTTAAAATCAAGTAAAAAATTAAATCCTAAAGTGTCAACACACTTACATAATGGAAATTGGCACGAAAAAAACGATGATATAGAGAATCTTTTAAAATTTTCAAAATGGGGATTTATTTTTGTTGATCCATTTTCAAATGAAGTTAATTTAAACAATTTAATTGAATTATTACAAAAATATGCAAAATTACAAGATTTTATGATTTTTATAAATTTTCAATCATTAAAAAGAATTATTGGAAGATATCCCGAACATGAAAATACAGCAAAATTTTTAGGAATTGAAAAAAAAGAATTGAAAAATTTATTACTATCAAATGATTTAATTAATGAATGTATTAGAACTAGGTTCTCAGCAATATCAAAAGATTACATTATAAATATCTCTATTCCAACAACTAGAGAAGGGAAAATAGTTGAAAAAGACAACTTTCAACTATTATTAGGAACTAATAGTATTGGGGTATCAGATGCCTTTCTAAATTCTTATTTTGAATCTTTAGAAGAGTATAAAGAGAATTTTATAACAAGCTTATTTGATAATATTGGTGATGATATTATCAAAATAATAAAACATAAAAAAACGATTTCTTTAAATAATATAATACAAGAATTATATACAAATACCAACTCTTGGAAATATGCAGAAAAAAACAATATACCTACATCTGATAATATACACCGTTCTATTAATGATTTACTTAAAAGTAAGCGAATTAAAATAGTAAATATTCCAGATGAATTTCTAATTAAAAAAAATAAAACTATTCATAAGAAAGCTTATTCAAGAAATAAATACATGAGAGAGATTATACTAGAATAAAAAGCTTATTTGCCTTTGCTTTGTCCATTTTATAATATCTTTATCTTGAATAGTAGTATATTTTCTTCTAATTTGACTATTATCTTTTGAAATAATTTTTATTTCACCTGATTCTATAGAATTTGCCAATGATTCTCTTATTATATCTCTTGTAACTGGAGTTTCATTTGCTATTAAATTGTTTAAAGCATTGAAATCTAAACATTCTCTTTCTTGTATTATCTTTGGTAATTCACAACTCAATAGCTGAATACTTTTTTGTTTAGATAAGTCATCAAAAGTATAATTAGAATGATTAAATAAATTATCTTTACAGTTAGAATTATATCCTAGAAACATGTTTAATCCTGCACCTGCATGATGAATAAAAGTATTTTGATTTTTCCAATGAATTTTCATCATTTCATCTCTTGCAATAGCATGAGTAGAAAAATGAAATAGCCAATAAGCACGAGAAGAAACATCACTTTTTATAAAAAATGGCGTATAAAATGGTGCATTTACTGTATTTACTATTGTTTTATATAATAAAGGTTGAATCTTTGTTCTTGAAAAATCATTATCTTCTTTTACATCATAAATTTGTTCACAATCTTCTTTTGATAATCCCATATTATAAAGAACTTGAGGTTTTTCACTTGAAAGATAATCAATTAAACTGTCAACAGAAAAAGTTAATATAACTTCTGCTTTTGGTAATTGTTCAAAAATCTTTTTTATAACAGGGATAGGTGCATCAGCATAACCATATTGGTCAAGAATAAAAATACATCTATTAGCTCGGCTTCGATTTTTTATATTTTCTATAATTGCATCTAAATAAGAAATAAATTTGCCATTTAAACAATTTGTGTCTTCAGATAAATAACTATAATCATTTAATGTTTTTTTTAAGAATAAAAATGTATTTTTATTCTTCTCAATAAAGGTATACTTAATATCAAAAATTACCGTTTTGCAATTACTTGCTTCTTTTTCAAAATTAATGATTTTTTTTGTTTTTTCAATAGTTTCTTTTATTCTTATTGGGCTTCCAGTTGTTCCATCACTATAAATTCCACCACCGCAAAAGCCATCAATAATATCAAGTTTTAATGAACTTACTTTAAAACCTTTAGTCAAATATCTTAAATATATTTCTAAATAATTTTCAATAATATCTAGCTTTACCTTACTATGGTCTTCAATAGTTGGTAACTCTTCTCCTATACACCAATTATATTTATTAACTTTAGCCAAATATACCCTCTGTTATTTTTTTAGGCATTTCATCATATGTATTATTATCTAAAAGTCTTCCTGCTTTCTTCTTATTTTTACCACCCCATTGTTTAAAAAAGAAAGGAACATCTTGAGTATTACATTGATTTTTTATATCTACTACCCACTCTTTTAACATAGGCCTAGCCTTTGCTCCACTTTCACCACCAACAATTACCCAGTCAATATTTTTTAAATTTAAATTATTTATTGGAGTTAATAGTGGTTCTATAGAAAGAAACTTGATATAAGCACCTGATTCTCTCAAATAATTTATTCTATGTGTAACTTTTTGACTTTCAACTGTTGTACCTAACCATATATTTTTAGTCCAAGTAATTAAATCATTAAGTTCTTTAATTCTTTCTGCTCGTTTAGTTAAAACTTGAAAAGTGTGCCAATGAGCTTTATTCATAACTTCAAATAACTTTAGAATAAATTCATCAGGTACATCTTTATGAAATATATCACTCATAGAACATACAAATATTGTTTGAGGTTTTTTCATAAATAGTGGGTCTTCAATATTTTTATAATGCAATGTTAAATTAAATGCATTTTCATATTTTTTTAAACCCATATTTTTTAATCTGTTAGCCATTTTTTCAGCATAACAATTTGTACAACCATCACTGTACTTAGTACACCCAGTTATTGGATTCCAAGTAGAACCAGTCCATTCAATTTTTGATTTACTCATAGTAGTCCCTTATCTAGTGATGATTATATCTTTTCTAAATTAACCATACAAATTTATCTTTTTTTCCTAAATTACTGTCAATCAATTAATTACAAAAGTGTAAATTCTATTATAGTTATTTATTTGACTTTTACAAAATTATCTATTATAATTCTATCAAAAAATCAATTAGTTGTCAAATTAGTAAAAAAGAATAAAATGCCTAAAGATATAGATTATAAGATATTTAAACACTCAAATTACAATTTAGTTTTTACATTACTTATTTCAACTCTAATGAATGAAGAAACTATTTCAAAAGATATAGAAATTGAACTCACAAAAATCATTTATAATATTTTTGAAAATTATAATAGTTGTGTTGTAAGAAATATACATATTAAAGATAATTCTACTTTAATAATATCTTTTGAATCAACACCTAATATTCTATTATCAAGGCTTATTAATAATTTCAAAACAGTTTCAAGTAGACTTATAAGAAGAAAATTTAATTTATATAACAATTTCTGGGAACAGAAATACTACTTATATACAAATAGCGTGATCTAACTAGAATTAAATAATATTATAAAAAAGTAGTTGTTAGGGAAACTAAATCCATTATAAAAGATATAAATTTAATATTATTTTAAAAAAGCAATTAAACAATTTTTTCTAATAACCCAGTATACCAATTAGCAAGCTGGATTTCATTTAAATTTTCATTTCTCTCATGGTTCTTTTTAGTAAATTTAGGATTAGTTTTAGAATGTTTTTTTAATATATTATCTATTCCTATATCTTTTTTAAAATATAGATTCATAAAAAATTCAAAATGCTCAGTTTCAATTGGTTTATTAGAAATTATCACCCATGTAGAATTTCCAGAAGATGGATTATTTTCTAATTCTAATAATCCCACATAAGAATTTTCATATTTAAATGTTGTTGTTAAGTATTGTCTAGGTCTTTTTTTAATTTTACATTTCGGATTTACTTTTTCTTCACCATCATCATTTTCAAGTATATATTGAGGTAATTCTTTTTTCTCATTTAAATGAAAATCTTTTATGTCAGGACGTTCTTGCAAAAAATTTATATATTGATTGAAAACTACAAAATTATCTATTTCGGTTAAAGGCTTAGATGAAGATTCTTTTACAAACTCACTTGAAATAACAACTTTTCTAATAGTTTTATTCCCTTTAGAAGATGACTCAGTTAAACTTTGATCAGTTATATCATCCGTTTGTTGCTCTTTATAAATTTTTAGTAAATCTTCTATAATATTTCTAGTTGAAGATTCTTCATCTATTGGAATATCTTTTAAACTACCACAACTTTTTTTTCTATTCTTTTGATGACTAGTTTTTGTATTCTTTTTGCTTGCATGCGTTATTTTTAATACTTCAGATGTTTCATTAGGAATATCTTTTTCAACTTTTGGAAGATTATCTAAATCTCCTAAATTTAAAATGACTTTATTCTTTTCTATAATTTTTGTTAGTTTTTCAAAACCTATATCTGAATAATCATTTATGATTTCATGAATAAAGTAATACTTTTCATTTGTTTTTTTATTTGTAACAAGAGAACTTCTTGTATCAATTTGGAACTCTTCTTTTGTTGGGAAATTAAACTTCAAATGCATTTTATATATATCATCATCTAAATTATTTTCTTGCATATATTTTAGATAATTATGTATATAGTTAGATACATTATCAAACTCTCTTTTTGCAATCTCTTGACAAGCATATCTATGTATAAAAGCTGCATCTTCATCAGTTTTATATTTTGGTAAAACTATTTTTGCATCAGTTTTATTATTATCACACAAGACATATAATTCTTCTAATGTAGAATCAAAAACGGCTTCTCTTAATTCTGAAAATCTAAAATAATAGTATATTCCAATTGCAAATTGAGGAATAATTATCTTAATATCGTCTTGTTCTACTACATAACAATTAATATTCTTTGCATCTGATAAATATTTATAACTCCAACCTAATAAAGTTCCAATACTTTTATCATCTAAAATATCTTTTAGTTTCTTTTCATTATTTCTATTAATAAATTTTGTATCAATTTTAAAACTTTTTTCTTCAACAGATTCATTCTTGTATTTATCTACTTTTTTACCATTTTGATAATACTCTAAAAATTGATAATGCGAAAACAATAATTCAGGTGATACATTATATTTAAATAGTTGTTTTTTAGATATATTTTCTATAACGATTTCATAGTGGCTATTACTAAATTTATCTTCATCAAGTACTATTTTAAGGGGAAATAAGAACTGAAAAATATCATCAGGATTATCTTTCATAAACTCTGGAATGATATTTTTCTTAGTTGACATAGCTAGATTAATCTCTCATTATCATTTTTTATTTTACATATTATCAATTTATATTGAACCATTATCAATCTTTATTGCTTTTGACAAATATATTTAAGTTCAAATGTATGATATCCAAAGCTGCAGGTGTAATACCAGATATGAGACTAGCATTGAAAATTGTAGGCGGTCTATGTTTTTCAAGCTTTTCTACAACTTCATTTGAAAGACCAGGAAGTCCTTTATAACTAAAATCTTCTGGAATAGTTGCTTTTAACATTTTTTTCATTTTTTCTATTTGTTTTTGCTGTTTTTGTATATATCTATAATATTTTGCTTCAATAATTATCTGTTCTTTCAAATAATTATCAAGATGTGCAAAGCTTGGAACAAGTTTTTCAAATTTGAAAATATCAATACTATTTCTTCCAATCAAATCTACAAGTAAAACTCTATCATTGATTTTTTCTTCACCAATACTTTCAAGAAGTTCCAATGTTTCTTTTTTAGAAGTCATCCATTCATTTGCCATAAATTCAATAGCTTCTTCCAATGTTTTTCTTTTGTTTTCAACTTTTTTTATAGTTTCATCATCTATTAATCCAAGATTATATCCATATTGAGATAATCTTAAATCAGCATTTTCTTCTCTTAAAAGAAGTCTATATTCAGCCCTACTAGTAAACATTCTATATGGTTCATTTGTACCTTTTGTTACTAAATCATCAATTAAAACTCCTAGATAAGCTTCATCACGTCTAAGAATAAATGGTTCTTTTTCATCAATTGCAAGTGCAGCATTAATTCCTGCTATTAATCCTTGAGATGCTGCTTCTTCATAACCTGTTGTAGCATTGATTTGTCCAGCATGATATAGATTTTTTACTTTTTTTGTTTCAAGTGTATGTTTTAATTCAGTTGGATCAACATAGTCATATTCAATAGCATATCCATATCTGATTATTCTTGCATTTTCCAAACCTTTTACAGAATGAATCATTTGTTTTTGAACATCAATTGGAAGAGAGCTTGACATACCATTTATATAGTATTCTGTACACATTGCAGTTTGTGGTTCTAAGAATAATTGATGTCTATCTCGTTCAGCAAATCTATTTACTTTATCTTCAATACTTGGACAATATCTTGGTCCCAATCCTTCAATTTGACCAGTAAAAAGTGGCGCTCTATAAAAGTTTGAAGAGATTATTTCGTGAGTTTTTTCATTTGTGTAAGTTATATAACAAGGGTATTGAGTTGGTGAGAATGTTGATTTATCTGTTCTAAATGAAAATGGAGCAGGATTTACATCACCTCCGTGCATATCCATTACTGAAAAATCAATAGAGTTAGCATCAAGACGAGAAGGTGTTCCTGTTTTTAATCTTCCAACTCTTAAACCTAACTCTTTTAGTTGAGTTGATAAAGTAGTTGATGGTAATTCCCAAGCACGACCAGCTTCATATTTATTTTCACCAATATGAACAAGCCCTCTCATAAATGTACCTGTTGTTAAAATAACTTTTTTTGCAATAAATTCTTCAGTTAATTTTGTTTTTACTCCACAAACTTCATTACCATTTTTTACTAAAAGTGCTGTTACTTCATCTTGATAAACTTCTAAATTAGGAGTATTATGACAAACTTTTCTCATATACTCTCTATATCTATCCATATCAATTTGAGCACGACTACCTTGAACAGCAGCACCCTTAGAAGCATTTAATATTCTAAATTGAATACCTGCATTATCAGTACAAAGTCCCATTTCTCCACCGATAGCATCAAGTTCTCTAACTAAATGCCCTTTTGCTAAACCTCCAATTGCAGGGTTGCAACTTGCTGCTCCTATTTGCTCTACTAACATCGTAATTAATAGAGTTTTTTTACCCATTCTTGCACTTGCTAATGATGCTTCAATACCTGCATGACCACCACCAACAACAATTACATCGTAATTCATTTTATTCCTTTTGAATAAGAGAAAATTTGTTTGAATTTTTTATAAATCAACTGTTTCTTTATAAGATTTTATTTAAGTAAGTTAAAATTAGCTTCTTAACAATTTTTGGATATTATATCCAAAATTTGAAAAAAGGTTTTTTAAGTGTTTACTGGACTTATAAGAGAAATGGCAAAAGTTGTTAGTTTTAAAAACAATTTTTTAACTTTAAAAGCAAAATATCATCCAAAAATTGGAGATTCTATTGCAATAAATGGAGCTTGTTTAACAGTTGTAAAAATTACAAATGATACTTTTACTGTTGAACTTTCACCTGAATCTCAAAAGATTTTAGCAATGGAAAATTATAAGAATGAAGTTCATATGGAACCAGCTATGATGATGGGTGATAGATTTGAAGGACATATCGTACAAGGTCACGTTGATTGCTTAGGAACAATTAAATCAATCAAACAAAATGGAAATTCAACAGATTTTTTTGTTAGTTTACCAAATGAATATTCAAAATACATTATTCCAAAAGGTAGTATTACTATTGATGGAGTTTCACTTACAGTAAATGAAGTTTTAAAAGATGAATTTAGACTTACAATTATTCCACATACAATACAAAATACACTTTTTAAAAACTATAAAATAGGAACAAAAGTAAATCTTGAAACTGACATGTTCGCTAGATATATTTATAATATGTTTAAAAATAAAAAAGATAATCTTTCTTGGGGAGATGTTGATAGAATAATGGCTAGCTATTGAATTTTTTGATGATTTTCCATCATTAATTGCTCTTCTTGATAATTATCATTGTATATATAAAAGTATTTCTTTTTTAGTGCATTTACATATGGTTTTATTGTTGCTATTTTCATACTAGCTTGCTCAGATACTTCCAATACTTTTCCAACTTTTAAACCTTCAAAAAAGATATTATCCATTCCAGAAGTTACAACTTCATCACCTTTATTGATATCTGACCAAATTGGGATAAATTTAACTTCTAATTCATCAGTATTTTCTCCAGCACTAGTAACAATTCCTGGACTTTTACTTTCTCCTATAAAAACTGCATAAGTACAATCTTTATTTCCATTTAATAATCCAACAGATTTTCCATTTTTATTTACAGCTATTCCTGCTGCAAAATTTTCAGAAATTAATCCTAAAATTTTTTCATTTTGAGGTGTTTTATCCAACCAAACTCTTGTAAAATCATTATAATCTACATAAGAAAGAACTTTCACTAGTTCTATTTGTGGTTTAATTTCTGGAATTTCCACATGAATTAAAAAATCTTTTAAAGTATTTAATTGTGTTTCTACAGTGTTGTAAAGGATTTTGTATTCTTTTAGTTCTAAATTTTCTGTCTCTAATTCTTTAATCTTTTTTTCATGCTCAAAATGCTTTTTAAAAAATTCAGAAGCTTCGATATATTTTTCAACATACATGCTTTTTAAATTTGAAAAAAATGTAAAATGTTTAACCAAAAGCTCATCTACCCTAAAAAGGTAAGATAAACTTAAAGCTACAAAAAGAATAACGAATAGAAGATGTTTCATTTAATTATTGAGAATTTTTCATATCATTAATTACTTTCAATAACTCTGGTTCATCAAGAACTTGACTTGTTCCATAAGCTACTGATAATAAAGGCTCATCTGCAATTTTTACTGGAATTTTTACAATTTCTGCTAAATATGTATCAATTCCTCTAATTAATGCTCCACCACCAGTTATAATAATTCCATTGTCAACAATATCTCCTGCTAAATCTGGTGGCATATTTTCTAAAACACTTCTAATAGCTGAAGCTATCTCTTTTAAAGGCTCTTTTATAGCGATTCTAACACCTTCACTTCCAAGTTCAATAGTTGATAAGAATCCAGAGTGATCTCTTCCTTTTACTTTCATTTTTAATTCAGTATCAAGTTTAACCGCTGTTCCAATTTCAATTTTTATAGTTTCAGCTGCTCTTTCTCCAATAAATAGATTATAATTTTGTCTTACATATTCAACTATTGATCTATCTATTTTATCTCCAGCAACTTTTATTGATTTACATAAAACAAGTCCACCTAAAGAAGTAACTCCAATCTCAGTTGTTCCTCCACCGATGTCAACAACTACATAACCAGCAGGATCAGAAACAGGAATTCCTGCACCAATTGCTGCTGCCATTGGTTCTTCAACTAAAAATACTTCTCTTGCTCCTGCACTCATAGCTGATTCTTCAACAGCTTTTTTCTCAACTTGAGTAATTCCATAAGGAATACAAATAATTACTCTTGGTCTAACAAAAGATTTTCTAGAGTGTGCTTTTTCAATAAAATATCTAATCATTCTTTCAGTCATTTCAAAATCTGCAATAACCCCATCTTGCATAGGACGAACTGCTTGGATATTTAAAGGAGTTTTACCAATCATTTGTTTTGCTTCTTGACCAACTGCTAAAATTCTATCTTTACCTTGTCTATCAGTTTGTACTGCAACTACCGATGGTTCATTTATAATGATACCTTTTCCTTTTATTGAAACTATCGTATTTGCCGTTCCTAAATCTATTGCCATATCATTTGAAAAAAGACCTATTATTTTATCTAAAATCATTTTCTATCCTTTGTTTACTATTTTTGGTTCTTGAGTTTTTTCAACAACCTCTTTTGTGATTATTACTTTTTTATTTTTATATTTTGGAAGATTAAACATAATATCAAGCATAATATCTTCTAAAATTGATCTCAATCCTCTTGCACCTGTTTTTCTAACAATTGCAAGTCTTGCTAACTCTTTTAAAGCATCTTTTTCGAATTCTAAAACAACATTATCTAATTCAAAAAGCTTTATATATTGTTTAATTAAAGCATTTTTTGGTTCAGTTAAAATATGAACCATGTCATCTTCAGTTATTTCATTTAAAGTAGCAATCATATGTAATCTTCCAATTAATTCTGGAATTAGACCATATTTTACTAAATCATCTGTTTCTACTTTTGAAATTAGTTTATCTTCAGTATTTTTTGATTTTTTATCTTGATTAAATCCAAGAACATTTGAACCTTGTTTTTTCTTAATAATATCTTCAAGTCCATCAAATGCTCCACCACAAATAAATAAAATATTTGTTGTATCAACTTGAAGAGCATCTTGTCCTGGATGTTTTCTTCCACCTTTTGGTGGTACATTTACAACTGAACCTTCAACTATTTTAAGAAGTGCTTGCTGAACACCTTCTCCTGAAACATCTCTAGTAATACTTCTATTTTCACTCATTCTAGCAATTTTATCAACTTCATCGATAAAAATTATTCCTCGTTCAGCTTTTTTTATATCACCATTTGCAGCTTGAACAAGTCTTGTTACTACATTTTCAACATCATCACCAACATAACCAGCTTCTGTTAAACTTGTAGCATCTGCAATTGCTAAAGGAACATCTAAATATTTTGAAATAGTTTGTGCTAAAAGAGTTTTTCCAGAACCTGTTGGTCCTATTAATAAAACATTTGATTTATTTAATTCAATATCATCATTAATTTCATTTTGTCTAAAAATTCTTTTATAATGATTATAAACAGCAACAGATAAAACTTTTTTTGCTCTTTCTTGACCAATTACATATTCATCTAAAATATTTTTTAGTTCTTGTGGAGTTTTTATTTTTATCTCTTTTAACTCTTCGTCTTTTTTATCATTCTCAGTAATAATATTACCATTCATTATATCGTGAGCTGCATTTACGCAAGATTTACATATACAAGCATTATCACCAGTAATTACTGGATTATCTTTTGTATCTGTTGCTCCACAAAAATCACATATTAATTTACTCATTTTTTATTATCTACTTTCTATTAAAAGGAATTCCTCTTTTTGTATTTAATACAAAACTAGCTAATTCTTTTACATATTTATTTTTATCATTATCAAGTAGTTCACGTGCTACATCTTGTAAAGGTTTTCCTACTTCAAAAAGTTCTCTATAGGCATGTTTTATAGCATCAATATCTTCTCTATTATCAAATCTTCTTCTAAGCCCTGTCAAATTTAAGCCTCTAAGAACTGCTTTATTTCCTTCTGCTAAACAAAATGGTGGTATATCTTGAGCAACAGCACTTGCTCCTCCAATCATTACTTGCGTTCCAATTTTACAAAATTGATGAATAGGAGTTAATCCACCAACAACTACAAAATCATCGCACTCAACATGACCAGCTAAAGTTGCACCATTTGCAAAAATACAATTATCTCCAATTATACAATCGTGTGCAACATGAACATAACCCATAAATAAGTTATTACTTCCAATTTTTGTTACACTTCCCCCACCGATTGTTCCTGGATTAAATAAAGTATATTCTCTAATTTTATTATTATCTCCAATGATTAATTCAACATCTTCGCCATCAAATTTTAAATCTTGAGGAATTGTTCCGATACTTGCATGAGAAAAAATGTGATTATTTTTACCAATAGTTGTTTTTCCATCAATTAGTGTATGAGAATCAATTACTGTTCCGTCACCAATTTTTACATTTTTACCAATAATCGTAAATGCACCAATAGTGATATTATCACCTAAAATTGCACCTTCTTCAATTATTGCTGTTTTGTGAATATTGTTCATTTATTTAGCCTATTTATCTACTATCATAGCTTTAAATTCGGCTTCTGCTGTAAGTTTCCCATCAACATAAGCTTTTCCTTCAAGTACCATCAATGTACTTTTCATTTTAACCGCTGTTAATTCATAATCTAATCTATCTCCTGGACGAACTGGATTTCTAAATTTTGCATTATCTATGCTCATAAAATAGATTACTTTATTTTTCATCTCTTCGTCTGTTAAATCAGAACTTTTTAGAGCTAAAACACCACCACATTGAGCCATTCCTTCTAAAATTAAAACACCAGGATAAATTGGATGTCCAGGAAAATGTCCTTGAAAAGCTGGTTCTGAAATAGAAATATTTTTAAAACCTTTAATAGATTTTTTTACTTCCATATCTGTAATTCTATCCACAAGTAGTAACGGGTATCTATGAGGTAGAATCTCTTGAATTTGCATAATATCTAACATACAATAATTCCTTTTTCAATTGTTCTTACTAAAAAGAACTATATTATTATTTAACTATATTTTATTAAAATGGTAGTTATTATATCTAAAAAAGTATTAGTTTTTTATAATCTGCGCCATATTTTGTGAGCTTCCATTTTTTAAATACTCTCTTAAAAGTTTAGAATTGTTGAAAAATTGTTCTTTATTGAGAGTATTATAATCATTAAATAGATTCTCTACAGTAACGTTTTCTTGCAAAAATTCACTATGTAGTGGCTCTTTACCCATTTTTTCAAAAAATATATTTGCAAGTCCAACAAAATTTAGTTTTACAAATAATTTACCTATAAAAAAATCAAATCTTTTTGCAATATATGAAAGAGTAAATGGTGTTCCAATAAGTGCAGCTTCTAAAGTTGCTGTTCCACTACAAATAAAAGCATATTCCGCTTCTAATAAACTTTTATGTGCATTTCTTGAAATTGAAAATTCACTAATATCTCCATAAATCCTTTTGATATATTCATCATCAAATTTTGATGGAATTATCAAAATATACTCTTTATTTGGGATTTTTTTGATTAGTTCTTTGAAAATAGGAAGTAAATTTGTAATTTCTGTTTTTCTACTTCCTGGCATAAAGGCTATTTTATTTGTTTCTATAAATGTTGTTTTGAACTCTTTTATTTCATCTAAAAGCGGATGTCCTACATAAGTGATTTTATTTTTATCATTATAAATTTCACTCTCAAAAGGGATGATTGAGCAAAGTTTTGAACAATAAGCTTCAAGTTTTTTTACTCTTCCTTTTTTCCAAGCCCAAGCTTGAGGTAAGATGTAGTAGATAATCTCTTTATTTGGATAAGTTTCTCTTAATTTTTTAGCTAAGGGTAGATTAAACCCTGAACTATCCATCAATAAGACTTTATCACAATCACGAGCAAGTTCAACTAACTCATCACGAAGACGGAAAAAAAATCTTAATTTCTTTAAAGCATCAACAAATCCCATAATTGCCAAAGTTGTCAAATCATAAAGTGGATTTCCAAGTTCTTTATCAAAAACTCCAACAAGTTCAATATCATCATCTAAATATTTTTTTAGCTCTTTTAAATGAATATTTGATGAAGCTTCCATAGCACAAACTAATAGTTTCATATGATTTCTTCCTTTATATCTTCGTAAGTTTGTGAATCTATTTCTATTTCATATTTTTCATCAATTATTTCATCAAGAACTATTACAGTACTCAAATCGTATGAATTTTTAACTATTTTATTTCTAATTTCTAACTCTTTTTCAAAACTTAAAGGTTTGTATAAAAGTTCTAAAACATTTTTAAAATTGCTATTTGAAAGTGAATTAAAAGTTTGAATATTGATTATTTTTACTTCATCACGATTTAGATAATTTATTCCATCTTTTTCATATTCTACTCTTCCATTTGTAGCTTTTTTACTTAAAGTTGAATAACACATAATATATGAAGGAACAACTTTTTTTGCAACACTTACTTTAGCACTTAAAAGTCTATAGTTTAAAAATCTTTGTTTTATAAGTTTATACTTTTCTCCTGCATCTTCTAAATCATTTCTTCTTTGATAAAGTTCAAGTCTTTCTTCTATTGATTCTGGCATTATTTGATTTGAAATTGGATTGAACATCTCATCCATAATCTTTTTTTGAATCTCTCTTTGAGCACTTAAACCAAACAAACAACCACAATAATTTTGTCTATATAAAGAGTTTTCCTTTACACGTTCTCCTTGAACGACTCCACCATTTCCACTTCTATAATCTCTAAATATAAAATTTACACCCGTTTCTTGTGTCAATTTCTCACCAATTTTTTCTAATTTTTCTTGAGATTTTTTTGGAGAAATTAAAAGCGAAGTTGTAAATTTATCATGTCCAAGTTCTATTGCTTTTTGAACGCTAACATCAAGTCTATCATCATAACAAACAGTACATCTATCACCTTTTTCAGGAAGATGTTCCATTCCTTTTACTTTTTTTAACCACTCTTCAAGGTTATATGGACCTTCAAGTAATGGAATTCCTAACTTTTTACATGAGTATTCTACATCTAAATATCTAAGTCTATATTCACTATAAGGATGAATATTAGGGTCATAAAAGTAACCAACTAATTCTTCATTGGGAAATTCTTCTTGTATTTTTTCTAAAAAATAGTGACTATCAACTGCACAACAAATATGTACTAACAAAAATTTTTCCTTTTAAATATATTTTTATTTTAGTTATAATTATAGTCAAAAGTTTTAAAACAAAGGATTAGCTATCAAAAGTTTATATATTACAATTATTTCTATATTTTTATTTACAGGTTGTTTTAGTACAAATGAGCCACAACTCACTTCAAGTGCTACTATTTTATTTAAAACTCCACAAATGAAGTTTTATGATAAAGGGTTTATTTTTAAATACAATGATTACACACAAGTTCAAGTTTTTAGTGCAGGAACTGCTATTTTAGATATGAAAATATATGATGATAAAGTTTGTAGAAGTACTTTTAAATGTCAAGATTTAAAAACATTTAATAAAGAAAATTTATCAGCTACTTATCCTGATAATTTCTTAAAAGAGTTATTTGAAAGAAATGAAAAAGAGGTTGTTTTTAGAGATAAAGCAAATGATATTTTAATAAAAATATTAAGGGATTGATGTAAAACCTAGAGTCTTCTAAGTTTTGCATAACCTTTTTTAATCAATTTTATAAGTGGTGCTCTATAAGAACTAAATACATATTTTTTAATCTCATAAGCCAATCTTCCTTTAACTGTTAATATCCCATAAATATCACCAGCAGCATATTGTCCACCAAGAGCAATTAAAATTCCATCAAGTTTTGGATCACATTTTTCTAAAGATTTATTTGCAATCATATTTAAAACATTTCTTCCAGCATTTGTACCGCTAATTCTTGCAATTGTTACATTTGGAGGCATAATCTCACCTTTTAAATTTTTAACCTCAGCCATATCACCAATAGCAAAAATATTTTCATATTTATCAGTTTGCATAAATTCATTTACTACAATTTGACCTTTTGCATTTTTCGAAACATCTTCTAATTCTGAAGTTATTGTTGAGGCTTCAACTCCTCCTGTAAAAATTACAAAAGAGTGGCTTACTTTTGTTCCATTTGAAAAATAGCAATACCCATCTTCAACTTTTTGAAGTTTTGTATTTGTAATAATATTTATTCCTAAATCCTTCAATCTTTGTTGAGAAATATTTATTAGATCTTGTTTTAAACCAGGAAGAATAGAAACTGAACTACTAATTAAAGAAATTTTTAGATTATCACAACTGAAATTTCCTCTTTTGAAAAATTTATTTGAATAATATGCCATTTCAGCTGCTATTTCAACTCCTGAAAGTCCAGCTCCTACAACTACAATATGTGTATCTGCACACTCTTTTGCTTCATTTTTTATTTTTTCAAAAAGTTGTCTTTCAAAACTTTGTTTAAAAGTGATTGCTCTATGAAGCTTTTTTATATCATCTGCGTTATTAAGTCCTGGAATAGTTGGAGGGAAAAAAGTTCTTGTTCCTGCTGCCATAATCAAATAATCAAATTCAACTATTTCTTGTTCTTCTGTGTAAATCTTTTTTGCACGTTGGTCTATTTTTCTCACTTTTAGATTTTTAAACTCTAAATAATTATGATTAAATCCTCTACATAAAGTTGTTAAATCGATAGTTACATCAGCAAACGTAGATTTATTTGCTATTAAATCATAAACTTCTGGTTGTAAGTTATGATAAGTATGTTTATCAATCAAAGTTATTTTAATATTTTTATTTTTTATTAATTCTCTTAATGCGTAAATTCCCGCATATCCACCACCAATAATTACTACTTTTTCCATCAAAGTTGACCTTTTGTAAATATATATATTTTTTACAATAAAATTTTATGTATTGTTTTAAATAGTAATTCTATACTTAGCCATTTTAGGATAATATAAAAATTTCAAAAATATGTAAGAAAAAATCTACAAATGTTTATAAATGTTACTTTTAAATAAGATAATAAAAATTTATAAAAATAAACTCACAAATAATAGGAAATATAATGAAATATGTAGGAGCTCATGTAAGTGCAAGTGGTGGAGTTTTTAATGCTCCAATAAATGCTACTCAAATAGGAGCAAAAGCTTTTGCTCTTTTTACAAAAAACCAAAGACAATGGAGTGCAAAAGCACTTGATAATAAAACAATAGATTTGTGGTTTAAAGAATTAGAAAAATCAAAAATAGAACCAAAACATATTTTACCTCATGACTCATATTTGATAAACTTAGGGCATCCAGATAGTGATGCAAGAGAAAAATCTATTGAAAGTTTTTTAGATGAAGTACAAAGATGTGAAATTTTAGCTTTAGATAGACTAAATTTTCATCCAGGAAGTCACTTACGAAAAATAAGTGAAGAAGAGTGTTTAGATAATATTGCCGAGTCAATGAATAGAGTAATAGATAAAACAAGTGCTGTAAAACTTGTGATTGAAAATACAGCAGGTCAAGGAAGTAATCTTGGATATAAATTTGAACATTTAGCTTATATTATAGATAAAATTGAAGATAAAGCCAGAGTTGGAGTATGTATTGATACCTGTCATATGTTCACTGCTGGTTATGATATTAGAACACGTGAAGCTTATGATAAAACTTGGAATGAATTTGAAAAAATCGTAGGATTTAAATACTTAAGTGGAATGCATATAAATGACTCAAAACCAGAACTTGGTAGTCGTGTTGATAGACATGATAGTTTAGGCTGTGGAAAAATTGGTTGGGATGCTTTTGAATTTATAATGAATGATAAAAGAATGGATGATATTCCTCTAGTTTTAGAAACAATTGATGAATCTATTTGGGCAGAAGAGATAAAAACTTTATATAATTTTATTAAATAATATACAATTATTTAGGAGTTATAAATTGAGTACAAAAAATAAGATTGATAAAAATCATTTAATAAAAGTTATTGAAGAAATAATTCTAGATGAAGGAATCTCTGGTTTAAGTATTAGAAAGGTTGCTACAAAAGCAAATATTTCAATAGGTGGTGTTCAATATATTTTTGGAAATAAAGATGGAATGATAAAAGCAGTTGCACATAAAAATGAAGATGATTATAATCAACAAATAGAGCTTTTATCAAAAAATGACAGTTCTAATTATGCTAAATTAAAAGCACATATTCAATATATCTCAAATTACAATAGTACAGAAGAATTTAATAAAATGTCAAAAATGATAAATATACTTTTGCAAAATGAAGTTATTTTAAAAGAATTTCAAGAATGGTATAGTGACTCTTTAAAATCTATTGATACAAATACACAGGAAGGTAAAAAATTAAGATTAGCATTTCTATTGTCAGAAGGTTTATTTTCTCTCTTATCTTTAAAATATATAAACCTATCAGACAAAGAACAAAAAGAGATTTTTGAAGATTTAAAAACTTTCCTACTATAAAGCTATCTTAATTTATTTTTTGATAAAGTTCAATTTCAATACACTTGTATTGAAATATATTTTGAAAGAATTTTATGAAAAAAAGATTAATTAATTTTAAATTTATTCTTACTATTGCTCTAATAGAAGTACTTTGTTATATGGCAATTGATATGTATTTAGCATCTATGCCAAATATTGCATCATATTTTGGAACTTCTTATTCTAAAGTACAATTAACCCTTACTTTTTATCTATTTTCAATGGGAATTGGTCAACTATTTTTTGGTCCAATAATAGATTATTTTGGAAGAAAAATACCTTTGATATTAGGAGTTCTACTCTACTCTTTATGTTCGATTTTAATTACATTTTCAACAAATATTGAACTATTTTTACTTTTTAGAATTATTCAAGGTTTAAGTGTTGCTTTAATATATGTTTCTATTATAAGTATGGTAAGAGATGTATCAAAAGGAAGAGTTGCAGCAAATATCTTTGCAATATTAATTACTATTGGAGCAATAACTCCTATTTTAGCTCCAACTTTTGGAGGATATATAGAACAAGAGTTTGGATGGAAAACTGTATTTTATACACTGTTTTCATTAGCAATCCTTTTATCAATAATGTCTTTTTTTACACTACAAGAGACTTTAAAAGAGGAAAAGAAAGTAAAAATAAATTTTAAAAATATTTTTATTATCTATTTCAAAATTATAAAAGACAGAAAATTTTTAACTCCTGCTATTACAGCTTGTTTGATGTATATGTTTGTATTTGCATATATTGCAGGAGCTAGTTTTGCTTATCAAGAAATTTATAAACTTGATTCAAAAACATTTGGTTTGATATTTGGAGCAACAGGAAGTGCACTTTTGTTTGGAGCACTACTTTCTACTAGGCTATTAAAAGTATTTAATATGAAACAACTATCTATTTCGGGAGCTTTTATTTTAGTTATTGGCTCAATTATTAGTTTTTTTAGTGCAAATATTACTTTTATTGGTTTTGATGGAATAGTTGCAGGATTTTTTATCTCATTTTTTGGTTTAGGACTTTGTGAAGCAAGTCTATTTTCTATGGCTATGTCTTCTCAAGAAAAATCAGTAGGAGCAACTGCTGCACTTTTAGGTTCATTACAACTTTTACTTCCAGCAAGTGCAACTTTGGTAGCGGGATATTTAGTAGAAATATCGATTATTTATTGGTTAGGAATTATTCTTTTTTTAGGAATTTTATCTTTCTTATTTACTTATATAGTTTTTAATAATAAAAAAACTTTAAGCAATTAAGGTTTTATTTTTCCAAGTTGTTTTGAATATTTTATAGCATCTTCAAGATTTGAAAAACTTGTTACATAACTTAATTTTGTTCTTTCAAGTTTTTTTAAAATCCTTGAATTTAAACCACTAAAAATCAACTTCTTATTTTTATTTTCAAAATTCTCAATAATTGACTTAAGTGCAACTATAGCAGTCATATCAATCATAGATACATTTTTCATATTTAAAATTACTACTGTTGTTTTTTCATTTGTATTTAAAAGAGTTTTTAAAGCATTTTGGGCAGCACCAAAAAACATTGGACCATTAATATCATAAATAGAAATAGTCTCTGGAATATCTGGATGAACTGATAAATCACTATTTACCAATTCAATTGAATACAAATCAATTGTTCTTTTTATAAATAGTATAGAAGCAAGTCCAATTCCCACAGCAACTGCTATTTGCATATCTATTAAAACTGTTAAAAAAAAGCAAGTTAACAATACATATATATCGTCTTTTGGCGCAACTTTTAAAATATTTATAAAATGTTTAACTTCTGACATATTCCAAGCAACCATAAGCAAAAGGGCAGAAAGTGAAGCCATAGGCAAATATGAAAGATATTTTGCTAAAAATGTAATTGAAACTAAAATAAACAAAGAGTGAACAATTGAAGATAACTTTGAAGTTCCACCTGATTTTATATTTACAACTGTTCTTGCAATTGCGGCAGTTGCAGGAATTCCTCCAAAAAATGGAACAACTATGTTTGCAATTCCTTGTCCAATTAACTCTTTATTTGGATTAGTTTTATTTCCAGTCATACCATCACTTATAACAGCACATAAAAGAGATTCTAAAGCTCCTAAAATTGCAATTGCAATTGCATGAGGAAGAAGTTTATAAATTAATTCAACATTTATATCTTTTGGCTCTAAAAAAGACCAAGGTAAAGAAAATTGTAAAGGAACAGGAGGAATTCCTGTTCCCTCTAAATCTCCTATCTTATAAGTAAAAGTTGAATTTATAGTTGAAATATCAAGATTAAAATAGATATTTAAAAAAGCGACTACAATAGTTGTAATAGATAAAGCTATTAAAGCTGATGGAATTTTATTTTTTGTTTTAGACCAAAAAATAAGTAAAAAAAGTGTTAATGCACCTATAAAAAATTCGTAAATATTAAACGTGTGAAAAGAGTTAAAAATTAAATAAATTTTATCTAAATAACTTCCCTCAAAATTTGGAATTGTTAATCCAAAAAAATCTTTTATTTGAAAAGTTGCAATCACAACTGCAATTCCAGAAGTAAAACCTACAGTTACAGGATATGGAATTAACTCAATTAAAGTTCCAAGTTTTAAAACTCCAATTAAAACTAAAATAATTCCAGATAATAAACCACAAAGAAGCAATCCAGTAATTCCAAACTCTTGAACAATAGGAATTAAGATTACTATAAATGCAGCAGTTGGTCCAGAGATATTTATTTTGCTACTTCCAAAAACTGCTGCAAATATCCCTGCAATAATTGCTGTATAAAGACCAAGTTCAGGTGGAACACCAGTTGCAATTGCTAAAGCCATAGATAAAGGAAGAGCAATTATTCCAACTGTTAAACCCGATAAAATATTATCTTTCATTTTATACCCGCTTAGAATAAAATTATAATTTGCGACCTAAACATAAGTATAAATTTTTTTATAAGATATAAATTTTACGATTTATATCCTCTTTATTTTCTTTTATTTTCTTTTGCCAGAAATCAACTTTTACTTGATCTCTTGGTTGTTTAAAAAGTCCATTTTTATATGTATTTACTAACATTTTTTGTGCTTCTAAAACACCTTGTGAAGCTGCAAATTCAAGTAGTTCAACACCTTTTTCATTATCAATTTTTGTATTTATTCCTTGAAGATAAAATCTTGAAAGTTGATAAGCAGATGTTGGATCAACATCACTAGATTTTTCCAATAATTCAAAAGATTTATTTAAATCTTTTTCTACCCCTTCACCTTTATAATACAAAAAAGACAAAGGTAAATTTGCATAGATATTGTCATTGTTTTTAGCTTGATTTAGATATTTTAAAGCTGATTTATAATCTTTTTTATCAGCCCAATAAGTTCCTAATCTAATTTGTGCAAAAGAGTTAGTATTTTCTATTTTTTTATAGCAATCCAATTTTGTAGCTTCATTTTCTAATTCTTGGCATTTATTCGCTTCATCCAAAAGTGCTGTGTAATCAGTCGAACCAAAAAAATCAAAACTTAAAAATGATGGCATTTTAAATGAACAAGCCGTAAATAAAAATAGAGTTACTATTGAGAGTAAAATTTGTTTTATCATCTATCTTCCATAAATTTTTTTCATAAAATCATCATTGTTCTCTTCATATTGAAGAGTCCAAAATTCACTTTTTTCTAAATCTGGCTCAATATATTGCCCATTTGAATAAAGAATACTTAATTCATTTTGTGCAGTTTTTACGCCATTTTCTCCAGCAAGAGTTAAATATTTAACTCCATCTACATAATTTCCTTGTGAAAAATAAAAATACGATATTTTATACGCAGCTATAGGATCGATATCTTTCGTACTTTTTAAAAGATTAAATGCTTTTTTATCGTCCATATCAACACCCAAACCATTGCTATATAAATCAGCAATCAAAGATATTGCATAAAAATTACCTTGTTCTTTAGCCAAAGTATATCTTTTTAGTGATTCTTCAAATAAACCTCTATTTTGAGCATCTAATCCAAGTCTTAGTTGGGCAAAAGAGTTTTTATATGAAATCAAATCATAACAATCTCTTTCAAATGTTATATTCATATCTCTACATTGTTCTGCAATTGCAAGTTCATTTGATAAAACATCTGCATTTTTACCATAATTTGAACATCCACTTAAAATAAAAAATGGTAAAACAGGTAAAAATAACTTTGTAAAAAATGTAGCAATTTTAATCATATAACTCCTTTTTTATAAAATGCTCATATTTTAGCATTTTTTTATTCATTTGTAGTTAAGAGATATTGAGATATGATAATAATTTTTAAAGGAATTTATGATGATTTTCATTGGGCTATTTTTTGGAATTATTACAATTGTAATCTCTTTAAATGTTTATAACCATATAAATTTAGACAAAATTGAAGATTATTTAAAAACTATTAATTGTAAAGATTTTATCTATTCAAAAGGTTCATATAAAGCTTTTTGTGAAAACAATATTATTGAAATAAAAAACAGTTTTATCATAGATTTAAAAAACAATCAAATTTTAGAAATAGCTTATAAAGATATCAAAAAATTAGAAGAAAGAAATGAAAACTTATATATTTCAACAATAAACAAAGACTATAAAATCGAATTTAAAGAAAAAAATGATTTGAAAAAATTTAGAGAAAAATTAGATAATAAAACTATAGGAGAGAAATGAAAGAGGTAATAAATTTTATAAAAGCAAAAAATATAGAAGAAACAACTTTTTTTGCCCAATTAAAATGTTCAGTTGAAGAAGCTAAAATATTACAATTTATGTCAAAAGAGTTTGTAAATGGAAGAGATACTCTTTGTGTAATTGATATATTAACTGAATTTTATGATACGAAAAACTATGAGCATTTAGAAAAATTGGATTTAATAAAATCTCTTTTAGAATTTGGTTGGTTAATACAAGTTTCTTTTGATCAAGTAAAACTAAGTGAAGCTTCAAAACTTGAGCTAATCAACTCAAATGTATCTTTATCAAGTGCTTATTTAAAAATGTTAGAAAATGGAAGTAGTGATTTTGTATTACCAGAAATCAAAAATTATTCAGATCATTTGGAATATTTACAAGACCAATTTTTTAGAATAGATTTAGCTCAGCAACTAAATGTAGTTAAGAAAAACTTTGATGTAAATAGTCCTAGTTCAAATAGACTAAAATCAAAACTTTTACTTTTAGAAAATAGAATAAAAGAGAGAATAAAAGTTACTTCTAACTCAATTATGCTTGAAGATTTTTTTAAAGAAAATAATCTAAATGAACAAGAACAAACTCTATTTTTAGCACTTTTAAAAGAGGAATATTCTGGAGGAGATGGAAGTTTAAGAGATATGAATTCTTTAATTGAATTAATCTCAAGTGATGATTATGAAAAAATTAAATATAGAAGTTTACTTGAAGAGAGTTCAACTTTAGTTTCAAAATCACTTATTGATTATGATGAAGTTTTAACTCCTTTTGGTGGAATAAATAGAAATTTTTATATTCCAGATGAAGTTTTATACAAAATTTCTCATCCTACTAAAAAAAGTACAGCTGTTGGAAAAATCAAACTTGATACTGTTATTAAAGAACAAGATATGTTTGAACTGATTTCTACAACAAAAAATTTAGATGATGTAATTTTAAATGAAAAAACAAAAGAGACTTTAGATTTACTTTTAAAACAAGTTGATAAAGATGTAATAAATAGATTGAAACAGTGGGGAATAAAAGATAAAAAAAGAGGAATTGAAGCAAAAATAATCTTTTATGGAGTTGCTGGAACTGGAAAAACTTTAACAGCACTTGCTTTAGCAAAATCTTTGAAAAAAGAGGTTTTAAGCTTTGACTGTTCAAAAATCTTATCAATGTATATTGGTGAGAGTGAAAAAAATGTTAGAAGTATTTTTGATAAATATTATGAACTAAGAAGCCAAACAAAAAGTGAGCCAATTTTACTTTTAAATGAAGCTGATCAATTTTTAAGTGCAAGAAGTAGTGGAAATGCAAGTAGCAGTGACAAAATGCATAATCAAATGCAAAATATCTTTTTAGAACAAATTGAAAGATTTGATGGAATATTAATTGCAACTACAAACTTGCTTGAAAACTTAGATAAAGCATTTTCAAGAAGATTCAACTACAAAATTGAGTTTGTAAAACCAAATAAAAATCAAAGAATTGCTCTTTGGAAAAAACTTCTTCCTTCTAATTTACCTTTAGAAGAAAGTTTTGATATAGAAGAGTTAGCAAAATACGAACTTACTGGTGGGCAAATAGAACTTGTTATAAAAAATACAGCATATAAAATAGCAGTAAATGACAATCCTATTTTTAAACTTGAAGATTTTAAAGAACAAATAACTAAAGAACAAAAAGGTCAATTTGATAGTGAAACTAAAGTTGGATTTTTTTAATAAAGGGAAATGAAAATGAATAAATTTGAAAATATAAAAACAAGTGATTTTATCATATCTTTTGGAACATTTTTTGAAAATAATCTTGAATTAAAAGATGAAGTTTTAAAAAGTATAGAAAAAAATCAAACAAAATTTGTATATATGTTTCCTATTGATAATGCAAATTTAAAACCTTTTTACACTCAATTTATAAAGTATGAAGTTGGAAGTGAAGAAGGAATTTGTGCCCTACTTCTTGATACTTTTGCAAAAAATTATGATGAAAAAACAAAAAAGTTTATAAATAATCTTGATTTAGGATATATTTCAGCAGAAAGTAGCGCTGGGGAAGAAGAGTTTGAAGAAGCATTTGAAGATTATAAAAATTCAAATTCTAAAATTTTGATTATTGGTGAAGATATAAAAAATCACGAAAGAGTTGATAATATCATCAAATTATTAGCAACTATAAAAAAATATTCAGATTTTGATTTTCTCATTTTAGATGAAGATTTAGAAAATAAAATAAACTCTTGCAAAAATTTTGATTTAGAAGAGATTGAAGAGTTAAAATCTTTTAATGGAACTTTAGTTTATTCTTTAGTTGGAGTTGATTTACCTGTATTACAAGCGAGTCAAACATTTGCAAATATAGCAAAAGTAAAAGATGGTGAAAATATACAAATTATCTCTAAAAATGAAAAGATAAACAAAATTCTAAAAATAGATGAAAAACTAACAGGAACAGTTGCTATTTTAAATGTAAAGAATAGTCCAAATGAATACAAATATAAACAAGTAAAGATTGAAAAGGAGTAATATATGAGCAAAATTATTAGTGTAGGTCATTCACCTGATGCCGATGATATATTTATGTATTATGCTATTAAATTTGGCTGGGTAAGTTTAGATGACACAAAATTTGAAAATATTGCTTTAGATATAGAGACTTTAAATCAAGCAACACTAAAAGGCATTTATGATATTTGTGCTATTTCATTTGCTTTATATCCATTTGTAAAAGATGATTATGCTTTACTTAAAACTGCTGTTTCATTTGGACAAGGTTATGGACCAAAACTTATAAAGAAAAAAGGAACTACTTTAAAAAGAAACTTCAAAGTAGCACTTAGTGGCGAATTTACAACAAATGCCCTTTTATTTAAAATTGCTTATCCAGATGCAAGAATTACTTACATGAACTTTTTAGATATAGAAAAAGCAGTTCTTGATGGAACTGTTGATGCTGGAGTTCTAATCCATGAATCTATTTTAACTTATGATAAAGAGTTAGAAGTTGAACGAGAAATTTGGGATATTTGGGTTGAATTATGTGAAGGAGAAGATTTACCTCTTCCACTTGGTGGAATGTGTTTAAGACGTTCTATTCCACTTCATGATGCTATAAAATATGAAAATGCTTTAATAAAAGCTGTTGATGTTGCAAATAAAAATAGAAAAACTTTAGCTCCAATGTTACTTGAAAAAGGTCTTATCAGAGTTGATGCATCAACTTTAGATAAATATTTAGACCTTTATGCAAATGATACTTCAGTAAAAATGAGTGAAATCCAATATAAAGCCTTGGATAAACTTTTTAGTTTAGGTTATAAACATGGGCACTATCAAAATTTGATAAAAGCAGAAGATTTTTTAATTCCAAGCGAATATGAAGAGTTAAGAAGTAGATGAATAGTGTAAAAATAGTTGACTTTAAAAGATACTCTTCTATTCATATAGGACCTTTAAAAGAAGTTTTAGTTATAAATGAAATAGGTGATTATAAAGATTATCAAATAATTGGAAGAGCAAATAATCTACTTGTTTCTCCAAATTGTGAAAAAAATTTTGCCGTTTTAGGTGAAGAATTTGATTATATAAAAGAAGATGAAAAATTTTTATATGTAGGTTGCGCAACAACAAGTGGAAAACTTCTAACATATACAAGAAAAAATGATATAGCAAATTTAGAATTTTTAGCAAAATTACCTGGAAATTTAGGCGGTTTAGTAAAAATGAATGCTGGACTTAAATCTTGGGAAGTTTTTAACTATATTGAAAAAATAAAAACAAAAGATGGATATATCAATAAAGAAAATATTGATTTTTCATATAGAGAAACAAAAATAAATACTATAGTTTATGAAGTAGTTTTTCGTAAAGAGTATGGCTTTTCACAAGATAGGTTAAAAGAGTTTACAAAAATGCGAGACAACCAACCAAATATGGCAAGTGCAGGAAGCTGTTTTAAAAATCCAAAAGGTGATTTTGCAGGACGACTTATAGAAGCAGTTGGGCTAAAAGGTCATAAAGTTGGTGATATGGGATTTTCTGAACAACATGCAAATTTTTTAGTAAATTATGGCGATGGTTCATTTGAAGATGCAATTTATCTAATAAATTTAGCAAAAGAAAAAATCAAAAAAGAGTTCGATATAAATATAGAAGAAGAGATTATTATTTATAGTTGATTTTACTTTTTGACTAATTAAAGCTTTAATATTTACAAAAATTACCTATACATTATTATAATATTACACTTTTTATGTTAGAATTCAACCTTTTAGAAAATACGAAGGCAGTTTAAGTGAAAAATTTAGTAATAGTGGAGTCTCCAGCAAAAGCAAAAACAATCTCAAAATTCTTAGGTAATGATTTTATTGTTATGGCTTCTATGGGGCATGTAAGAGATTTACCAAAATCAAGTTTAGGGTTTGACCCTGATGATAATTTTAAACCAAAATATCAAATTAGTACAGATAAGAAAAAAGTAATTGCAGATTTAAAAAAACAAATTTCAAAAGACACCACAATTTACCTAGCAGCCGATGAAGATAGAGAGGGAGAAGCTATTGCTTGGCACTTAATTCCTGCCCTTAAAATCGAAAAAAATCCAATAAAAAGAATAGTTTTTCACGAAATTACAAAAGATGCCATTTTAAAGGCTTTAGAAAATCCAAGAGATGTTGATCAAAATTTAGTTGATGCTCAACAAGCAAGACGTATTTTAGATAGAGCTGTTGGTTATGAACTTTCACCACTTTTATGGAAAAAAGTAAGATATGGTTTAAGTGCAGGAAGAGTTCAAAGTGTTGCAGTTAGAATAATCGTAGATAGAGAAAATGAAATAAGAGCTTTTGTTCCAGAAGAGTATTGGAAAATAAAAGCTGATTTCATAAATCCTGAGTTAAAAGCTGAACTTGCAAAAGAAAATGGAAAAACTCTAAAAATTTCAAATGAAAAACAAGCTTTAGAAATTGAGGCTTCATTAAAACAAGGAAGTTATAAATTAGTAGATATTGAAGAAAAAGAGAGTACTAGAAATCCTGCTGCTCCTTTTACAACTTCAACTTTACAACAAGAAGCAAGTAGAAAACTTGGGTTTTCAGTTAAACAAACAATGATTATAGCTCAACAACTTTATGAAGGAAATGTAGGAAATATTCCAAATCATACAGGTGGACTTATAACTTATATGAGAACAGACTCTTTAAATCTTTCAACAGTTGCTACAACTGCAGCAAAAGCTGTAATTGAAGAAGAGTATGGAAAAGAGTATGCTTTAAATAAACCTCGAGTTTATACAACAAAATCAAAAGGTGCACAAGAGGCTCACGAAGCAATTCGTCCTGTAAATCTTGCTTTAAGACCAAGTCAAATAAAAGAGTTTGTTGAACCTGCTCAATATAGACTTTATAGCCTTATTTGGAAAAGAACACTTGCTACTCAAATGGCTCAAGCAAAAATAGCAAATACAACTTATAAAATTGAAGCTGGGAAAAATAAAGAGTTTGAATTCCAAGTAAAAGGTCAAAGAATTATTTTTGCTGGATTTATGAAAGCTTATACAGAAGGTAGTGATAATCCAGAGGCTGCACTTGATAGTAGTGAGAAAATTTTACCAAATATAAAAGAAGGTACTATTTTAGAATTAGAAAAACTAGAAAGTGAGCAAAATTTTACAAAACCACCTGCTCGTTATACAGAAGCCTCTTTAGTTAAAAAATTAGAAAGTGAAGGAATTGGTCGTCCATCAACTTATGCTCCAACTATTTCAACTATTCAAGCAAGAGAATATGTAAGTAAAACAGAAGATAACAAATTGGTTCCAACACAAACAGGCGAAATTGTAAATAGTTTTTTAGTTGACCATTTCTCAAATATTGTGGATTTAGGTTTTACAGCAAAAATTGAAGAAGAGTTTGATGAAATTGCAGAAGGAAAAATTGCTTGGGAAAAAGTAATGAAAAACTTCTATGGTAGTTTCAAAAAAACTATTGATGAAAAAGAAGAGAGTGTTAGTAAAAGTGATTATTTACAAGTAAGAGAACTTGGAATTGATCCAAAATCTGGAAAACCAATAAGTGCAAGAGTTGGAAGATTTGGTCCATTTGTACAAATTGGAACAAAAGATGATGAAGAAAAACCAAAATTTGTAGCAATTCCTGATAATTTGAATATGGATACAATTACACTTGAAGAAGCTTTATTTTTATTTAATCTTCCAAGAGTTGTTGGAAATACACAAAATGGTGATGAAATAAAAGCAAATATTGGAAGATTTGGTCCATATTTACAAGTAAAAACTAAATTTTACTCACTTAAAACTGATGATCCTTATACTATTGATTTAAATAGAGCATTAGAAATAATAAAAGATATAGATGAAGCAAAAGAAAAATCAACTATAAAAACTTTTGATAAAGAAAAAATTCAAATTCTTGTTGGTCAATATGGTCCATACATTAAACAAGGAAGAAAAAATTTCAAAATTCCAAAAGGTAAAAATGCTGAAGAGTTAACTGTAGAAGAGTGCTTAGAAATTATAGAAAAAGATTCTAAAGGTTCAACAAAAAGAACAACGACAAAAAAATCTGCTACAGAAAAGAAAACTACGGCAAAAAAAACTACAAAAAAAAGCACTGACAAGAAATAATGAAAATTGGCATTTTATCTGATAGTCACCTAAAAAGTGACTATGCAAAAGAGGTAATTGATTTATTAAAAGAAAAAGATTGTGAATATCTGATTCATGCTGGAGACTTTTGTTGTGAAAAAAATCTTCAACTATTAAAAGAATCAAATCTAAAATATATTGTAGTTTTTGGAAACAATGATAGAAATTCATTCGATTTAGCTTCTAAATACAATATAAAAACTGAACCATACTATTTCAAAATAGAAGATTTAAAATTTAAACTTATGCATTTGCCATATCACTTAACTCCAGACAGTAATATAGTTATTTTTGGGCATACACATAAGTTTCATTGTGAATATAATAATAAAACTCTGTTTTTAAATCCAGGAGAAGTTTGTGCAAGAGAAGAACCAGTAATTTCATGTATGAAACTTGAAATTAATGAAAATGAGTATATAATCACTCGCTATTTTAGAAATATAAATGAAAACAATTTTATGAAAGAAGAGTTTAAATATGAGCGATAATAAAATTTATTTATGTGCAATATCAAATATAGAAAGTGGTACTTGCAATGAAGACTGTAAGTTCTGTACTCAAAGTGTAAAGTACAAAGCAAATATAGAAAGATATAGAAGAAAAGAGATTGAAGATATTGTAAATGAAGCAAAAAAAGCAAGAGCAAACCAAGCTGTTGGATTTTGTTTAGTTACAGCAGGAACTGGTCTTGATGATAAAAGACTAGATTATGTATGTCGTGCAGCTGATGCTGTTCATAAAGCCGTTCCAGATATTTCACTTATTGCCTGTAATGGAATTGCAACTTATGAGCAATTAAAAGAGTTAAAAAAACATGGAATAGAAAACTATAATCATAATTTAGAAACAGCTAGAGAGTTTTACAATGAAATTTGTACAACGCATTCTTGGGATGCTAGATACGAAACTTGCTTAAATGCAAAAAAAGCTGGTTTACATTTATGTACTGGTGGAATTTTTGGTTTAGGTGAAACTCAAGAAAATAGAATCTCAATGCTTGAATCTATTGCAAGTTTAGAACCTATGTCAGTTCCAATCAACTTTTTTCATCCAAATGATGCACTACCATTAGTAAAAAATCCTCTATCAAAACAAGAAGCTTTTGATTTAGTAAAACTTGCAAGAAGTTATCTTCCAAATCAAATGTTAATGATTGCTGGAGGTAGAGAATTAATGTTTGGTGAAGAACAATATGATGTATTTAAACATGGAGCAAATGCTTTAGTTGTTGGAGATTATTTAACAACTGGAGGAAGAGATGCACAAGATGATATAGATGCTGTTACAGCTTTAGGATATGAAATAGCTTTCGCTTGTCATCAATAATAAAAGTAAGAAAATTCTTACTTTTATTTAGAAGTAATAGTTACAATGTTATCTTTATAATCTACACTATATTTTGAAGTTTTATTTGCTAATTCAACAGCAACTCTAAAATAACCTGCTTTTTCATGATTTCCAACAGCAATTGACTTAAAATTCTTTGAACTCAAATTATCTTTTTTTGAATTGAATGAAACTTTACCTTTAAAATCAAAAGCTAATTTCTTCTCTTTTTCAACAGAAAATTTTTTAAACATTTCATACGTAGTATGTATTAATATTTTATTATCATTAAATTCCAATTTTACAAATGGTAAAATATTTTTTGCTGTTAAAGCTTCATTATCATCCGTAATATCAGCTCTTGGTTTTACATATACAACTTGCTCTGGTTCCTTTTTAGCAACTTCTTTTTTTACGATTTCTTTTGTTTTTTGTTCAGCTTGTTGTTTTGTTTTTTGAATTAAAGAATCAACTTCTTGTTTAGTATATGTTTTTGGTGCAACTACGGCAGGAGGTACAGTAGTAGTTGTTTTTTTTACAGCTTCATTTTTATTTGCATTTTGCATTTGTTGTTGTACTTTTTTTATATATTCTGCTTCTTGAATTGCTTCAGGTGTAGTTAAATTTTCATTAAACTCGTACATTTTCCCTGTTTCTTCTTCATACAAAGCAAATGGATTTTCTCTTGCACTTAAACTCACTGCTAACAAAGTACTTAATGTAAATAAAAATAAAGTTTTCATTCTTCTGGCTCCAAATTTTTTAGTTCAAAATACTCTTTTTGTAAATAAGCATTTTCCCTTTGTAATCTTAATATTTCACTTTCTAACCACTCTTTTTTGTGTTTTAAATCACTATAAACTTGTAAAGAGTTATCTCCAAAGAGAACATTAACTGTGTGATATGAAAGATATATCGTAGCCAGCAGTGATATACTTACTACTAAGATAAATCCTCCGTATCCTTTAGTTTTTTTTTGTTTCATATACTATTTTTTTGAAAAAGGTTGTTTTCCTAAATATTCTGCATACCCTATTTCTGCACCAATTTCAAGAAGTCTGTTATATTTTGCAATTCTATCACTTCTTGCAGTTGAACCAGTTTTAATTTGTCCACAATTTAAAGCAACAGCAAAATCTGCAATAAATGCATCTTCACTTTCTCCACTTCTATGTGACATAATGCAATTGTAGTTATTTCTTTGTGCAAGTCTAATAGTTTGCATAGTTTCACTTACTGAACCAATTTGATTTGGTTTAATTAATACAGCATTTGCGATACCTTTTTTGATACCTTCAGCAACAATTGAAGCATTTGTAACAAACAAATCATCTCCCACTAATTGAACTTTTGAACCCAATTTATCAGTTAAAATTTTCCATCCATCCCAATCATCTTCACTTAATCCATCTTCAATTGAAACAATAGGATATTTCGAACATAAATCAGCATAATAATCAACAAGTTCAGCAGAAGTTAATTCTCTATTTTCACCTTTTAAAACATATTTTTTTGTTTTTTCATCGATTAATTCTGAAGCTGCAACATCAAGTGCAATAGAAATTTGTTCACCAGCTTTATATCCAGCTTTTTCAATAGCAGTCATAATAACAGAAATCGGTTCTTCATTTGATTTTAAGTTTGGAGCAAATCCACCCTCATCACCAACTGCTGTACTTTCTCCCATAGAATCAATAACTTTTTTTAAGTGCTGATAAATTTCAGCAACAGCTCTTAACCCATCATTGAAGTTTTCAAAACCTGTTGGCATAATCATATATTCTTGAAAATCAACAGAATTATTTGCATGTTCTCCACCATTAATAATATTAAACATAGGAACAGGCATAGTCATAGCATTTGCTCCACCTAAATATCTATATAATGGAATTTGTAATGAATTAGCTGCTGCTCTTGCAACTGCCATAGATACACCTAAAACAGCATTTGCCCCAAGATTTGAATAGTTATGCGTTCCATCAATATCTTTCATAGTTGCATCAACTTCTGCTTGGTTAAATGGACTTAATCCAATTAATTCATCAGCTATTTTTGTATTCACATTTTCAACAGCTTTTAAAACACCTTTACCTAAAAATCTATTATCACCATCTCTTAGTTCTAAGGCTTCTCTTTTTCCTGTACTAGCACCACTTGGAACAATAGCACTTCCTTTTGTTCCATCATTTAAAATTACTGTAGCTCTTACAGTTGGATTTCCTCTTGAATCTAATACTTCATCAGCGTAAATATTATCAATAAATACCACTAGATCTCCTATTTTCATAATTTGTAAGATTATAGCTAAAAAAGATTTGTTATTTGCTTTTGTAAGGTTTTAATGTAGAAATTTTTAAGAAGTTAATCAAAGGAAAAATCCTTTGATTATTTAGTCGTCTAAACCAGATATATCATCGCTATCATCAGTTCCACTTGTTATAAGCTCATCATTTACACCCATAGATTCAAGAATTTTATTTTCAATCTCACGTGCAACTTCTGGATTATCTTTTAAGAATACTTTAGAGTTTTCTCTTCCTTGTCCAATTTTTGAATCTCCATAGCTAAACCAAGCACCAGCTTTATCAACAATATCAAGTTTTACACCATAATCAACAAGCTCACCAGTTTTTGAAATACCTTCACCAAACATAATATCAAACTCTGCTTGCTTAAATGGTGCTGCAACTTTATTTTTTACAACTTTTACTTTTACTCTATTTCCAATTGAGTTTTCACCTTGTTTAAGTGTTGCTATTCTTCTAATATCAAGTCTAACTGAAGAGTAAAATTTAAGTGCATTTCCACCTGTTGTTGTTTCTGGACTTCCATATCCTGTCATACCAATTTTCATTCTTATTTGGTTAATAAATATAACTGTACAATTCATTTTGCTTAAAAGTCCTGTTACTTTTCTTAAAGCTTTACTCATAAGTCTTGCTTGAACTCCAACTTGTTGGTCATCCATATCACCATCAATTTCTACTTTTGGAGTTAATGCAGCAACTGAATCTACAACTACTAAATCTACTGCTCCACTTCTAATAACAGTTTCAAGTATTTCTAAAGCTTGCTCACCAAAATCTGGTTGAGAAACAAGAAGATTATCTGTATCAACACCAATATCTTTTGCATATTTTACATCAAGTGCATGTTCTGCATCAATAAATGCACAAACGCCACCAGCTTTTTGAGCTTCTGCAATTGCATGAAGTGTTAGTGTAGTTTTTCCAGAGCTTTCTGGTCCATAGATTTCAATTACTCTTCCTCTTGGAAGTCCTCCAACACCTAAAGCTAGATCAAGACCAAGTGATCCTGTACTAATAGTTTCAACAGGAATAACTTCTTTATCTCCAAGTCTAATTAAAGTACCTTTTCCAAAAGCTTTATCTATTTGTTTTATAGCTAGCTCTAACGATTTTTTTTGATTTTCATCCATAATTTACTTCCTATTATTGTTTTTTTTTATATTTTATGTTTGGATTTTAGCAGATTTTTTTTAAACATTGAAATTTCATTACATTTTGTAATATTTTTATTTTAAATATTATCTTTTTCTATTTTTTCTATGCTTTCAATAGTTTTTATATGAGAGTTAACTCTTTTTTGCATATTATGCGATTTTATATGTTTTGCTAAAATTTTTGTATATTTTTTATAATTTCTTGAATCTTTTTCAAAAGTTGCAAGTTTTTGTTGTATTTTTAAAATATCTTCTGGGATTATGTTTTGCATATCTAAAAATTTACCTTAATATAAAATGTAATTTTCAATTATTGCATATAAACTATTAAAATATAAAATAAATGTAATATTTGATATTATATTCTAAAGATTAAAATACTCGAATAAGGTTTTTAAATGTTTGATGGCAAAAATATACTTATAACTGGTGGAACTGGGAGTTTTGGTAAAAAATACACGAAAATTTTGCTAGAAAAATATAAACCAAATAAAATAATTATTTATAGTAGAGATGAATTAAAACAATATGAAATGGCACAAGAGTATAACGATAAATGCATGAGATATTTTATTGGTGATGTAAGAGATATCGATAGATTAAAAAAAGCAACAAAAGATGTTGATTTAATAATTCATGCAGCAGCTCTTAAACATGTTCCAATTGCTGAATATAATCCAATGGAATGCATAAAAACTAATATAAATGGTGCTCAAAATGTGATTGATGCAGCAATTGAAAATGGTGTTTCAAAAGTAATTGCGCTTTCAACTGATAAAGCAGCAAATCCTGTAAATCTTTATGGTGCAACAAAGTTAGCTTCAGACAAACTTTTTGTTGCTGCAAATAATTTAGTTGGAAATCAAAATATTAAATTTTCTGTTGTTCGATATGGAAATGTTGTTGGAAGCCGTGGTTCAGTTATACCTTTTTTCAAAAAACTTATTAATGATGGAATTAAAGAACTTCCAATAACAGATGAAAAAATGACAAGATTTTTTATAACTTTAGAAGATGGTGTTAATTTTGTATTAAAAAACTTTGAAAGAATGCAAGGAGGAGAAATATTCATACCAAAAATTCCTTCTATGAAAATAGTTGATATGGCAAAAGCTCTTGCTCCAAATTTACCACACCAAATTATAGGAATAAGACCAGGTGAAAAACTTCATGAAATTATGTGTCCATCTGATGATTCTCATTTAACATTAGAGTTTGAAAATCATTATCTTATTAAGCCTACAATAAAATTCTCAGGGTATGTTGATTATAGTAAAAACCTTTTAGGAGAAGTAGGTATTCCTGTAAAACAAGGCTTTGAATATAATTCTGGCAATAATGCTCAATGGCTAACTAATGAAGAATTCTTAAAAATGATGAAAAGAATATGATAAATTTTATACCTTATGGAAAACAAACTATTGATGAGGATGATATAAACAGCTTAGTTGAAACTTTAAAATCAGATTTTTTAACAACTGGTCCAAAAGTTCAAGAATTTGAAAAAAAAATTGCAGAGTACTGTAATGCAAAATATTGTGTTGCTGTATCAAATGGAACAGCTGCACTGCATCTAGCTTCATTAGCACTTTTAAACAAAAATGATAAAGTATTAACTACTCCAAACTCTTTTTTAGCAACTTCAAATGCTATTCTTTATGTAGAAGCAAAACCGATTTTCGTTGATATTGAAGAAGATGGAAATATTGACCTAAATTTATGTGAAGAGGAATTAAAAAAAGATAGTTCAATAAAAGCCATTTATGTTGTACACTTTAGTGGAAATCCCATAAATCAAAAAAAATTAAACCATTTAAAAAATACTTATAATATAAAAATTTTAGAAGATTGTGCCCACTCTTTAGGTGCAATTTTTGAAAATACAAAAGCAGGAAGTTGCCAAAATAGCGATTGCAGTATTTTATCTTTTCATCCAGTAAAACATATAACAACTGGTGAAGGTGGTGCAATTACTACAAATTCAAAAGAGATTTATGAAAAATTATTAGAACTTAGATCTCATGGTATGCAAAGATTTCCTGATATTGCTCCTTGGTATTATGAGATGCACTCTTTAGGATTTAATTATAGAATTACAGATATTGCTTGTGCATTAGGAATAAGTCAATTAAAAAAATTAAATAGTTTTATACAAAAAAGAAAAGAGATAGCAAAAAGATATGATGAAATCTTTATCAATAGCATCGTAAAACCTCTATATTTATACAATGAAAATTCATCTTATCACCTTTATGTTGTAAGAGTTGATTTTACAAAATTAAATATTTCAAAAATAGAGTTATTTAATAATATCAAAGAAAAAAGTATAGGATTGCAACTTCATTATATTCCTATAAATAAACAACCTTTTTACAAAAATTTAGGTTTTGGAAATGAAAAAACACCTATTATGGATAAATATTATGAAGAGTGCTTTTCTCTTCCTATGTATCCAAGTTTAACAATAGACGAACAAAAATATGTTATAAAAAATTTATTGGAAATTCTAAATGACTAAATGTGTAGCCATAATTCCAGCTCGAGGTGGAAGTAAACGAATTCCTAAAAAAAATATAAAAAACTTTCATGGAAAACCACTTATTGCTTATAGTATTGAAGTTGCATTAAAATCAAAACTTTTTGATAAAGTAATAGTGTCTACTGATGATGAAGAAATTGCAAAAATTGCAAAAGAGTTTGGAGCAGAAGTTCCATTTTTACGCCCAAAAGAGTTAAGTGATGACTTTACAGGAACTGGTGCAGTTATAAATCATGCTATAAATTTTTTAAAAGAACAAGGTGAAAATATAGATTTTGTTTGCACTATTTATGCAACTGCTCCACTTTTACAAGAAAAATATTTAATAAAAGCATATGAAAAGATAAAAGACTCAAATGCAAAAAATGCTTTTTCTTGTACTTCAATGCCATTTCCAATTCAAAGAACTTTTAAAATAACATCAAATGAAAGATGTGAGATGTTTTGGCCAGAAAACTTTATGAAACGTAGCCAAGACTTAGAAGAAGCTTTCCAAGATGCAGGACAATTTTACTGGACAAATTTAAATATAAAATCAGATGAAATTATATTTAGCAAAGATAGTATTCCTATAATATTACCTAGATATTTAGTTCAAGATATAGATACTTTAGAAGATTGGCAAAGAGCTGAATTTATGTATAAGGCTATTTCGCTAATAGGATAAAATTTATGAAAAAAAGAGAATTAAAAATAACCAATTTTTTATATTTAGATGAAGAGATTTATAACAAAGTCTTAGAATATAGAAATCAAGAATTTATTAGAAAAGTATCTATGAATCCTGATATAATAAGTATGAAAGAACATAAAAACTATTTGGAATTACTAAAAAAGAAAGATATTTATTTTGCTTTTTTAATCACAAATAATGAAGAAGATTATGGTGTAATTAGTTTAAAAAAAATTACAGAAAATAGCTATTCGGTTGGTGATTATCTTGTAAAAGAAAAATTTAAGTTTGAAGGTGGTGGGGTTGTTAATAAATTTTGTATGATGTATCTTTGTAACAAATTAAACATAAAATATTTATCTTATGATATAAAATATTTTAATACAAGAGGATTTAGAACAGGCTCAATAGCAAAAATAAGCTCATATGAAGAAAAAGATGGTTTTTTTTCGGAGACTTCAGAAGTTTTAGATTTTTTAGATAAAAATGTATTAAGTTCAAAGCCAAGAAAATTATTTGACAAACTTTATGAAATAAAAGAATGTCAAATATAAAAATTTTAAAAAGTTGTTATTAACATCTCACAAAAATCAAATTCTCCTAAATTCATAACTATTCCAGAATAAGAAAGTCCTGCTCCAAATCCAGCTAACATGCACTTATAATTATCAGTAGACAGCATTTCATCTTTTGCATTATGACAAATAGCAATAGGAATAGTTGAACTATTAGAATTTCCATAAAATGTTACTACATTACTTGGTACTTTTTCGGCTGACACATCAATTTTTTGTGCTAATTTATCTACCATAAATTTATTTGGTTGATGAAAAAAATAATAATTTAAGCTACCTTTATCTGTTTTTGCAAATTCTAGCGTTTCATATACATACTTTGGTACATCTTGCATCACATATTGAAAAACAGCTTGTCCATCCATATGTACACAAGGTAAATAATCATATCCACCATATTTTTCACTTGCAAATTTTTTTCTTTCTTCTTCAGTAACTACTCGAAATCCCATTGAGGGAAATACTAATGCATCATATTTATTTGCATCTATAATAGAATGAAAATATATTGGAAGATTTTTATCACAATTTTCTATAATAGTTATGCAAATTGCATCTCCAGACAAAGGATATGAACTTGTATTACTTCTATCTGGGTTCTTTGCTAAAACATCTCCAGTTATTAAAACTACTTTTTTCATATTATTATTATTTAATAACATAAATGCTTGCAGTAAACCATTTGTGAATCCTGCACATTGCTGATTTGTATCCATACAAAAAACACTATTATCTAAATCTAACTCACTCATTATTAAATTTGAAGTTGCAGGCATTAAGAAATCAGGTGTTGTCGTCGTAACAATTAAGGCCGAAATATCATCTTTTTTTAAAATATTTTTTTCAAACATATATTTTAAACCAAATATCGCAACTTTAGAAACATATGTATCAGATTTAAAAAATCTATGTCTATCATATCCCATAGTTTTTTGAAGTTTTCTGTTTTGTTTTTCTGACAAATTGTTATATTTCATATCATCTTCAAAATTGTATTCAGTTTCTGGAAGAAGAGATAAAATCCCTGATATTCTTTTTCCATAAAATATAGTTTTCATTTATTCACCTACTTATTATATAAAAATGTTATACATCTCAATCCATCAGGCTTTGAACCTAATTTCTGACCAATTAAGAAATTCTTATTTGTTACATCAACCCAATAATATGCTCGAATATTTTTATTATTAATATCCAAATAATCTAAATATGAATCAATCTCATTGTAAATATCTATTGTATATTTAGGTTTTCTAAAATTCTTCATAATCCATGTCATACGAGAATATAAAGAACCAAATTTATACTCAAATATTTGTATAAAAATAAGTTCTTCTTCTATATATTTTATTATAATACTTTTATTATCTATCAATGATATAAGTTCTTCTTCAGAAGGAATATCATCTATAATAGGGTCAAATTCTTTATTCATTGTTTCAAGTAGATTCTTGATATCTTTCTTTTCTGCTAATAAAAAATTATCTTTATCTTTATTTTTTAAATTATTTTGACCTGATATCAGTCTTGCAAACTCACTATAATAATCAAAATTCAACTCTTTTGCAAAAGAATTAATTATTTCTAAATTTTTAGTATCTTTTGTAGTTATTTCCATTGAAATTGGGTAATTCTTCGAATATGTCATCAAAAAATCATTCGCAAGCATCATATTAGAATATTCATCAATAAAATAATAGAATTTACAAAATTTATTCTTTTTTAAAAGTAAAAATACACAATTATTAATTTTTACAACATATGCTTCTTCATTTTTTATCCAGTTTAATACCTCATTATAATAATTAAAACTATTTGTTAATTTCTTTCTATTTGTAATAATTTCTTTTATTTCATTTATATTAAACTCTGACATTATCAACCTTCTTAGTTTATAGTAGCATACATTACTGTTTCTGTTCTATCAAATGCATATTGTCTTATAGATATTTTATATTCAGGTACCCACATTTTTATTAATGCTGGAATATTCCAAAGATCATCAAATTTATGATAAATTGATATTGCTAATTTAGGTTTATATGTTTTTATTAAATCCATTGCTCCTAATAAAGCACATATTTCATAACCTTCTATGTCCATTTTTATTATAGTTGGTATATGATTGATTGTTGTTGGAATTGTTTTTACTTCTATCTTGAATTCTGTTTCAGTCGTTGTAATAGCCGTAGTTGTAGAACCTGGATTTATTATATAAACTGTTTCATCTTTTTGTCCAACTCCACATTTAAGAGGTGTAATTTTATCTTTACAGTCTAAAGAATTTACATATTTTGTCATTCTATCAAAATTAATTTCATCTGGTTCAAATGCATAAATATGTTTGAATTTTCCATTTGTACATTTATAAAAAGATTCAACAGTATCTCCAATATTTGCACCACAATCAATTAAAACTTCTTCATCACTTAAAGGCATCACTTCTTTATCAAAGTAATGTACTGTACTTGCATCTAATACTTCTTGAGAATATGTAACATCTGAAGTTATTTTTACTTTTAACAAATTAAAAAATACTTTTTTAGATTTTTCATCACTCAATGAATAATAAACTGTACTAATTTTTGCTATATCCATATCAGAAAAACAAAAATCTGTTCTCATCGTATCAAGTCGATCATAAATATCAAACTTTTTCGGAGGCATTATATTTTGCATAATTTCACCCGCTAAAGTTTGCAAATAATATAAATTTTTGAATCCTAAAGAAAAAAGTATATAAGGTTCTACAATTGGATTATCATAATTTAAGAATATCACTGTATTTTCAGGATCTTTATAAAATTCCTCTTTTGTAAGTAAAGGTATTTTGGCATTTATTTTATTTCTTTTTTTTTCATCAATTCTATAATACATATTTGCTAATTTAAAAGCTCTTTGATTTACTTCATCATCTTCTTTTTCAAACCAATCATATTGCCCATCTACTTTTACATTATATTTTTTATTCAGATACTTTGGTAATGCTTTTGCATAATAACCAACTCCAAAAAAATATAACTTTTTTTTTGAGCATAAATCTTTAAACCTTTGTATAGTCTCTTCAGTATATTTATTATCATAAATTTTATTTTGTATTAGAAATAAAGTACTAATCATTTCTTCAAAATTTTTATCAGTTTTAATCATCGATTTTTCCTTAAAAATAATCTTATATTTTTCCACCACTTAAAATTATTAAATTCTTAATAGAATCAATACTACAAAAGTTTTCAGGTAATATATCACTTCCATCTATTTGAATTCCAAACTTTTCTTCAATATCAGTAACTAAGTTTATTACATCAAAACTATCAAGCATTCCAGCTTCAATAAAATTAACATCTTCAAAAAAATCATACTCAGGTCTTATATCAACCAAAATTTCTCTTATTCTTTCCATTTTTTTCCTTTTATATAAATTGTGATTTTAACAATACTCTATCAATTTTACCATTAACATTTATTGGTAAAGAATCTTGTCTATAATATTCAGTAGGTACCATATATTTTGGTAATATATTTGTTAAATCTAACTTTATGGTCTTATTTTCTATTTCATCTAAATTAGATGTATAAATTAATGTGATTTTTCTTTTTTTATCATTATAAAAAGAAACACAATTATCAATATATTCTAAAGATAGAGCTGCATTCTCAATTTCTCCTAATTCAATTCTATATCCTAAGTGTTTTATTTGATCATCTTTTCTACCACAAAATAATAATAATCCCTGATCATTATACATAGCTAAATCCCCAGTTCTATACATCTTTTCATCGTAATTATCATGTAAAGGGTTTTGAACAAAAACCTCATCTGTTTTTAATCTATTATTCCAATATCCAGGAGATAAACTCGTTCCTAATACACATAACTCACCCTGAATATTTGGTTTTGTTACCAATTTATTATCTTTATCAAATAGTAAAATTCCCGTATTTTCTATAGGATATCCCAATGGAAACTCTTCATTATCGTCAAATTCTGTATCAACTATATAATATGTACAATCTACTGTAGTCTCTGTTGGCCCATATGCATTTGCTACAAAAGATAAATTTGGAAGATGTTTTTTCCATTGGTTATAATATTTTACAGGCATAACTTCTCCTGCAAACATAATAGACTTTAATTCTTTAAGTTCTTTACCTTCTAATGCTTTAAATAAACAAACATTTATATATGCTGAAGGAACCCAAAATATGAAATTAATCTTTTGATTATCAATATATTCAATAAGTTTTTTAGGAAAAGCAAATAGTTGTTCCGGAATAATTACCATTGTAGAACCTTGCTTTAATGTTGTATATAAATCTTGAGTAGTGATATCAAAGTGTAATGCAGATTGATTACCAAAGATTGTATTCTGATCTATAGGCATTATTCGGCAAGCAGCTTCAATAAAATTCACTACATTTCTATGTGAAATTGTTACTCCTTTAGGCACGCCTGTTGATCCTGAAGTAAAATATGTATATATTAAATCTGTATCAATTAATTGTTGCACATTATTTTTTAGTGAGGCTATATCTTGATTGAAGTCAATAAAATCATAACATATAATTTTATCATTACTAATTCCTATATCAATAAGAGCACCTTGGTGTAAACTATCTGTAATAATAAGACTTGGATTTAAAATATCTATCAAACTTTCTATTTTTTTAGCAGGAAAATTTGTGCTAGTTGGTGTATAGAAATTTCCACTATACACCGCTCCTAACATGGAAACAATCGCTTCAATGCTTTTTGGTAAATAAATTAAAATTGGTTTATTCTTAGTAAAACCTATTCTATTTATAATCTCATTAGATACCGCTAAAGATTTATTTCTTGTCATAGAAAAAGTAATTGTTTTATCACCACTTATAAAGGCTATTTTATCTTTATACTCAATAGCACTAGATTCTAAATATTTTAAAGCCAGATTTTCCATTTCTTACCTTATTTTACACTATTAACATTATTATAATCATAATTTTTACCTAAATTATATTCATTATATGGTCTAGCAAGTAATATATTTATATCTCTATCAAAACACTTTTTAATTTCTTCAAATGCACTCTTTCCATTAATAATCATTAGCTCTTTTTCTCCTAAAGGCAATCTTTTAAGAATTTTTTTATTTTCTAAATTCTCTTGAAAACTAATATCAACACTTGGAATAACAGTATCATATAAAGTACACAATATATATGTTTCTTTTTTAGATATACCATTTTTAATCACATTTCCTGTAAATTCTTTGTTATATCGGTATGGTACTTTATAAATATCTTCTACATAATGCATAAAAGTAAAACACTCTGTAGGCTTTGCTCCAAAAAAAAGAAACTTATATTTGTCACTTTTAGACATAATCTCAAATGAACTTCCTTCTCCACAAGAATTTTTAGATAAATAGTTAAAATCTTCTGGTATTTCACCTATAACACATACAGACAATAAAGGATCTTCTGTTCTATAACTATTTTCTCTTGTTCTTGCATATTCATTGAGCATACCCATATTACTTTTTGATTCTTTTACATCAAAATCTTTTTTATTACAAAAACTAAATGTATACGTTGGAAAAATAAGTGTTCTTACTCCTAATGTATTTATTGCTTCATATAATTTAGCAACAAAATCTTTTCTTTTAAGAAGAGGTTTTCCAAAACCTATATCCGTATGCACATAAAGAATCTCAGCTTTATCGGCTTCCAATTCTTTCAGAGACGATATGACATCTTCTAGCGTATAAATTTTACCTTTTGTATCTTGAAATAATTGAGTTTTCATTAAAAATATCCTCCATCTATATGATAACTTTCACCTATTATATATTTTGCACTTTCACTCATAAGAAACAAAACCATATTCGAAACTTCTTGTGTGCTCAGTGTTTTATAAACTGTATTATAATCTTCAGCTACACTTTCATTTCCTAACATTCTAAATATTTCAGTGTTCTCTACCATTTCAGTTAAAACACCTCCAACTAAAACACTATTTATTCTAATATTTCTTTTAAAGAGTTCTTGAGACAATACCTTTGACATTGAATCAGAAGCAGCTTTACTAGCTACATAAAGTGTTTGAGCTTTTTTAGGTAATTTTGTTAATATTGAAGATATAAAAACTATAGAAGAATAGTCATTAGAAATATTTTTTTTTGAGAAATGTTTTATAATTTCTAAATAAGAATAAGTATTTATATCCATTGATTCGTTAAACTTATCATGAGTTATTATTTTAAGTGGATATACAGAAGGTACTCCTGCAGAATGAATAAACCCATCAAGTTTAATATTATCATATTCAATAAATGACTCAACAATATCTTTTATTCCTTCAATTTGTTTGAGATCATAAACAAAATATTTATGTCCGATACCTTCTAACATAGATAATGATTTTTTTAGTTTTTCTTCATTTCTCCCCAATAAAACAACTTTTGCACCAAGCTTTGCCAACTGTATTGATATTTCTCTTCCAATTCCTGAACTAGCACCAGTAACTAGTATCTTTTTACCTTGAAAAGTAATCATGATAAATATCCTTTTACGTCAAAACATCTACCATAAACACCGCTTGAATAATCACTAATTAAAAAAGCAACTTGTTCAGCAAGAATATTTGGATCAATCAATCCTATTTTCATTTTTTCTATAATATTCTTAATTGAAACAGGAAGAAGTTCTATATTTGTATCTTCTCCTTGGATAATAGCAGGACGAATTGCATTAACTCTTATGTTTTTTGAATATAATTCTTTACTCATAACTACAACACTACTATCAATTGCACTTTTACTTGCAGAATAAGCAAGTTGCCCTTTATCACCATTTATTGAAGAGTATGAAGACATAACTACAATACTTCCACCATTAGATACCCTTTTATCAGCATAAAGCCTAACTGCTTCTACAAATGCATAATAGTTTATAAGCATAGTTTCATGAAGAAAATCACTTTTTGTACTTTTAATAGGTCTAATTGGCATAATACCAGCACAATATACCATACCTGTAAGTTTTTCATTATCAAAATTCACAGCTAAATTCATAAGCTCATCAATTTTATCTAGATTACAAAGATCAAATGATATGGAATAATGACCTGTTCCTATAAGTTGAGAAAAAGTATTTTCAAGTTTTATTTTATTTCTTCCTTGAATAACTACTTTTGCCCCCAACTGGCTAAGTTTAATAGCTACACTTCTACCTACCGAACCGCTTGCCCCAAGAACTAAAATCTTTTTATTCTTTAAACTTATCATTTGCTTCTTCTACTTTTGTTCTACCTTCATCCCATGTTGTATTTGTAGATATTATAGGTAAAATATTTATTGGATTTATTTTTGCATCAGCAATGCCTAATGATAAACCTATTCCAAAACCAGCCATTATTACAGATATATCATCATCTGTATTATTTTCTCCATAATAATGACACATAAGATTTGGTATTGTTGCAGAAGAAGTATTTGCATACTCATTTAATGAAAATGGTACTTTTGATATATCTGCTTTTATTTTCTTTATAATTATTTCCAGCATAGATTTATTAGCTTGATGTAATAAAACGGCGTCATAATCTTCAATTTTTCTATCAAAAGACTGAAAAAATGATTTAAATAATTTTGGTACTTGAGATATACTAAAAGTAAAAATAGAAATACCATCCATATGAATAGATGGATCGAAAGAAGGATTTCCAATGTGAGCATACCTTAGTCCAGTAGTTGCACCTAGCGCTTTGAATCCATTTCCTATTGTTCTTAAATCAAATTTAAAACCATCTGCCATTTCATCATATTCAACTATTGTAGCACTACCACAATCCCCAAAAAGCAAATCATTCAATGACACAGTAGGACTAACTCCATCTGAAGTATCTCCGACAAGTAACAATATTTTTTTCATATATCCAGATTGAAGACTACTTGCTGCCATATGTAACCCATAAACATATCCTGAGCAACCAAGATTAACATCATAAGCCATACAATTTTCAGATAGTCCAAGCCTATATTGTAGTAAACAAGCCGTTGCAGGAGCTGGATAATCAGGTGTTTGTGATATAAAAATCAAACCATCTATACTTTCTTTATCAATACCTTTTTTTTTAAAAATTTCTTCGGCAGCCTCATAGCATAAATCAGAAGTAATGGTTCTTCTATCCTTACTATAAAACTTTTGTGATACTCCAACATCTTTTACAAACCTATCTACAACATCTTTTTCTAGATATTGATAAAAATCTTCAGCTGTTAACTTATCACTAGGCACAGCGCATGCAACAGCCGATATTTTTACATTTTTTATATGATCTATAGCCATATTATTCCATTGAATTTAAAATATCATTAACCGTTTTAAATCTTTGAATATCTGAAGGATTAGCAATTTTATTAAACTCTTCATCCATCATTACAACATAAGAAATAGCTGCTAAAGAATCCCATTCTTCTAAATCTTCTAATACCGTTTCTGGACCAAATTCACCAATTTCTAATTCAAATAATTCTGCTAAGAGTTCCATTTTTCTATCTAATTCCATCAGTCTTTCTCCTATATATTGTGTATTCTGAGTAGATTATATCATTTTTTTAAATTAAATTATACTTTATTAAAATTTTTATTTTTTAGATTTAGGATTACAAGTATATTAATATTACTAAAAAATTACTTTCTTCTTATTTTTTTAAATCTATCTGTAAAATTTGTTTTATCTACAATATTAACTTTTGTAGGTACTTTGTAATTATCAAGTTTATCTTTACAAAATTGCCTAATTAAAATTTTTATATTTGATATTTCATTTTTACAAACTACATCACAAACAACAGTTTCTCCTATAATTATATTTTTCTCACCATAAACCATACAATCTTCAATCTCTTTCATAGATAAAATAATAGATTCAACTTCACTTGGTAAAACTTTTTGTCCACCTACATTTATAACTTCTTTATTTCTTCCAATTATTTTTATGTAACCATCATCTAAAGTTTCTACTAAATCACCAGTCTTAAACCAACCATCTTTAGTAAAACTATCCATTGATGAGTTTAAATAACCTAAAATTTGAGTTTTACTTTTTAGCCAAAGTTCATTTTCTACTATTTTATACTCTAAATCTAAATCTTCTATTTTCATAAAAGTTGAGTTTGAAGCTTTTGATTTTGTATTTGCAATTCCTGTTTCACTTGTACCAAATGTTTGTAAAAATTTAATTTTTGGAAAAACATTTTTTAATCTACTAAGTAAACTATCAGGCATTGTCTCGGTACCATAGGTAATCATTTTTAAACTACTTAAATCATACTTTTTATAAGAATTATTCATTAAAATAAGATTTAAAAAAGTTGGACTAGAGGGTAAAACTGTAATTTTATAATCTTGAATTAATTTACAAATATCATCAGGATTTCTATTTTCTGGAATTATCATAGTAGAACCAATTGAAAGAATATTTAATAAAGTATTTAATCCTCCAATATGATCAAACATTAGGAATACAATCATATTAAGAGATTTCTCTTTTTTATTTTTGTAAGAGTTTAATAAGATATCAAAGTCATGTATCATAGCTTTTGGCTTAGCTGTACTTCCACTTGAAAATAATATAAGTCCCGAACTGTTTTTTTCTTGAAGATCTTTTATAATCTGATGCTTTTCTTTTGGAATATTATTTTCAACAACATATTTTTCATCAACAATTCTTATTATCTTATCACAAAAAGACTCTTCAATTTTATCTTTTATCTCATTTTCTGCTACAGATGTAATTGGTACAATAATATTTCTATTTTTAGATAAAGCAAAAAGTACTGCTATGGATTCAAAAGAATAATCTCCAATTATTGCTACAACTTCATTTTTAGCAACATTTGAGATTATCTCTTTTTCTATTTTTTTAATTTGTAAAAAAAGTTGCAAATATGTATAACTTCTATTTTTATAGTTTATAGCTATTTTATTTCCAAATCTTTTAAAATTATCAAAAATCCAATTTATCAATTATTTACTCCGCCTAAATATATTATTTGCCCCGTTATAAAATCACTTTTTTCATCACAAAAAAATTCAATAGCATTTATTATATCTTCAAAAGTTCCAAACCTTTTTATAGCTTGTTTATTTAAAAGCTCTGCTATTTTTTCTTTTGGAATAGCCTTTATTAAATCTGTTTGTATTGGTGTTGGACCTATTGCATTTACAGTAATTCCATATGAAGCAACTTCTTTAGCTATAGTTTGAGTAAAGTTTTCAATAGCAGCTTTACTTGCAGCATAAATTGCTTCACCTTCTAGTCTCAAAGGTTTTGCAACTGTTGTATAGTTTACTATTCTTCCAAATTTTTGTTTCATCATTACTTTTGAAACTTCTCTTGTAAAAAGAAAAGTACCAAAAAAATTTGTAGCAAAAATATTTTGTACACTTTGATATGATGTTGTTATAAAATGATTCATAGAAGCAATTCCAGCATTATTTAACAGAATATCAATTTTCCCGAACTCTTTTTTTATGCTTCTAATCATCTCAACAATAGCTTTTTCATCACAAACATCTAAATCAAAATGTCTATAGTTTTTATCATTAATTGAACTTTTTGTTCTACTACAACCAATTACAATATAGTTTTTTAATAAATAATATTGAACTAAAAATTTACCTATACCTTTACTTGTACCAGTTATAACTACAACTTTATTCATATCATTCTTCTAAAAGATTTTGAATGTATTTTGCTAAAGTCTCTACATCTCTAAAAGGTGAAGTTCTTTGGCTCATCGCTTTCTCATCTGCTAATACTATATTTTTTGAAAATTTATCTGATATTTTTTCTTCAATATCTGTTATTAAATAAACCAAACCTATACTGTCTAAAACACTTTTTTCACCATAAAGTCTTGTTTGTGCTGTACAATTCTTTAATTCACTACTTCCTAACGATTGATTATATTCTTTTAAAGATTCTATTATTATATTCTCAATTTTTTCTAAACTCATATTGTTTCCTTATTTTTAATAAAAATATAGTTTTTAGTTCCATCTATTTTATAACCTAATAAAGTATTTAGCTTTATGGCTTCTAAATTTTTATCATCAACCCAAGCAGAATAGATATTTCCATCCTTTGGAGAAGTTGAAGCCAACATATAACCTATTAATCCTGGTCTATGATTAGGATGAACACAAGATAATCTAAAGTAATAATTTTTATGTCTTTTTTCATAAATTGATACTCCTGCTAACTTATTATCAACTTTTATAATAAAAACTTCTTTTTTTAAAATTAACTCAATAAGTTCATCATTACTTGGAATATAATCACCTAAAGGATCAAAAGTTTCATTAATTAATGTTGATATATCTTCCATATCTTCTATATTTGCTATTTTTACTATATCAAAATTTTTATTTTTCTTGTCTGTTCTATATCTTGAATAAATTTTATAAGGTTTAAATCCAATTTTTGTATAAATACCTTCATCTATTTCTCTACATGAAATTATTTCAATAATAACAGGTTGTTTATATAAACCAAAAAAATCATTTAAATTATTTAAATTTTTATAATCATTTACAAAGTAATAAAACTTGTAAAAACCAGAATACTTCTTCATTATAAAAATACTATCATTTCTGACAAAAAAATTAGAATTATCTAGAATGTTCAAAAAATCATTATAATTTAAAAATAAATTTGTATATTTTGGTCTACTTTTAAAAATTTGAATAGCTTTTTCTCTTGCTTTTAATTTATCTTCCAAAATAAAACTATGATAGTGTCCAGCATATACAGTTATAGTATTTTCAAGTGATTTAAAAAAAGATATAGTTATTTGTTCATATTCTTTTCTGCTAGTTCCAACTCCTTTTGTATCAGTCTCGCAACATTCAAAAAGAGAATCACCACTAAACAAACAATTATTTACTAATATACAAGAACTTCCTTTTGTATGACCTGGTGTATGGGTAAATAAAAAATCATATCCTTCCCAACTTAACTCATAAAAATCTTCATATGTAATATCTGCTTCTTTAACTACAAATTCTTTGATGGGAGAACTAATAGTCTTATTCATAAAATCCAATATGATATTAGAAAATTTTGATAAATTTTTTGATGCGAACTGTATATGTTCACTCGCAAATTTCTGTGCAATCACTTTAGCCTTATATGTATCTCTTAATTTATCAACTGCCATTATATGATCAAAATGCTCATGAGTTAAAAGAATATAATCTAAACTACACTCACCAATAGTATGAACAATTTCTTCATAGTCATTAGGATCAATAACTACTACTCTATTATCAACTTTAAGAATATAGCTATTTATACCTATTTCATTATTATTACAAACTATAAGTTCCAATTTTACCCTTTATTTGAAATGAGTCCATTCTAATACAGTCCCTTCTTGTATATCTTTTTCTAGCTTCATTCCTATAACTTTATCTTTGTCAAAAGGAGATATTCCATATCCTGGTCTTAACATATCTAAATATTCTTTTTTTATTATATCTCCAGCTTTTAAATTTCTATTTATATGGAGAGACCTAGTTGCCCAATATTTATCTAATTCTTCACATAAATTTAAAGTCTTTCTTTGTGTTCCAAATGCTATTTCTAAATCTCTAATTCCATTTACAAGATTCTTCATATCTGTTGGATCCATACTAAACCAATGATCAGGACCCTCAAGATTTTTGTCAATCGTAAAATGTTTTTCTATTATTTTGGCACCAAAACACACAGCACCTAAAGACGCTGTAATTCCTAAAGAATGGTCAGAAAACCCAATAACAGATTCTGGATACATTTGTTTTAATGTTTTTATCACATTTAAATTCATATTTTCCATTTTTGATGGATAGTTTGCTATGCAGTGAAGCAAACATAAATCCGTAGTTCCACTTTTATACAATAAATCAATGGCCATATCCATTTCTGAAAGTGTACATTTTCCAGTAGATAAAAATACTGGTTTTTTTGTAGCCCCAATGACTTCTAGCATATCTACATAATTTACATCAGAAGATGCTATTTTATATATTGGATTATCAAGTTCTTCTAAAAAAGATACAACCTCAACACTAAATGGCGTAGAAAAACAAATTAAACCTTTTGATTTTGCATAATCAAATATCTCTTTATGAAGTTCTCTCTTTAGAGTAACACTATCAAATAAATCTTTTAGTGTTTGAGTTACTTCAGATCCAGTTTTTCCAACAGTCACAATTACATCTTTATGTGATAATAACTCTTCGGTAGTATAAGTCTGAAATTTGACTGCATCAACTCCACATAAAACAGCAGCATCTATGCTTTTTTTAGCAAGTTCTAAATCACCATTATGATTTGCTCCTACCTCAGCGATTATAAAAGTTGGGCTATCATTTGATATTATTTTATTTACAATTTTTATCATATTATTTATTCCTCAAGTGAATCAATTACATTTTTGATGTTTTTTAAAGAGTTTCCATTTATTATTTGATACGCATTTTGACAAATTAAATTTACTTTATCCATATTTAAATTTAATAAATTTTCATAGGCTTCTTCAATACTTCCCAAATCAGTAATCATATTTTTTCCTCCAAAACTTTTTACATTATACTCTAAATAACTCCATCTTACAGCACTAGCAGGAATACCTAAACACATAGCTTCATAAGTAGTCATACCACCAAGAGTAACAAGAATATCACTTTTTAGTAATAATTCAATCATATTCATTGGACTATCTATATAATTTATATTATTCTTTTTTATATTCTTTATATTTTCTTTTCTACTATTTTCCATAGCTGGTCCCAGTACTATATTGTAATTATATTTAGAATCATTTATTCTTTTTGCAAAATATTCAGAAAAAAATGCAGGATCAGCCCCACCAAAACATATTAAAACATTTTTTATGGATGTCTTCGGAATTAAAATATTTTTTCTATATTTTAGAATATCACTTCCAACAATATAATATTGAAATCCTCGATAAATTCTAAATTTATTATTAGTGATTTCATAGTCAAAATTATCAGTTACAAACAAAATATCAGGTTCAAAACCAAATTCTAAACCATTAAAATGTAGAATATATTTTATCCCTATGTCTTTTAATATATTGCTCCAATCTTTATTAGGATTTACTAAATCACTTATATAAATGCTACATTGATTTTTTCGAATTATATTAATTGATTCATTTAAATTATTAGAATGAAAAATATTTTTATACTGATATCTCTTAAAAAGTTCATTATCACACTCAAAAATACCAATAACATCTTCTTTTGATTTTGATAAATACTTTACCAATTCAAATGATCGAGAAAGATTGCCTATTCCAATCTGACTATTGCCTTTTGCATGTACTACTATCATAGGTAAATTATACTATAATAATTAAAAAATTAAATAAACTAGGGGTTTAAAAAAGATGACTGAAGCCCAAATACAATTACAAACAGCATTGACAACAACTTTTATGAAAAATTTAGCCTTCTTAAGCGAGTATGATAATTACCTTTATCAAAAAGTCGATGAACTTTCTCGTATGATAGAAAATGGAACATATAAAGAAAAATATGCTTTGGATTTTATTATGGAGAATGGAGAATTTGACATATATGATATTGTAAATGATAAGTATCTATATAATAAGAATCCAAAAAAAATAAATAATGATTTAATTAGAGAAGTGGAACTTAATGAAAAAAATTCCATTTTAAATATTCCTGAATATTTTTTTTCAAATGAAAATGTGCAAATTAACATAGAAAATAGATTTAATTTTAATCACTTAACTGAATTAGCTGCTTTAACTTTAACTGATATGTCTAAATATTCAAATTTATTAAAAGATAATTTAGAAAATAAGAAAAAAAGACTAAAACATCTAAATAAATTTGTTTTCTTAGGAACTTTACTAGGAAGACACATTCCAAAAATTACAGAGAAAATAAATGCTGATTTATATTTGGTTTTAGAAAGAAATTTGGAAATCTTTAGATTATCTTTATTTACTATTGATTATACAATTCTTGCACAAAAAGGTGTAGTTTTTTCTATTATGGATGAATATCAAATAGAAAAAACTAAACTAGAATTATTCTTAGATACTGGTTTCTTATATAATTATTTAATTAAATTTTCATCAACTTCTATAAACATAGATAAATATATTGATAATTTATTATCTACAATAAATTCAAGAAAACCAACTTTTTATGACTACAATAGATTGCTTTATACACATACCAATAGAACAACTGATTATATAAAATGTGGTTATAATGTTTTACTTTTTAATAAAATAAAAGATAAATGTAAAAGTTTTGATAATATTCCTGTTTTGTATATAGCCGCAGGACCATCTTTAGATGAAAATATTGAATGGATTAAAGAAAATCAGAATAAATTTTTTATCATAGCTATAGGAGCTATTTATAAAAAATTATTAGCTAATAATATTCATATAAATATTATTACAACTTTTGATGAACAAGAATTTTTAAATGAAACACAATTTGATGATGAAAGTGTATTGAAAATAGATCAAGATACTATAATTTTAGCTTCTACAATATCTAATCAAAAAATTATCAAAAAATTATCTTCAAAAAACTTATTTCTATATGAGGTATTTTACCCTTTTCATAAAAATAATTTAGCAGTTAGTGGATTTAGTATTGGAGAATTAACTTTAGATATTTTAATAAAATTAAATGCTAAAAAAGTTTATTTGATAGGTTTAGATTTTGCATTAAATCAAAAAACAGGAGCTAGCCATTCTTTAAATTCAGAATCTGGTACTACAAAATTAGACCTTATAATTAGTCAAAACAGAGATATCTTTCATAGTAGAGAAAGTCTAATTAAAGTAAAAGGTAATTTATTAGAAGAAGTTTTTACAACACCTTTATTTTTTAATTCAATACAATCAGCGGAAATCTTTTTATCACATAAAATTGATAATATGGAATTTTTTAATCTCTCAAAAAATGGAGCATTTCTTAATGGAGCAACTCCACTTAATATAGACGATTTAAATTTAAAGGATTTTCAGAATATACCTTTTTCAGTAAATAATGATATTTTATTTTTATTAAAAGATAACTCTTTAAGTATGCTATCAGTGGAATCTAAATTATCAATAAAAAATGAAATTATATTTTTAGAAAGAGATATTTTTAATTTGCTAAATGAAATAAAGAATGTAAATTTTCTAACATTCAACGAACTATTAGAAAACATTCATCAAATCTATGAATTATCTCGTAAATATACATATAGTAATAAAATCTTCGAAAACTATTTTAAAATAATTACTCCTTATTTACTTTATCATTTTAATGATATAAAACTAAAAGATGAAACTAAAAAAGTAAATAAAATTAAAGAAATTTTTATAAATCAAGTAGAAAGAATAGTGGACGATTACAAAATGTGTTTGGAAAGAATTATTTAATGAAGGATAAAGACTACCTCTATTGAAGTAGTCTTAGAACATTTTGCTGAACTGCATTAGCTTGGCTAATTGCATAAGATCCCGCCTGAGAAATAATATTTAATTTATTAAAATTTGCAGATTCTTGTGCATAATCAACATCTCTAATAACCGATTCTGCATTTTTAATATTTGTTGCTTGAGTTGAAAGATTTCTAACTGCACTTTCAATCTGATTTTGAGTAGAACCGATGTCTCCTCTATATCCATTAAGTGTTGTGATTGCACTATCAACTGCAGTTTGTCCTGATTGTGCAACTGCTGTAGTTAAACCTGAAACCGCTAAACCTGTTAAAGAAGTTAAAGCCAAACCTGCTGTATTAGATCTAACACCTGTCATAGTAATCGTATCTGTAGTTTTTTCTCCAACTTGAAATGACAACGAAGCAGTAGAAGCAGCACCAGATGTAGCATCTAATTGTAACAAATAGCTTCCATTATAATTTGTTTGTTGTGCAATATTATCCAACTGTTCTAATAATTTTGTGATATCTTTTCTAATTGATTCTCTACCATCAGCTGAAGTTGTTGCTGTATTTGCTTGGATTAATTTAGCTTTAACTGTATCTAAAATGTTTGATTGTTCAGCCATTGATTTATCAGCAATTTGTAAAAGTGCAACTGCTGAATTTCCATTTGATATACCTTGATTTATAGAAGTTGCTTGAGTTCTTAATTTATCTGCAATTGCAAGACCTGAAGCATCATCTGCTGCTTTATTTACTTTTAAACCTGAAGAAAGTTTTTCTAACGAAGAAGTTATAGCTTTATTTGTATTTGAAGCTGACTCTTGAGCAGTAAGCGATGAAACATTTGTATTAATTTTCATAATAAATCCTTAGTTTATAACATAATCAATCATATGTTACTTATTCTTGGGATTATTATTTCATATTAATTCTGAAAGTAAGATAAAATAAGTAATAATAAATAAAATAAAAAAGTGAGAGTAATTCTCACTTTTTTTAATAAAAGAGAACTTAACCTTTTGCTAAGACTATTGAAGTAGTCTTAAAACATTTTGTTGAGTAGAATTAGCTTGGCTAATCGCATAAGACCCTGCTTGTGCAATAATATTTAATTTATTGTAATTTGCAGATTCAGCAGCATAATCAACGTCTCTAATTGTAGACTCAGCATTTTTAATATTTGTTGCTTGAGTTGTTAAGTTTCTAATAGCTGATTCAACTTGGTTTTGTGTAGAACCGATGTCTCCTCTATATCCATTAAGTGTTGTAATCGCAGTATCAACCACTGTTTGTTGTGCAGCAGCAACCGCAGTAGTTAAACCTGAAGCAGCTAAACCTGCCAAAGTAGTTAAACTTAAACCTGTAGTATTTGCTCGAACTGTATTCATTGTAATTGTATCCGAAGTTTTCTCACCAATTTGGAAAACATGTGCTGTACTTGCTGCAGATGTACCAGAAGTTGCATCAGATTGTAATAAATATGTACCATTATAATTAGTTTGTTTAGCAATATTATCTAATTGATTTAATAATTTATCAATATCTTTTCTAATTGACTCTCTACCATCAGCTGAAGTTGTTGCTGTATTTGCTTGGATTAATTTAGCTTTAACTGTATCTAAAATGTTTGATTGTTCAGCCATTGATTTATCAGCAATTTGTAAAAGTGCAACTGCTGAATTTCCATTTGATATACCTTGATTTATAGAACTTGCTTGAGTTCTTAATTTATCTGCAATTGCAAGACCTGAAGCATCATCTGCTGCTTTATTGATTCTTAAACCTGAAGAAAGTTTTTCTAACGAACTTGTTATACTCTTATTTGTTTGACTTGTTGATTCTTGTGCATTTAAAGATGAAACGTTTGTATTAATTCTCATAATATATCCTTTTTAATTTAGATTATGACACATTGTGAATACTATTCACACCCCAAAATATTTCTTGTCTTATCAAGCATAGAGCTACAAAATTTCTTCTGCTCTCTTCGGATTTCATCAAACCCTAAAATTTATAAGAGAATTATTTCATAACATTTCTTAAATTTAGTTTAAATTATTTTTGTTTATAAAATATTTTTATTTTTTAAAAAATATATTTGATAAGGCATCTCAATTATAACCACAATAAATATTTAGATATAAGTATAAATTATAATTGATTATGCAAATTATAAGGTTGTTTTATATAAAATTTCAAAAAACGTCGTAAAGGTTTAAAAATGAAAGAAAAAAATGAATTTTTAGATAAGACTCCTTATCGATATAGAAGATATCTTGGATATCTTCTAGCTACTATTGTTGCACTTAGCTTGCCATTTATAAAAATAAATGAAAATCAAATTTTCTTACTATCTTTTGACAAAAAACAATTACATTTACTTGGAATTGCTTTTGATATGCAAGAGCTATATTTGATGCCATTTTTATTGATGCTACTATTTTTAGGAATATTTGCTGTTACATCTTTGGGTGGTAGAGCTTGGTGTGGATGGGCATGTCCACAGACTATATTTAGAGTTATTTACAGAGATTTAATTGAATCAAAACTTTTAAGTTTAAGAAGGATAAAAAATAAACAAAAAAATCCTGATTTAACAAAATCTGAAAATAAAGTAAAAAAAATTTTAGGTATAATTATTTGGTCATGTTTAGCACTTCTTGCCGCTTCTAATTTTATGTGGTACTTTATTCCCCCTGATGATTTCTTTGCTTATTTACAAAATCCAAGTGAACACTTATTTTTAATTGGATTTGTTTTAGCAATAGCAGGTTTTTTAATATATGATGTTGTGATGTTAAAAGAAGATTTTTGTGTTTACATCTGTCCATATTCAAGAGTTCAATCTGTTTTATATGACAATAATACTTATCAAGCTATCTATTCTACAAACAGAGGTGGAGATATCTACAATGATAAAAAAGAAAAAGTTGTATTTAAATTAAAAGATTTAGCAAGTAGTGAAAATGAATGTACAACTTGTGAATCATGTGTAACTGTTTGTCCAACACACATTGATATTAGAAAAGGATTACAACTTGAATGTATCAACTGTTTAGAATGTGTTGATGCTTGTACACAAGTTATGGGTAAATTAGGAAAACCTTCTTTAGTTCAATGGTCAAGTACAAATGCTATAAAATATAATACTCCGACAAAATTTGTAAGAAAATCTACTATTATGTATTTTGTTGCTTTATTAATTGTAATTTCTCTACTATTTGTTATGGGTGGAGAAAAAGAGCATATGCTTTTAAATGTAAACAAAACAACAGAATTATATAAAGTTAAAGAGGATAATGTTGTAACAAATAACTTCTTATTACTTTTCCAAAATACAGAGTCTCAAACATTGACTTATGATTTAGAAATAGTTGATAATCCTGATATTAAAATCACTAGATTTGAACCATTTACTCTAAGTCCTGGAAAATTAGCTAAAAAAGTTGTTATTCTTGAAACAAATAAAGTTTTAGTTAGTGATAATACTAAAGACACACCAATAACTATCACTTTAAAAGCTTATGCAAAAGAAAATCCAGAAAAAGTTGTAGTTTATAGAAAAGCAACATTTATCTATCCAAGACTGGATAAACTTCAATAAATTTATATAAGATAAGTTAATTCTTATCTTGTATAACTTACTTATTATCATATCTTAGATACAATCGCTTTTTAATTTATATTTGAATGATTTTTATTGGAGAATTTTTAAAATGACAAAATACATTTTTGTAACGGGTGGAGTTTTAAGCTCACTTGGAAAAGGTATCACTTCTGCATCTATTGCAACAATACTAAAACAATCAGGCTTCAAAGTAAGCATGTTAAAAATTGACCCATACTTAAATGTAGACCCAGGAACAATGAGTCCTTTAGAGCATGGTGAAGTATTTGTAACTGCTGATGGAGCTGAAACGGACCTTGATTTAGGAAATTATGAAAGATTTATTGATAAATCTTTAACTAAAAAAAATAGTTTCACAACAGGGCAAGTTTATTTAAGTGTTATAAAAAGAGAAAGAGAAGGTGGTTATTTAGGAAAAACTATCCAAGTAATCCCTCACGTAGTTGATGAAATAAAAACTAGAATTTTTGATGCTGCTGAAGATAATGAATTTTTAATTATTGAAATTGGTGGAACAGTTGGAGATATAGAAAGTCTTCCATTTTTAGAGGCTATTCGTTCTATTCGTCATGAACTTCCAAAATCAAATACTATGAATTTACATGTAAGTTTAGTTCCATTTATAAAAGCAGCAGGAGAACTTAAAACAAAACCAACTCAACACTCTGTTCAAGAGTTAAGAAGAATTGGAATAACTCCTCATATGCTAGTTTGTAGAACTGAAAAAGAGTTACCAAAAGCATTAAAAGATAAATTAGCATTATCTTGCGACATAGATAGAAATGCTGTTATTGAAGCTGGTGATGCACAATCAATATATCAAGTGCCTCTTCAATTTATAAAAGAAGGTATTTTAACTCCATTATCTGAACACTTTAATATAAAAATTAAACCAAATATGGAAAAATGGGATACTTTAGTAAAAAATATTTTAGTTCCACAAGACGAAGTTACAATTGCTTTTGTTGGTAAATATTTAGGATTAAAAGAATCATATAAATCTCTTATTGAAGCTTTAATTCATGCCGGAGCGCATCTAAATACAAAAATAAATATTCACTGGTGTGATAGTGAAAGAATAGAAGATATCGGTGTTTATGATGTTATTGGAAATGCAGATGGAATTTTAGTTGCTGGTGGATTTGGACATAGAGGTGTTGAAGGTAAAATTGCAGCAATTAAATATGCAAGAGAAAATAAAATCCCTTATCTTGGTATTTGTCTTGGTATGCAACTATCTATTATAGAATTTGCAAGAAATGTTTTAGGAATTGAAGATGCAAATTCTATTGAATTTGATGCGCAAACAAAAAATCCTTTAATATATTTAATTGATGAATTTATTGATCAAAGTGGAAATAAACAATTAAGAACTCATGAATCACCAATGGGTGGTACAATGAGACTTGGAGAATATCCATTCGAACCATTAAAAGGTACGAAATTACAAAAAGCTTATGGAAATGATGAAGTATATTATGAAAGACATAGACATAGATATGAAGCAAATCCAAAATATAAAGAAGCTTTAGAAAATGCAGGAATGATAATCTCTGGACAATCAAATGGTTTAATTGAAGCTGTTGAATTAAAAGAACATCCTTGGTTTGTTGGAGTTCAATTCCATCCTGAATTTACTTCTCATTTGGAAACTCCAAACCCAATTATTTTAGAATTTGTAAGACAAGCAAATTCACCTAAATAATGTCTAAAATAACTAAAGATAGACTTTTTGAACTATTATCTGCAAGGCATGTAAATAATCCTTATTCAAAACTTGCAGATATTCCTCCTCCAACTTCATTTAAAGATATAGATATTGCTACAAAAAGAATTAAAAAAGCAATTTTAGAAAATGAAACTATCACTATAGTTGGTGACTATGATGTAGATGGCATTGTTTCTACAACTATTATGCTTGATTTTTTTAAACAAATAAACATAAAAGTAAATCACATAATCCCAAATAGATTTGAACATGGTTATGGATTATCTACTAAAATTATTGATTTAATAGAAAAAGGCTTGGTAATTACTGTAGATAATGGAATATCAGCTTATGAAGCAAGTTTAAAATTAAAAGAAAAAAATATTGATTTAATAATAACAGATCATCACACAGTTGGTGAAAAAATACCAGAAGCTCTTGCAATAATAAACCCAAAACAAAAAGATTGTACTTTTCCATTTAAAGATATTTGTGGAGCTCAAGTTGCTTGGTATTTATGTGCAGCAATAAAAAAAGAGATGAATTTAAATGTAAATATGTCAGACTATCTTGACTTATTATGTATTGCGATAATTGCAGATATTATGCCTATGACTGCACTAAACTATACCATTACAAAACAAGGATTAAAAAAATTAAAATCATCTTCAAGAGAAGCTTTTAAACTTTTAAATACTATTTTGTCAAAAGAATCTTTGATAAGTGATGATATTGGTTTTTTTATTGCTCCAAAACTAAATAGTGCTGGAAGAATGGATGATGCAACTATTGCTTTAGATTTTTTATTATCTGAAGACTCTTTTAGTGCAAATGAATCTTTAAGTTTATTAGATGAACTAAACAATTATAGAAAAACTTTGCAAGAAGATATTTCAAATAAAGCAAATTTAAAAATCGATAAAAATAAAAATGCCATTATTGTTTGGGATGAAAACTGGCATGAAGGAGTTATTGGAATAGTTGCTTCAAAATTATCTAATTTATATAAAAAACCTGCTTTTATTTTTACAGTTCAAGAAAATGATATTGCAAAAGGAAGCGTAAGAGCAAATTCAAATATAAATTTATATGAACTTATCTCAAAAACTTCTCATTTACTTTTAGGTTTTGGTGGGCATAAAAATGCTGCAGGATTATCTCTAAAATTAGAAAACATAGAGGAATTTGAAAAAATAATAAATGAAGAATTAGAAAATTTTAAAGATGATTTACATATTGAAATTGATACACTTGGAGAATTAGATGTTTCTAGTGTTGATTTAGAATTTTTATCTATTATTGAAGGGTTTGAACCTTATGGATTGGAAAATCATCGTCCAATTTTCAAAATCTCAAATGTAAATTTAGTAAAATATGATTTAATTGGTCGTGATAAAAATCATTTAAAACTTACTTTAAATAGTAATGGTGTAATCTTTGAAGCTATAAAATTTAATGATTCAAATAAAAATATTTCAAATAACCTTAACCTAATTGTATCTATTGCAAAAAATGAATTTAAAGGAGTTATAACTCCTCAATTCTTAATTCAAGAGATTTTATAAAACCAAAGGTTGTCTTATAAGTGGATCTTTTGGTTTGTCTTTTTTATCAATAGAATAATTTCCCTCAAGATTTATAATTTCATCATCAATATCAGTTCTAGAGAAAGATGAAGTTAAAATATTTCCACTATTTATATCTATTAATTTTATAAAAAGATTTAAACTTTTATTTGAAATAGAATAAGTTCCAACTAAAGCATATCTAGACTTTACTTGATTTGATAAAATTTTTCCATATTCTCTTGTAAGAAGATTAAAACCTGATGGGCCAAATTCAAACTCTTTTCCAAGTTCTATTTCTCTTATGATAATATTTAAAGATGATATTTTATCTTTTAAGATGTTTGATAATAAAAAGCCAAGTTGAGATCTATTTTGCAGATTATCCAAATTTACAAAATCTGATACTAATACAACTTCTCCTAACCTAACATTTCCTTTTATTTTTGATGCAGATTTATCAACCATATCAGAAATCATTGAATGAAAATCTGTGACATTAGTGACTGGATTTTTATATGAGCAAGAAGTAAAAAAAGTAGTTAAGAAAATTGAAACTACTAAAAATTTCAAAATTCCTAATTTTTTAAATGTCATAAATTATTTCTCTTTTACTATTTTTACAGTTCTCATTGGAGGACAATCTCCAAATAAAACACAATCATGAGCTAAATTGTGTACATAAGTTGATCTTGCACTTGAAATTACTTTTCCCGTAATATTATCAATAACTCTTGCATTTAAGATAACTTTTCCATTTTGTCTTGAATAAGTTCCAACAACTATATATGTACTAGGAACTTCATTTTTAATTTCATGAGGTTTTCTTGATAAAAAATATTCTCCTTTATCATTTATAGAAACTGCCATTTGCCCTCTAAACTCAATTATATTAAATCCTCTATTTGAAAGTTCATCAATTAAACTTTCTCCTACAACTCTTCCAAATTCTGAAGTTGTTTTAAATTGATCTAATCTAACAAAAGATGTAATAAGCACAGGTTTAGCTGTATCAAGTTTTTTATTTGTCATTATTTGAGTTGCAAGTGAAGATATTGTAGCTTCTAAGCTATTTTGAACCGTAATATTTTCTTGTTTGTAATTTGCAACAGACATTCCATCTTTCATAGTTTCTACTTTTTCATGTTCAGTTTGAACATCTTTATCTTTGTATGAACATCCTGTCACAAAAAATAAAAGTGCAGCAGCTAAAAAAATATTTTTAAACATAAAAACCCCTTTCTATAATTCTTAAGATTTTATTTAAAAATTACTTATATCTACTTTATATAAGAGAAGTTAAAACTAACTTATATATAATATTTTAAGAAAAATTTTAAAGGAGTGTAAATGCCAAAAATTATTATTCCGATTTCAAATGGTTTTGAAGAAATTGAAGCTATTTCAATAATTGATATTTGTCGACGAGCAAATATTGAAGTTGTAGTAGCTGGTATAGAAAATTTAAAAACAATTGGTGCTCATAATATAAAAATTGAAGCTGATTGTAAAATTGAAAATATAAAAGTAGATGATTTTGATATGATTGTTTTACCTGGAGGTCTTCCAAATGCTTTTACTTTAGCTGAAGATATTAATGTACAAAATTTATTAAAAGAGTTTAAAGGAAAAAGAAAAAAAATTGCAGCCATATGTGCTGCACCTTATGCTTTACATAAAGCTGATGTTTTAAATAAAAATTTCACTTGTTATCCTAGTTTTGAAGAAAAAATTAGACTTGATGGTTACTCAAAAGAAGATATTGTAATAGATGAAAATGTAATAACTTCAAGAGGTCCTGCAACTGCTATGAGATTTGCACTTGAAATAGTAAAAACTCTCACATCAAAAGAAACTTATGAAAATGTAAAAAATGGATTATTAGCATAAGAAGTTAATCTCTTCTTATGTTAAAGTAGCCAAAATCATTTTTTGGATATACTAAAAATAAAAAGATTATAAAATGTCACAAATTCCACAATTTACCCATCTACATTTACATACTGAATACTCATTACTTGATGGTGCAAATAAAATAAAACCTCTAGCAAAAAAATTAAAAAAACTTGGAATGACAAGTGTAGCTATGACAGACCATGGAAATATGTTTGGAGCGATTGCTTTTTATAATGCCATGAGAGATGAAGGAATAAAACCAATCATTGGAATGGAAGCATATATTCATAATAGTGAAGATATAAGTGATAAAACAAATAGACAAAGATATCACTTATGTTTGTATGCAAAAAATGAAATTGGCTATAAAAACCTTATGTATCTAAGTTCTCAAGCGTATATAAATGGTTTTTACTATTATCCTCGAATTAATAAAAAAATTTTAAAAGAAAATTCTGAAGGTTTAGTTTGTAGTGCAGCTTGTTTACAAGGTGAAATAAATTGGCATCTAAATACACAAAGTGAAAGAAATGTAAAATTTGGTGCAAAAGGTTATGAAGAGGCAAAAAAAATTGCACTTGAATATAAAGAGATTTTTGGTGACGATTTTTACTTAGAAATTATGCGTCATGGAATATCTGACCAACTTTTTGTTGATGATCAAATTTTGAAACTTTCAAAAGAGACAGGAATAAAAGTAGTTGCCACAAATGATACTCACTATTTAGAACAAAAAGATGCCGATGCTCATGAAGCATTTATGTGTATTGCCATGAATAAACTTTATGATGACCCAAATAGATTAAGACATAGTGTGCATGAGTTTTATCTGAAATCACCAGAACAAATAGCAAAATTATATTCAGATATTCCAGAAGCCATAGAAGCAACACAAGAAATAGCTGATAAATGTAATCTAACTATAAAACTAGGAAATCCAACTCCTCCAAATTTTAAATTTACAAGACAAAAATCACAAGAAGCTGGTTTGACTTTACCTGAACCAGACAATGAATATTCACTTGAAAATGACAAAATTTTATTCATTCATGAATGTCGAATAGGATTAGAAGATAGGTTAAAAATTGTTCCAGCTGAACATCATCAAGAATATAGAGATAGACTTGAAGTTGAAATTGAAATTATAAATAATATGAAATTTCCTGGCTATATGCTTATCGTTTGGGATTTCGTAATTGTTGCAAAAAGAATGGGAATTCCAGTTGGTCCAGGACGGGGTTCGGCTGCTGGAAGTTTAGTTGCATTTTCTTTAAAAATTACAGATATTGACCCTATTCCTTATGGTTTACTTTTTGAGAGGTTTCTAAATCCAGAAAGGGTTTCAATGCCCGATATTGATATGGACTTTTGTCAAAGTAGAAGAGGAGAAATTATTGATTATGTTGTTCAACAGTATGGTCGTGCTAACGTTGCTCAAATTATCACTTTTGGTAAACTTTTAGCAAAAGGAGTTATTAGAGACGTTGCAAGAGTTCTTGATATGCCATATTCAAAAGCAGATGCAATGGCAAAATTAATTCCTGACGAATTAGGAATAGATTTAAAAAATTCTTGGGAAAAAGAACCAAAAATAAAAGAACTTTGTGAAGTAGATCCACAAGCTGCAAGAGTTTGGGAATATGCTTTAGCATTAGAAGGATTAAATAGAAATGCGGGAACTCATGCAGCTGGAGTTGTAATTTCAAATGAACCTTTATGGAAAAAAACACCACTTTTTAAACCAAGTGGTCTTGATACTTTAGCCACTCAATACAATGGAAAATATATTGAAGATGTTGACTTAATCAAATTTGACTTTCTTGGACTTAAAACTTTAACTGTTATTGAAGAAGCAAATAAACTAATCGAACAACGCCATGGAAAACGAGTAAATTTCATTACAACAGACGTAAATGACAAAGGTGTTTATGACCTAATTCAAACAGGAAATACAATTGGATTATTTCAAATAGAGTCTGATGGTATGCAAGATTTATGTAAAAGATTAAAACCATCAAATTTTGAGGATATCATCGCCGTGCTTGCACTTTATAGACCAGGACCTATGGAATCAGGAATGCTTGATGATTTTATTGAAAGAAAGCACGGTCGTGCAAAAATTGACTATTTCCATGATGAGCTTGAATCTGCATTAAAACCAATTCTTGAAAATACTTATGGAGTTATCGTTTATCAAGAGCAAGTTATGCAAATTGTTCAAAGCGTAGGAGGTTTCTCACTTGGAGGAGCCGATCTTGTTAGACGGGCAATGGGTAAAAAAATCAAAGAAGAGATGGATAGATTAAAAGGTGAATTTGCAGATGGTGCACAAAATAAAGGTTATACAAGAGCTTATGCAGAAGAACTTTTTGATTTAATTGTAAAATTTGCTGGATATGGATTTAATAAATCTCACTCTGCTGCTTATGCACTTGTAACATTTTATACTTCTTATTTAAAATGCTATTATCCAGCAGAATTTATGGCCGCACTATTAACACTTGAAAAAGATAATACTGATAAAGTTGTAAAATATGTTGATGAAACAAAAAGATTAGGATTAGAACTTTTTCCACCAGATATAAATAAATCAGATTTAGTATTTTCTGCAAAAAAAATAGATGGTAAAGAAGTTGTTATGTTTGGAATGGGTGCAATTAAAGGCGCTGGTGATGTTGCAATAAATGCTATTTTGAATGCAAGAGGAAATGCCTCTTTTAAAGACTTACCTGATTTTATATCAAGAATTGATGGAAGTAAGGTAAATAAAAGAGTTATAGAATCTTTAACAAAAGCTGGTGCATTTGATAATTTTGGTTATACAAGAAAATCTTTATTAAGCCAAATAGAAAAGATAGTTGATACAGTTGGAAAAGCAGCAACAGCTAAAAAAATGATGACGGGTTCACTTTTTGGAGATAGTGAAGAACTAACAAAAATAGATATTGAATTAGAACATCTAAATGAATTTGATCCTAAAGAACTTTTAGAATTTGAAAAAGCTACTTTAGGTTTTTATGTTTCAGGACACCCACTTGATGAGTATAAAAAAGATTTAGAAAAAATAAACTTTACTTTATCTTCTCAAATTGATGAACTTGAAGATGGAAGCCAAGCACTTTTTGTAGGAAAAATTGAATCAATTACAGAAAAAACTTCAAAAAAAGGAAATAAATTTGGAATTGTTTCAATCTTAGATTTTCATGGAACAATCGAATTTATGCTTTTTGAAGATAAATTAAAAGAGCTTCAAGATGAATACAATCATGAAGAACCAATTGCATTTAAAGTAAGAATTTCTAAAAATGAAAGTTTTACAAGAATCAGTGTTTTAAAAATAGAAACTATATTTGATGCACAAAAAGAAAAATTAAAAATAAAACAAAAAGAAGTTCAAGAGCCACCTTTAAATATTGCTATTGCATTTAGTGAAGATGAAAATATTATGTATAAACTATTTGATATTATTGCCAATAATCAAGGTAAAAGAGAACTAAAACTTATAATTAAATCAAAATTAGCAGATTTAGAACTTGAAACAGGTTTTAAAGTAACTTCAAATGTAGAAAATTTAATAAAACAATTAGAAGGAGTTTATTTAGTAGATGAAACATATACTACTGACAAATGATGATGGATATGATAGCGTTGGATTAAAGGCTTTAATAGATGCTTTAAGTCCAATTGCTAAAATAACAGTTGTTGCCCCTGCTAATAATAAATCAGCATGTGGGCACTCTTTAACTTTAGATAAACCATTAAGACTTATTAGCATAAAAGATGATTTTTATAAAATTGATGATGGTAGCCCAACAGATTGTATTTTTTTATCTTTAGGAAATTTATTTAAAGAAGGGTTTAAACCTGATTTAGTAATAAGTGGAATAAATATTGGTGCAAATATGGGTGAAGATATAACTTATAGTGGAACAGCAAGTGCAGCAATGGAAGCAGTGATTCATAAAATACCAGCTATTGCAATTTCACAAGTTTGTCAAAATAGATGTCAAGATATACAAAATGGATGGGAATTTGAATTAGCAAAAGATACTATTGTAAAACTTGCAACTAGAATTTTAAATAACTCTTTTCCATTAGATGAAAGAAAGTTTTTAAATGTTAATATTCCCCCAATAAAACCAAATGAATGCAAAGGTATGAAAATTACTAAAGCAGGGTTTAGAGAGTATGGAACAGATTCTGATAGACATATAAATCCAAGAGGTGAGGAATACTACTGGATTGGTCTTCATCCACTTATTTGGAAAGCTTCAGAAGATCAAAGTTGTGATTTTGAAGCAATAAAAGAAAATTATGTATCAATATCTCCAATTAAATTGGATATGACATCTTATGATGATCTAAAAAACTTAGAAAATTGGTTAAATAACTAAAAAGGAAAATACTTATTATGAATTTCACAAATTCAATTCAAAAACATATTACAAAACTTGTTGGAACACTAAAAAGTGAAGAAGAATTACAAGAAGTACTAAAAAGAAAATTTACAAGAAAAGAGTACAAAACTTTTATCGCTTTTGAAGAAGGAAAATCTATAGATGAAATTAAAAGTATTGTAAGAGATGATGAAGAGACTATTCAAAAACACTATCAAACTGCAATAAAAAAATTAAATCAAGAATTATTCAAAAGAGAACTTATAGCTTTATCTTTTGAATAAAGCTATAAATCAGATAATCATTTTTATATCACCATGTTCACCTAAGAGTTTAAAAATCTCTTTTCTATCATCTTCATTATGAACAAGCATCTCTAAAGTATAACTTTTAAATTTTCCTTTGCTACTTACTTTTGATTCTTTTACTTTATGTTCTCTTTCAAATATAACTTCTTTTACCGTTTGTTTTATATTCGTAGTTTCTAAAACAACAAGTTTATATTCCCAACTACAAGGATAATCTAATTCTAATTTTTTATCATTTAAATCTATCATTTTTACCTCTTAAAAATATTATACTTATTTATTATTCAAATTTTATTCTATTAAAATATTAGTTAAATAGGAATTAAGTATTATTTAAATATAATGAAACCCTAAATTTTAAAAGAAAGAGGGTGATTTTAGTGCCAGGCATTAAAGTTAAAGATAATGAATCTTTTGACGAAGCATATAGAAGATTTAAAAAACAATGTGACAGAAACCTAATCGTTACTGAAACTAGAGCTAGAAGATATTTTGAACCAATGACTGAAATCAGAAAAAAGCAAAAAATTTCTGCTAGAAAGAAAATGTTAAAAAAACTGTATATGTTAAGAAGATACGAGTCAAGATTATAAGATTTGTTGTTTCCAAAAGAAAAAAGCCAAGTTTTTTAGCTTGGCTTTTTTTATGCCTAAGAAAATAATAGAATTGTATTTTTTCTTTTAAATCAGTGTTATATTAGAGAATTAGAGATAGTAAAGATTTAATGTAAGAAGAATATATGAATAAAATAATCAATAATAATAAATTAGAATAATGTATTAAAAATAATTTTGTATAGAATAATAATGGTTAAAAAATTAAAT
>NZ_MUXF01000005.1 GCF_003063295.1 Arcobacter lacus
ATTCCTAATGCTGCACAAACTGAAGCTAGTGCTATTCCTGTATTTCCACTTGTTGGTTCGATTACTATTGTATCTTTATTGATTAATCCTTCTTTCAAAGCTGTATTAATCATATTTGTTCCAATTCTATCTTTTACTGAATGTGTCGGGTTTAAAAATTCACATTTACCTAATACTATTGCTCCACTCTCATTACTTGCTTGTTGTAATTGTACTAGTGGTGTATTCCCTATTAATTCTGTTATATTCTTTGCGTATCCCATCTTTTATTCCTTTTCTTTTTATTTTTGTTTTTAAATAACATTGTCTTTAACATTTAAGTTGTTAAATTCCTGCACCATCAATAAAATAGTCATCTATTAAATCAAATTTTTGATTTAAGTCATTAAGATTTTCACTACTTATAATTGCTTTATCTTCAAGTAATTTTTCTAATAATTCAATTTTTTTGTTTAAATACTTAAATGCCTCCTTATCAATATCAGGTAAATCACTATGAGTAAATTTTCCTGCATTATCATATTTTTTTATAACTTTTGCAGGAATCCCAACTGCTGTTGAATAATCAGGGACATCACTTATTACAACTGAATTTGCCCCAACTTTACTACTCACTCCAATAATAATATTTCCTAAAATTTTTGCACCACTGCCAATAACACTATTTGATTTAACTGTTGGATGTCTTTTCCCTTTAGTTAAACTTACTCCACCTAGTGTTACACCTTGATAAATTAAAACATCATCTTCAATAATAGTAGTTTCACCAATAACCACACCAATTCCATGATCAATAAAAACTCTTCTTCCAATTGTTGCAGCGGGATGAATATCAGTATTTGTTAAAAATTGGCTAATTCCACTATAAACTCTTGCTAATTTTTTAAAACCATTTACATAAAATTTATTTGCTATTCTATGATTTATTATTGCCCAAACACCTGGATAATTAAAAAAGATTTCTAATCGTGAATTTAATGCTGGGTCATTGTTTTTTGGAACATTAAAATCTTCTTTTATTTGTTCAAATAATTTTATATTTTTATTATTACTTATTTGCATTTAGGTACTCTTTACCTATTTTTAAATCTTTTACACTTTTTGGCTCATCGAACCAATAACCTTGAAAATAATCAATATTTAATTCTTTACAAGTTTCAAAAATTTCTTTTGAAGAAACAAACTCTGCAACAGTTTTAATACCAATTTTTTGTGCGAAAAACACTATTGCTTCAACAACTGCTTTGGCTGTTTTTGTTTTATTTATTTCTTGAATAATAGAACCATCAAGTTTTATAAAATCAGCTTGAAGTTTTACTAAATACGAAAAATTTGAATATCCTGTACCAAAATCATCTATTGCTATTTTCACACCTAAATTTTTTACAATTTTAATGAAAGAGATAACTTCTTCAATATTATCAATACCTTCGCTCTCTGTTATTTCAATTGTTAAAAAATAGCCTATATCAAATTCATAAATTTTTTGTATTAAAAAATCTACAACATCTTTTTCTAAAATGTCACTAATTGATAAATTTATACTAAATTCAACTTTTTTATCTTCAAAAAACTCAAAAGATTTTTGAATTACTTTTTTTGTAATTTCACTATATAAATTTATTTTTTTTGCTCTATCAATAAAAAAATATGGACTTACAACCTCATCTTTTGAGTTTTTCATACGAATTAATATTTCATATTTTTTCTCATTTTGACTATTTATTGATTGTGCAAAAATCTCAAATTTGTCTTTTTTTATAGCTTGAATTATTTGTGTTTCCCAATACAACTCTTGCTCTATTGATAAAGAAGAAGGATTACAAATGTGATGTTGTTCATTATCATATACAACTAAATTATGTTTTATCACTCTTGTTTGTTTTAAAGCATATTCTGCACAAAACAAAAGTTCTGCATAGTTTATTGCAACTCCTGCTCTTAATGGAATATAAACTTTATATCCATCTAATTCAATAGGAGAATATCCAAAATACCAAATAATAGATTTTACAGCTTGAACAAATCTATCTTTTGAAACAGTTTCATCTGAAGTAGCTGCAAAAATATCTGCTCCTAAATAGTAAATTTTTCCATTTAAAAACTTATTTTCCAACCTTAAAGATATGATTTTTAGAATCTTTTCTCCAAAATCATATCCATAATAATGATTTATATTTCCAAATCCACTTATATCAAATATTGCTACTTTATTAAACTCTTTTGCAATATTATCTTTTATAAAATCTTTTCTATTTGGAAATAATATTTCACTATCTAAATCTTCAAACTTTTCCACTTTTACTTCTTTTATAAATAACTATTTTTAAACTCTTTGATAGTTTTAACTAAAAAATCTATCTCTTCTTTTGTATTGTAAAAAGCAATAGATGGACGAACTGTTGTTTCAACTCCAAATCTTCTTAAAATTGGTTGTGCACAATGGTGTCCAAATCTTAAAGCTATTCCTTTACTTGTAAGATATTCTCCAACTTTTGTTGTATCATATCCATCAAGAACAAATGATAAAACACTTGTTTTTTCTTTTGCTGTTCCTATTAATCTAAGACCTGAAATTTCACTCATTTTAGATATTGCATACTCTAAAAGTTCATGTTCATATCTATAAATATTTTCAATTCCAATTTTAGTAACATAATCAATTGCTGCTCCAAGTCCTACTGCATCAGCAATATTTCCTGTACCTGCTTCAAATTTATTTGGTGCAGCTTGATAAATAGTTTTTTCAAAAGTAACATCAGCTATCATATTTCCACCACCTTGATATGGTTGCATAATATCTAAAAGCTCTTTTTTAGCATATATTGCACCAATTCCTGTTGGAGCAAATACTTTATGCCCTGAAAAAACATAAAAATCACAATCAAGCTCTTGAACATCAACTTTTATATGTGATATTGCTTGAGCACCATCAATTAAAACTTTTACTCCATATCTATGAGCAATTTCTACTACTTTTTTTATAGGAACAATCGTTCCTAAAGCATTTGATACATGAGCAATTGATACTATTTTTGTTTTAGGAGTTATTAATCTTTCAAACTCATTTAGTAAAATTTGTCCATCATTATCAACAGGTATAACTTTTATTTTTGCACCTATTTCTTGGCTTAATATTTGCCAAGGAACAATATTTGCATGATGTTCTAAATTTGAAACTATTATCTCATCATCTTTTTGCAAGTTAAATTTACCAAAACTATGTGCAATCAAATTTATAGCTTCTGTTGCACCTCTCACAAAAATAATATTGTTCTGACTAGGTGCATTTACAAAACTTGCTACTTTTTGTCTAGCCTCTTCATAAGCATCAGTTGCCCTTGCTGCTAATGTGTGAGCACCTCGGTGAATATTTGAATTTTCATGTTCATAAAAGTAACTTATTCTATCTATTACACTTTTTGGTTTTTGCGTTGTTGCTGCATTATCTAACCAAATAAGTGGATAATTACCACTTACTTTTTCATTTAAAACTGGAAAATCTTTTCTTATAGCTTCAACATTGAATATCTCATAAGAGTTATTTTGTGGAACTATTTGAATATTTGAAAAAGTTTCAAAATTTGACACATCTTTATCTTCATAAAAATTTGTTTGAATAACTTTTTCATAATCAAACCCATCATTAAAAGTTGTATGTGGATTTGAATTAAATTCAGGAAATGCCTGATTTGCCAAAACTTCTATTTGATTTTTAAAAAACTCTTCATCAAAATTTGGTAAATTATTGTGCGTAATCATAGTAGTTTCCTACATCAACATCTTCTAAAACTGCTATTGCATCTTTTGATAAAATTACTGCTGAACAATATAGTGATAAAAGGTATGAACCAACTCCATTATTATCTATTCCTCTAAATTTTACAGATAATCCTCGTGATTGTTCATTTGGTAAATTATTTTGGAATAATCCAACAACACCTTGTTTTTCATAACCTGTTCTAACTAATAAAATATTAGTTTTTCCAGCTTTTGATTTTGGCTCTTTTAATCCATCAACAAATAGTTTATTTGTAGGAATAATAGGAACTCCTCTCCAAGTTAAAAATGATGTTCCAAATAAAGTTATAGTTGCTGGTGGAACTCCTCTTCTTGTAGCTTCTCTTCCAAATGCAGCTATTGCTCTTGGATGTGCTAAGAAAAATGATGGTTCTTTCCAAACTTTTGTTAATAACTCATCTAAATCATCAGGTGTTGGACTTCCAGTTCTACTTTGAACTCTTTGAGATTCATCAATATTATTTAATAATCCATAATCATCATTATTAAATAATTCGCTTTCTTGTCTCTCTTTTAAACTCTCAATTGCAAGTTTTAATTGCTCTTGAATTTGTTGTGTTGGAGAGCTATATAAATCTGACACTTTTGTATTTACATTTATAATTGTTTGAATTGAGTTTAATTGATATTCTCTAGGGTTTTCTTCATAATCTACAAATCCTTCAGGAATTTTATTATGAATTTTTTGTGAACATAAAGTATCAAGAGGTGTATCTCCTTCTTTTACTTTATTTAATCTAAAAATCCCACTATCTAAAGATTTCCAATCAAGTAATCTTGTAACCCATCTTGGAGTTAACGAATCAAAAACAGGTGTTGTTTTTACAACATCTGCTAAATTATATGCAGATTTTGCACTTAAACTTACTATTTTATTTTCCTCTGCCATTTTATTTTCCTCTTTTAATTTAATATCTTGCCATTGTGTAATCTATATCATTTGCCCAAGATGTAATACCACCTTTTAGGCTATATATTTCACCTGTATAACCTGATTGTTTCAACTGTCTAATAATTTCAGCACTCATAAGACCTATTTTACAAATTATCACAGCTTTCTTAGAACTATCAAGTTCATCTTTTCTTCTTAATAATTGACCAAAAGGTATTCCCTTTGAACCTTCAATTTTTCCTATTTGTAACTCATGTGGTTGTCTAATATCTATCAATTGAACAGGTCTTTTTTCATTTATTAGATTTTTTAAATCTATTGCACTTATCTCTTCTACTTCTATTCTTTCATCAGGTTTTTTCAGACCACAAAACTCTTCATAATCAATAAGTTCTGTTATCACTGGATGTTCACTACATACTGGACATTTTTCATCTTTTTTAAGCTTCAACTCTTTAAACTGCATTTTTAGACCATCAAAAGCTAAAAGTCTTCCTTTTAAAACCTCTCCTACTCCTAAAATAAGTTTTATTGTTTCATTTGCTTGTATTGTTCCTATAATACCAGGTAAAATTCCTACTACTCCACCTTCCGCACAAGATGGAACAAGTCCAACTGGTGGTGGTTCAGGATATAAACATCTATAACAAGGACCATCATAAGCATTAAAAACACTTGCTTGTCCTTCAAATCTAAAAATTGACCCATATACAAATGGTTTTTTTAAAATAACACAAGAATCATTTACTAAATATCTTGTTTGAAAATTATCTGTTCCATCAACAACAATATCAAAATCTTTAATAATATTTATTGCATTTTGGCTTGTCAATTTATCATTATGAGCAACAACTTTAACATTAGGATTTATAGCTTTTATTCTATCAGTTGCTGAAGAAATCTTAGGACGCCCAATATCTTTTGTTGTATGTATAATTTGTCTTTGCAAATTTGATTCATCAACAATATCAAAATCAATTAATCCAATTGTTCCAACTCCAGCAGCTGCTAGATATAAAATTACAGGAGCACCTAATCCTCCTGTTCCTACAACTAAAACTTTTGCATTTTTTAGTTTTAATTGTCCTTCAAGTCCCACTTCTGGCAATATTAAATGACGACTATATCTACTTATTTCTTCTTGAGATAATTTATCATACTTATCATCTTTAGCCATTACAATCCACCTGCAATAGATGGAACTAAAAGTATTTTATCATCTTCATAAACTCTCGTTTGTAAATTATCTAATGCTCTAATATCTTCTTCATTTAGATAAATATTTACAAAACTTCTTAGTTTTCCTTCATTTGTAAATAGATGATTTTTTAAATCCTGATATTTATCAACTAAATTTGATACAACATCAGATATATTTTCTCCACCTAAAATTATCTCAAAATCTCCATTTGTAAATAATCTTAGAGCTGTAGGTATATAAACTTTTGCCATTATTAAACTCCTTTTATCTCTTCTTTTTCAAATTTTAATCTATCGTTTGATAATACTGAAACTGTATAATCAATCACTTTTGCATCATAAACTGACACAATCAAATATGTATAAACAGGAAGTGCATGATCAATATCAAACTGAGAAGGTATTGCATTATGATTTGGATGTGAATGATAAAATCCAACTATATCCAAACCATTTTTTAGAGCATATAGTTCTGTTTCCAAAATCTTTTTTGATGGAATTAGATATCTATTGTACTTATTTTCATCTTCTCTTTCATTTGATAGTTCTAAAACTTCACTTACAGTTTTTTTTTCTTTTTCAAATTTACCTAAAAGAATACCACAACACTCATTTGGATAATCTTTCTTTGCATGTTCATTTATTTGCTCCATAAGATTTTTATTTAGCTCTATCATAAATCTTCTTCCCATAAGCTATCGCTTAAATATTTAAAACCACTATCACATAAAATAGTAACTACAACACTCCCTTTTGGTAATGTTTTTGCTAACTGCAATGCTGCATAAACATTTGCCCCAGAAGATATACCAACAAATAATCCTTCTTTTCTTATTAATTCCAAAGTTGTTCTTCTTGCATCTTCAGTATCTATCTCAATAGTTTCATCAATCAATGAACTATCGTAAATCTCAGGTACTATTGTTGTTGCCATATGCTTCATTCCTTCTAATCCATGAAATGGTGAAGATGGTTGCATTGCAACTGTTTTTATATTTGGGTTTAACTCTTTTAATCTTCTTGAGGTTCCTACAAAAGTTCCAGAAGTTCCCATTCCTGCTATAAAATGAGTAACTTTTTTTTCACTTTGTTCCCAAATTTCCAAAGCTGTTGAGTTATAGTGTGCTTTCCAATTGTTTTCATTGTTATACTGATTTGTATAATAATAGATATCTGGATTTTCCTCTGCTAACTCTTTTGCTTTAATTAATGATCCATCAGAACTTAAAAGAGGATCTGTTTCAATTATAGTTGCACCAAAAGCTTTTAAAATTCTTTTTCTTTCAAAATTTGCATTTTTAGGTAAAGTTACACTAACTTTATAACCTAAATTTGCACCAAACATTGCATAAGCAATTCCTGTATTTCCACTTGTACTATCTAATAAAATCTTATCTTTTGTAAGTTTATTACTATTTATTGCTTCTAATATTATTGCTTTTGCGGCTCTGTCTTTTACTGATCCACTAGGATTTAAATATTCACATTTAGCATAAATACTTACATCATTTAAATCTTTTGTTATTTGATTTAATTTTATTAGTGGCGTATTCCCAACTAAATCTAAAATCGTCTTATTTGCCACTTCTTTTCCTTTTAATTTATGTTATTTATAAATTAAATCGAATGTTCCACCATCATCAAAGTGTACTTTTTGTGCATTTGCCCAACTTCCAAAAACATCATCAATTTTAAATAATTCAAGTTTTGGGAATATTTTTAAATCTTCTTTATTTACTAATTCAGGAAGACTTGGTCTATAGTAGTTTTTAACAGCTATTTCTTGTCCCTCTTTTGAATAAAGATGATTTAAATACTCAGTTGAAACAGTAAATGTTCCTCTTTTTTTAGCATTTACATCAACAACAGTAACAGGTGGTTCAGCTAATATTGAAATAGATGGAACAACTATTTCAAATTCATCTTTTCCAAGCTCGTTTATTGCTAAAAATGCTTCATTTTCCCAAGCTAAAAGTACATCTCCAATTTTTCTTTGTACAAATGTGTTTGTAGCTCCTCTTGCACCTGAATCAAGAACTGGAACATGTTTTAAAAGTTTTGAAACATACTCTTTTGCTTTTTCATCAGCAACTTTATATTTTTGTGAGTTAAAATCAATTTTGTCTAAACTTCCAAGTTCTTGTTTTAAACCATAAGCATAAGCTGCTAAATAGTTCCATCTAGCACCTCCTGAAGTTTTTGGATTTGGAGTTATAACTTCAATACCATCTTTAATTAAATCATTCCAATCTTTAATCCCTTTTGGATTTCCTTTTCTAACTAAAAAAACAATAGTAGAAGTATAAGGCGATGAATTGAAATCTAATTTTTTTTGCCAATCTTTAGGAATTAAATGTCCTTTTTCACCAACTGCATCAATATCATAAGCAAGTGCCAAAGTTACAACATCTGCTTTTAATCCATCAATTACTGCTCGTGCTTGTTTTCCAGAACCACCATGTGATTGTTTAATTGTTACATCTTGTCCTGTTTTTTCTTTCCAGTATTTTGAGAATGCTTTATTATATTCTTCATAAAGTTCTCTTGTTGGATCGTATGAAACATTTAAGATTTCAATTGATTTTTTTGAAGCTTCTGCTTTTTTATCGTATGCAAAATCATCTGCAAAACCTAATGTTGAAATTAGCAATGATGCTAATGCAATGTTTTTTATATTTTTTATCATTTTATTTTCTCTTTCTTAGATATTATATACACTAAATGTGTGATAATTAAAGATTTAAAAAAATCTCACCTATTTCTTCTTTTTATTTTCTATTTCTTTACACATGTCGCACATCATTTTTTATCCTTTCCCTTTAGATGATATTTTTAAATTTAATCTATCACCTACTAAATTGGTGAAATTATAATAATAAAAAAAATATTTGTCAAGAGGTTTTGAAATAATTTTACAAATTTGTGCTAAAACAACTATATAATGGTATTTATTAGATTAATAAAAATGAATATTTTATTCTTTTTCTCAAGTTTCAATAGAATTTATACTATATCTAACAATTTTTATCAAGATTATAAAGTAAGAATTTATACTAACTTTCATATTGAAAAATATTCAAAAACTCTTTGGCTCTTTGTGTTTTTGGATTAGTAAAAAATTCTTTAGGTGTTGTCTCTTCACATATTTTTCCATTTTCCAAAAATACAATTCTATTTGCAACCAATTTAGCAAATCCCATTTCATGAGTAACAATCAACATAGTCATACCTGATTTTGCTAAATTCAATATTACATCTAAAACTTCTCTAACCATTTCAGGATCTAAAGAAGCTGTAACCTCATCAAAAAGCATAACTTCGGGATTCATACATAAAGCCCTTACAATTGCAATTCTTTGTTTTTGCCCACCTGATAACTCTCGTGGATAGGAAAACTTTCTATCTTCAAGCCCAACTCTTTTTAGAAGTTCTTCTGCTTGATTCATCACCTCTTCTTTAGTTCTTTTTTGAATTTTTAATGGTGCTAATAAAATATTATCTATTACATTTAAATGAGGAAACAATTCATAATTTTGAAATACCATTCCTATTTTTTGTCTTATTTTTATCCAATCAGCATTTTTTGAATGAATATTTTTACCTTTAAATAGAATTTCTCCACTTTGAATATCTTCTAGTCCATTTATTGTTCGTAACAATGTACTTTTCCCACAACCTGAAGGTCCTAAAAGTACAACAACTTCACCTTTTTTTATAGATAAATCAATTCCATTTATAACTGTTTTATCTGCATATTTTTTTAAAAGATTTTTTATTTCTATTAAATTATTCATATTTTCCTACTTATTCCATCTATTTTCTAAATTTTTTGCAAATCTTGACATTGGATAACAAATTATAAAATATATGAAAAAGATGAATCCATATGTCCAAAAAGCAGAATCTGGCACTTTTAAAACATTACTCTCTATAATTTGTTGCCCAACTTTAATAATATCAACTACTCCTATCATTACAACCAAGGATGTTGTTTTTATCATTCTTGTTGTTAGATTTATAACTCCTGGAATTACTCTTTTAAATGATAACGGAATTAAAATATATCTATAAACTTGAATTTTGTTAAATCCTAAAGCTAATGCCACATCAATATTATGTCTTGGAATAGATTCTATTGCTCCTCTTGTAATATCACCAATTTCAGCAATTCCCCATAAAACAAATACAATAATAGCTACGAACTCTCCACTAATGTCAATATCAAAAAACTTTGGAACTACAAAATAAAAAATAAATAAAAGTACAAGAATAGGGATTATTCTAAAGATTTCTAAATAAACTCTACAAATAAATTTAATAACTCTATTTTTTGTTGAATAAATTATCCCAAATATTGAACCAAATAACAAAGCAAAAGAAATAGAACTAAAAGCAATTTGAATAGTATTTAATGTTCCTTCTAATATTCTTAATAAATTATTTCCTTCAAATATCAATTCAATTCCCATGCTCTGCATATCGCATTTTCCTTTCTATATAAGATAAAATCAATGATAATGGTAAAAGAATTATTAAATAAAATATTATTAATAAAAACATCGTTTCGTAAGTTTTATAATAAACACCAATTAAAGTTTTAGTCAAATTCATCAACTCTTTAACTGCAATTATTCCAACAACTGAAGTTTCCTTAACTAAAAAAATTGCATTTGCTGCAATCAAAGGAATAGACACAGAAATTGCTTGTGGTAAAATCACATATTTAAACAGTTCAAATTTATTCATTCCTAAACTAAGTCCTGATTCAATTTGATTTTTATGTACAGCTTCAATTCCTGCTCTTAAAGCTTCACTCATATAACTTCCACCAAGAAAACTTAAACCTATAATTGCACAAATTTGTTCATCTAGTTTTATTCCAAATTTTGGTAATCCATAATATAAAAAGAAAAGCTGTATAAGTAAAGGTGTATTTCTAGATAATTCAATATAAGCATTGACTAAAGAGTTGAAAAATAAACTCTCTTTAGCCAATAATAAATTACAAACTAATCCTATTATTATTGAGAAAAATATTCCAATAAATGCAAGTTTTATAGTCAATAATAAAGCTTTTTGGAATAAAGGTAAAACCTCTATAATAAAATTTATATCCATAATAATTAAATTTTTCCACCTTCAATTACAACTGATTCAATATTAACTGAATCACCATATATAGGTTTTAACGTTTCATCATAAGCTTTATGAATAAAATTTTCTTTTCCTAATTTTTCTAAAGTTTCATTTATCCAATTAAGTAATACTATATTCCCTTTTTTAACAGCTGGTGCAATAGTATCTTGTTCACCTAAAGAATCAATTCCTGTAACAAATCCAGGATTTTGTTTTGCCCATGCAAAAAGTAAAGTATTATCTTGAGAAAATGCCACTCCTCTTCCATCTTTTAATGCAGTAAATGATTCTGAAATATGATCAAAACTTAATAAATCAATTTCTGGATGTTTTTTTGTAAAGTAAACTTCTGCTGTTGTTCCTTTAGTAACTATTAATTTTTTATCTTTTAAATCTGCAATAGATTTTATAGGTTTTGCCTCAGGAGAGACAACACCAATAGCAACTTTCATGTAAGGATTTGCAAAATCAACTTTTTGTTTTCTTTCAGGTGTTACTGTAAAATTTGCTAAAACTATATCAACTTTATTTGTTTCTAAATATTCAACTCTATTTGCTGGTTCTAAAAGAATAAAATCAACTTTATTTTCATCACCTAAAAGTTCTTTTGTTAATTTTTTAGCAATTACAATATCAAATCCTTGATTTTTCCCATTGCTATCAAGATATCCAAATGGTGCCTTATCACTGAATACTCCTATTCTAACTTTCCCTTTTTCTTTTATTATATCAATAGAATTTTTTCCATCTGCACTAAAAGATATTGCAGGAATCAAAACTAAAGCAACTGCAAATTTTTTTAAAACTTTTACTATATTTTTCATTTTAATCTCTCTTTTTTTAAATAATTTATACATTAAATGTATAATAGTTAAAGATTTTTTCAAATCTCACCTTTATACTTAAAAATATGTAAATCCATATTTTCTTCCAATAGGAAAAGAAAAAGCTGTTTTTTCTTTCTTCCTTTTTTTCCTACTTCCAAAGATTTTAATCTTAATATAAATGAATCTTCTAAATATTTTTTTCAAGATTTATCTCCTCATCAACTTTTAAAATAATTGGATTTGAGTTAACTGTATTTGGATATTTTAGTCCACTTCCAGTATTTAATAAAACTACTTTTTCATCTTTTTTTATCCAACCATTTTTATATAACTCTTCAGTTGCAGCTAGAGTTGCAGCTCCTTCAGGACAGATAAATAATCCCTCTTCTTTTGCTATTAATTTTTGATACTTCAAAATATCTTCGTCGCTAATAGCAATTGCACAACCATCTGTTTCATAAATTGCTTCTAAAACTAAAAAATCACCTATTGCTTTTGGTACAGTTATTCCAAATGCTACTGTATTTGCATTATCCCAAAATATTGACTCTTTTTCTTTTCTTTCATAAGCTTTTACTATTGGAGCACAATTTGAAGCTTGAACAGCAACCAACCTTGGTAATTTTCCTTTTATAAAACCTATTTCTTTTAACTCTAAAAGTGCTTTATATATTCCTATTAATCCAACTCCACCACCAGTTGGATATAAAATAACATCAGGTAATTCCCAAGAAAATTGCTCTGCTATTTCAAATCCCATAGTCTTTTTACCTTCAATTCTATAAGGTTCTTTTAGTGTTGAAGCATCCATAAATTTATATTTATTTATTGCTTTTGCTACAATCTTTCCTGCATCACTAATCAATCCATCAACCAAAAATAGTTCTGCTCCAGAAACAATACACTCATTTCTTGTTATAATTGGTGCATCTTGTGGCATCACAATATAAGCTTTAATATTTGCCTTTGCAGCATAAATAGACCAAGCAGCTCCAGCATTTCCATTTGTAGGCATAGCAAATGCTTTTACATTTAACTCTTTTGCCTTTGAAATTCCAACTGCTGCACCTCTTGATTTAAAACTTCCACCAGGATTTAAACCTTCATCTTTCAAATATATATTTTCTAAACCTATCTTTTTTGATAGTTTCTCTAGTTTTATCAAAGGTGTTATAACTTCACCCAAAGAGACAATATTTTTTTCATCTTCTATTGGTAAAAGTTCTTTATATCTCCATAAATTGGAACTTCTTGAAGATAAACTCTCTTTTTTAAAATTCTCTTTTACAGCTTTTAAATCATATTTTACTAAAAGTGGAGACTGACATGAAATACAAAGTTGATTTAACTCCTTATGATTAAATTTTGTATTACATTTTGGACACTCTAAATGACTAACATACATATATTATCCTTTTCATTTTGTTTTCATACCCCATCTTATTACTGTTTTTTTCTCTATAAATTGGAAAATCAAATCTGTAATAATTCCAATGAAAATAATTGTTAATAAACCTGCAAAAACTAAATTTATATCCAATTGATTTTTTTTCTCATAAATAAACCAACCTATTCCACCACTTCCTGAACTAACTCCAAAAACTAACTCAGCTGCAATTAATGAACGCCAAGAAAATGCCCAACCAACTTTAAGTCCAGTTATAATACTAGGCAATGCAGCTGGAATTGCTATTTTAAATATATATGAGATTGTTGATAACTCATAATTTTTTGATACCATTCTTAAAGTATTACTAACACCCAAAAATCCGCTATAAATATTTATTGAAATTGGCCAAACAACTGCATGTACAATCACAAAAACAATACTTCCATAACCAAGTCCAAACCACAACAATGCTAAAGGTAACAATGCAATTGGAGGAAGTGGATTAAAAATAGCTGTTAATAGTTCTAATAAATAAGCACCAAATCTAGTAGAAATTGCAAATATTGTTAAAACTCCAGCTATAAAAATTCCTATTAAATATCCACTAACTTGAACTTTTAATGAAGATAAAATCCTATTTATCAACTCTCCATTTTGAATAACTTCAAAAAAACCTTTTATTGTTTCACTAAATGTTGGAAACATCAAAGGATTATCTAAGTTCCTTGCATAAACTTCCCAAATAACCAATAACAAAATAAAAAGAAAACTTTTTATCAAAAATGACTCTTTTTTATAATCAACATTTTTTATTTTATTTTTCAAAGGGCAATTAAATTTTTTATTTTTCATCTTTTTCTCCTTCTTAAATAAAATACTCTGGTTGATTTTTGAACATAATATTTGCAATTTCATCTTTTGAAGTAAATTCATTTACATCTATTTGTTTTAAAATTTGACTAGGATTTGTTCCAAAGATTATTATTTTAGAACCAAGTTTTATCGCTTCATCTATTGAATGAGTTACAAAAAGCATGGTGAAATTTGTATCTTCCCAAAGTTTTAGTAAATCATCTTGCATTTTTTTTCTTGTTATTGCATCTAAAGCAGCAAATGGTTCATCCATTAAAATCACTTCTGCACCTATTGCTAAACATCTAGCAATTGCAACTCTCATCTTCATTCCACCTGAAAGTTGATGAGGATAGTTGTTTTCAAATTTTTCTAAATTTACTTTTTTTAAAAAATGTTTGGCAATGTCAATAGCCTCTTTTTTTTCAATAGTTCTTGTTTCTCGTATTGCAAAAACAACATTATCTAAAGCTGTTTTCCAAGGCAATAATTGATCAAACTCTTGAAATACAAAAGCTCTATTTATTGATGGTTTTAAAATCTCTTTTCCATCTTGATTAATCTTTCCTAATGAAGGTTTTAAAAAACCTCCAATAGCTTTTAAAATAGAAGATTTTCCACAACCTGAAGGTCCTAAAAGGATTAATCTTTCATATTTCTTTGTATGAAAACTTATATTCTCAACTGCATTTACTATTTTTTTATTAACTTCATATTGAATCGTTACATCTTTAATTTCTAAATAAGATTCACCTTGATTATTTAACTGTGTCAAAAAATAACTCCTTCCAATCTGTAGGTTTTTGTTTTATTGCACCTATATCAAAAAGAAAATCTGAAAATTCTGTTATATTCTCTTTTGGTTTAGTACCATAAGAGATTGTTTTGTTATTTAATACTTTCGCGATAATCTCAGGTGATTCATTTGATTTAGTTGAAGTTAAATATAATTTTATTACCTCATCTTGATTCTCTTTTATTAATTTATTTGCCTCATCTAAAGCTTCAACTATAACTTTTGATAATTTTGGATTATTTTTATAAAAATCTTCGCTTGTCCAAACTAAATTTGAAGTATGTGAACCACCTAAAACATCATAAGAGTTAAATACTTCATGTACTTTTGGATTTTCTAATTCCAATGTTGTAAAAGGTTCTGCACCAATATGCCCATTTACTTCTGTTGTTCCAGTTGTTACAGCTAAATAAGCATCAGGATGTTTTAAAGATACTGTTAAACTATCAAATTTATCATAGTTTTTAATACCAAACTCTTTTGCTACTGCCATTTGAAGAATAGAAGATTGAATTGATACTTTTACTGAAGGAACAGCAATTTTATCTTTTGATGTTAAATCTTTAATACTTTTTACATTTGGATTATTTGACACAAATGAAATAGGAATTTCATTAAGTGCAGCTAAAGCTTTTACTTTTCCATTTGTTTTATCCCAAAGTCTAATAAATGGACTATTTCCTCCACTTACTAATTGTGCATTTCCAGATAATAAAGCATCATTTGCAACAGATCCTCCTCCAAAAGTTACCCAATTAACTTTTATATCACCTAACCCATCATTTTTTGCATATTTTTCAATCAATTTTTTCTCTTCAAGTACAGTTAATGCTAAATATGACAATCCATACTGCTTACTAATTGTTATCTCTTTTAACTCTGCAAACAAACTTGTTGATAATAACAATAGTATTGACGCTACTTTACTTACTTTTTTCATCTATTTTTCCTTTATTTTTATTTAATATTTAAAATTTTGATAATTTTTCTTTTACTCTATTTGGTAACAATGGAAATACAAGTTCTGCAAACTTATATGCCTCTTCTAAGTGTGGATAACCAGAGAATACAAAAGTATCTATTCCTAAATTGGCATACTCTTGTATTCTAGTTGCTACAATTTCTGGACTTCCTACTAAAGCTATTGCACAACCACTTCTAGCTAATCCCACTCCTGCCCATAAATTTGGACTAATTTCTAACTCTTCTCTAGTTCTTGATTTTCCACCATTTGTTAAATCTGCCATTCTTTTTTGACCAATTGAGTCTTTTTTTCCTATTATTTCATGTGCTGATTTTATGGTTTCTTCATCAAGCCTACTTATAAGTTTTTCAGCTGCTTCCCAAGCTTCTTCTTCTGTTTCCCTAACGATTACATGAAATCTAATACCAAATCTTAAAGTTCTTCCATATTTTGAAGCTCTCTTTTTAAGATCTTCAATTTTTTCTTTAACATCTTCTAACTTTTCACCCCAAGTTATATATAAATCAACTTTTTGTGCTGCTAATTCATGAGCTTCATCTGATGAACCACCAAAAAAAAGTGGAGGAGTTGGTCTTTGAACTGGAGGATAGAGAAGTTTTGCATTTGTTGTTTTATAATATTTTCCATCAAAATTTACAAGTTCTTTTTCATAACTACTTTTCAAAATATCTTTCCAAATATCAACAAATTCAGATGCAGCTTCATATCTCTCTTTAGGCTTTTGATATAAACCATCACCTTCTAATTCATCCTTATCTCCACCTACAACTAAATTTAAAGCCACTCTTCCATTTGAAAATCTATCAAAAGTAGCACTCATTCTAGCAGCCAACGCTGGTTGCATTACTCCAGGTCTAAGTGCAACTAAAAACTTTAAATTTTTAGTTGCACCTATTAAACTAGAAGCAACAACCCATGGATCTTCCCAAATTCTTCCAGTTGGAATTAAAACTCCATCAAATCCTAAATTATCAGCTGCAACTGCTATTTGTTTTGAATAATCAAAATCAACTACTCTTGAACTTTTTTTATCTCCAAGATATTTAGTATCTTCTGATGTTGGTATAAACCAAAATATATTTAAACTCATTTTTTAATTCCTAATTATTATCTCTATCTTCACTTGTTACACCACCAAATGGTCCAGATTGAACAACTCCTGATAATTTTTCTTTTGTCTTATTTGGCAATAAAGGAAATACAAGTTCGGCAAATCTAAAAGACTCTTCAAGATGTGGATAACCAGAAAATACAAAAGTATCTATTCCTAAATCTACATATTCTTGTATTCTTTGGGCTACAATTTCAGGATTTCCTACAAGTGCAGTTGCACAACCACCACGAACTAAACCAATTCCAGCCCATAAATTTGGACTGATTTCAAGTTCTTCTCTTGTTCTTGCTTTTCCACCATTAGTCAAAGCTGTCATCAATCTTTGACCTTCGGAATCTAGTTTTTGTAAAGCATTTTGAGAAGCATTGATTTTTTCATCATCAAGTTTACTTATTAATTTTTCAGCAGCACTCCAGGCTTCTTCTTCTGTATCTCTTACTATTACATGAAGTCTAATTCCAAATTTTATACTTCTTCCATATTTTAAAGCTTTCTCTTTTACATCTTCAATTTTTGCTTTAACTGCTTTTGGAGTTTCACCCCAAGTTATATATAAATCAACTTTTTGTGCAGCTAACTCATGAGCTTTTTGTGAACTTCCACCAAAAAATAGTGGTGGATGTGGTCTTTGTACTGGTGGATATAAAAGTTTTGCATTTTTTGTTTTATAATGTTTTCCATCAAAATTCACAAGCTCTTTTTCATAACTTGCTCTTAAAATCTCTTTCCATAAATCTACAAATTCAGCTGCCGTTTCATATCTCTCATCTGAATCTTGAAATAATCCATCACCTTCAAGTTCATCTTTATCACCACCTGCAACAAGATTAAAAGCAACTCTTCCATTTGAAAATCTATCTAATGTTGAAGCTATTCTTGCAGCTAAAGCTGGTTGTAAAAGTCCTGGTCTAAGTGCAACTAAAAATTTTAATTTTGAAGTTACTCCTATTAAGCTTGAAGCCACTACAAAAGGGTCTTCACAAGATCTTCCTGTAGGAATTAAAACTCCATCATATCCCAAAGTATCAGCTGCAACTGCAACTTGTTTTACATAATCAAAGTCAGATACTCTTGATTGATCTTTTGAACCTAAGTATCTGTTATCTCCAAATGTTGGTATAAACCAAAATATATCTAAAGCCATTTTTATTTTCCTTTTTTAGTTTCAGGAATCCAAACAACACTTTTTATATCTAGTTTTTTTGGAATTAATTTTAAATCATAAAATGTATCTGCAATTTTTTGTTGCTCTTTGATAACTTCATCATTTAGATAATTTATTCCATAACCACCTCTATCTAATGCTTTTTCTAGTGTAAGTAGATCTAATCCCGTAAGTGGAGATAAAGCTGCTGCTACTTCAGTTGGTTTTGAAATTGCCCAATCATTTACTTTTTTTAATTCATCAAAAATAATTGCAACAACATCTGGTCTTCTTGCTGCATAACTCTCTTCTGCTAGATAAAATTGATGATTATTTACTGTATTTGTTCCATCTTGTACAAGTTTTGCATCTAAAGTTGTTTGAGCTGCTGCATAAAATGGATCCCAAATTACCCAAGCATCAACACTTCCTTTTTCAAAGGCTGCTCTTGCATCTGCAGGGGCAAGAAATACTGTTTGTATATCACTATATTTTAATCCTGCATTTTCCAAAGCTCTAACTAATAAATAGTGAACATTTGAGCCTTTATTTAAAACAACTTTTTTACCTTTTAAATCTGTGACTGTATTGATAGCTGAATTTTTTGGCACAATAATAGCTTCACCTTTTGGAGCTGGAGGTTCATATCCTATATATTTGATTTTTGCATTTGCTGCTTGTGCAAAAATTGGAGGTGTTTCACCAACTGTTCCAAAATCAATACTTCCAACATTCAATCCCTCAAGTAATTGAGGCCCTGCTGCAAACTCATTCCAAGTTACTTTTACACCAAGTGGTTCTAATCTTTTTTCTAAATTACCACTTGCTTTTAATAAAATCAAAGTTCCATACTTTTGAAAGCCAATTCTTAAAACATCTTCTTTATTTGCAGAAAATCCTAAAATAGGAATAATTGCTAATAAAACTAAAATTTTTCTAACTAAATTTTTCATTATTTTTTCCTTGAATAATAAAATATACACTAAATGTATGAATATTAAATACTTAAAACTCGTTTGGCATTTTTATAAAATAAATTGTCCAAAATTTCATCTTTAAAACCTAATTTTATAAAATCTTCAATTGTCTGTTTCATCGGTCTAAAAGGATATGATGTCCCAAATAAAAGTTGATCTTTAAAAAAACCATTTGCTGCTTCTACAAAAAGCTTACTTCCTGCTTGAAATATGTACATATCAGGTACTACAAAAACATTTTCATATCTAAATGCAACACCTATCATCTCATTTACATAAGGATAACATCCATGACAAACTACTATTTTCAAGTTTGGAAATTCTCTTGCAATTCTTCCAATTGCTGCAGGATTTGTATGTTCCAAATTTGGTGTTGTTGGTCCGGTCATTATAAATAATGGAATTTTTAAGCTCTGACATAAATCATATACTGGCAAAAAATCCTTATCATCAAAAGAAACTGCTGGTTTTCCAAATGTTGGTTCTACATTTATTCCTTTTAAACCTAAAGTTTCGGTTGCTCTATATATCTCTTCAAACGTTTGAGCTATTCCTTTAGTTTGAGGATCAACTGATGCAATTCCTATAAGTTCCTTATATGGAGCTGTTATATCTTTGATTACATCATTTGAGATTGATAAATCTGGTGTATCCCTACCAATTACAACAGCATTTGTTATACCACTATCTCTAATTTCTTTTACGTAACCATCTAAAGTAAAAGATTTAGTAAAATGTTCATCATCTTTTGAACCAACTCTTCTATTTAACCATTTGGCAGTTTCATACCCTTTTGTCCCTGGTGTTGAACCATAAAATTCACCCAACAATGCAGGCCTACTTCTAAAGTCTATAATTTTTCCATTATACTGACTCAACTTTTCCCTCCTTATTTTTAGATATAGTACATATTTCCAAGAACTCTTGATAATATATTTGCTTCTAATTTAGCAAACTCTTGAGTTCCACGTTCTCTTTGTCTTGGTAAATTTATTTTTAAATCAAGTGTGATTTTTCCACATTCGATTAAAACAACTCTATCACCTAAAATAACTGCTTCACTAACATCGTGAGTTACTAGTAAAACTGTAAATTTATGCTCTTGCCAAATTTTTTCAATTAGCGTTTGCATTTCAATTCTTGTTAGTGCATCAAGTGCCCCTAAAGGTTCATCAAGAAGCAATAATTTTGGTTTATGTACCAATGCTCTTGCTAATGCAACTCTTTGTTTTTGACCACCTGATAGATTTGCTGGCCACTCATTTGCTCTTGCACTAAGTCCTACTTCTCTTAAAGCTTCTAGTGCTAAATCATAAGATTCTTTTGGTAAACCTAAAGCTACATTTTCTATTACAGTTTTCCAAGGAAGTAATCTTGAATCTTGAAACATTATTCTTGTATTTGGATTTACTCCTAAGGCTTCATCATCATCTAAAAATAGTTTTCCTGAACTTAATTTTTCAAGTCCACCAACTAATCTTAAAAAAGTACTTTTTCCACAACCACTTCTTCCTACAATTGATATAAATTCACCAGAATCAACTTTTAAATTAAAATCACTCAATACAACTCTATCACCAAAACTTTTCGTTAAGTTATTTGTTTTTATTTCTATTCCACTTAAATTACTCATTTTTGATAACCTTTATGCCATTTTAAATATCTTTTTTCTAACACTGAAGCAAGAATATCTGAGATTTTTCCTAAGACTGCATATAATAAAATTCCTAAAACCATTATGTCAGTTTGTAAAAATTCTCTTGCATTCATTGTCATATAACCTATTCCTTCACTTGAAGCTATTGTTTCTGCTACTATTAAATAAAGCCACATAAAACCTAAAGACATTCTAAGTCCAACTAAAATCGATGGCATTGCTCCTGGTAAAATAATATTTTTAAACAATCCATAAGAACTTAATCCATACACTTTTCCCATTTCAATCAAATCCTTATCAACACTTCTTAATCCATGAAAAGTGTTTAAATAAATTGGAAAAAATACTGCTAAAGCTAATAAAAAAATCTTACTAAACTCTCCAATACCAAACCAAAGAATAACTAATGGAACTAAAGCTAATAAGGGAATTGTTCTAATCATTTGTATAGTTGAATCAAGTAAATTTTCTGCCAATTTTGATAAACCAGTAATAAATCCTAAAATAAATCCAATACTTCCTCCAATAATTAATCCTAATAATGCTCTTTGTAAACTAACCAAAAAGTGATGAATTAACTCTCCATTTGCTGTAAGAGTGACTCCTGCACTTATCACATCAAGAGGTGCTGGCATAACTCTTGAAGAAACTAATCCACTTTGAACTACAATTTGCCAAACAACTAAAACTAAAACTGGAATTAACCAAACAATAAAATGGTCAATTAAATTTACTTTTATTTTATTTATGAGTTTCATCGTTTAAAACCCCACCAAATGTTTCACCTTCTGTAATCCCTGATAATTTGTTTTTTACTCTATTAGGTAACAAAGGGAATACTAATTCTGCAAATTTATATGCTTCTTCAAGATGAGGATAACCAGAAAATACAAATGTATCAACTCCCATATCTGCGTATTCAGTTATTCTTTCAACTACAATTTGTGGACTTCCAACAAGTGCAGTTGCACAACCTTCTCTTGCAAGTCCTATTCCTGCCCATAAGTTTGGACTAATTTCAAGTTCTTCTCTTGATCTAGCTTTTCCACCATTTGTTAAAGCTGTCATTCTTTTCTGTCCAATAGATTCTCTTTTTTCTAAAACTTTATGATGTTGTTGTATTGTTTCATCATCAAGTTTACTTATTAATTTTTCAGCTACACTCCAAGCTTCTTCTTCAGTTTCTCTTACAATAACATGAAGTCTTACTCCAAATCTTAGTATTCTTCCATATTTTGAAGCCCTTTTTTTAAGATCTTCAATTTTTTCTTTAACATCTTGTGGACGTTCACCCCAAGTTATATATAAATCAACTTTTTGTGCAGCTAATTCTCTTGCTTCATTTGATGAACCACCAAAAAACAAAGGAGGAGTTGTTTTTTGAACTGGTGGATATAGAAGTTTTGCATTTGTTGTTTTATAAAACTTTCCATCAAAATTTACAAGTTCTTTTTTATAACTTGATTTCAAAATATCTCTCCAAACATCTACAAACTCTGCTGCAGCTTCATATCTTTCTTCTGGGTTTTGATATAAACCATCACCTTCAAGTTCCGTTTTATCTCCTCCTGCAACTAAATTAATAGCAACTCTTCCATTTGAAAATCTATCAAGAGTTGCTGTCATTCTAGCTGCTAGTGAAGGTTGTAAAAGTCCTGGTCTAAGTGCTACTAAAAACTTTAAGTTTTGTGTAGCTCCTATTAAACTTGAAGCAACAACCCAAGGGTCTTCACATAATCTTCCTGTTGGAATCAAAACACCATCAAATCCCAAATTATCAGCTGCAACTGCAATTTGTTTTGAGTAATTAAAATCAATTATTCTTGAACCACTTTTTTCACCTAAATATTGACTATCTCCAAAAGTAGGTATAAACCAAAATATATTTAAAGCCATTTATTACCTTTCTTATTTACTATTTTCAGGTATCCAAACAACACTTTTTATATCTAGTTTTTTTGGAATTAATTTTAAATCATAAAATGTATCAGCTATTTCTTGTTGATCTTGTATGATTTTAGGTGTCAAATATTGAGTTGTAAATACAGCTCTTTTATGTGCAAGTTCTAATGCTTCTACATCTAAACCATTTATAGTTGAAAGTGTTTTTGCTGTTCCAATTGGATCTTTTGTAAGTAATTCATCAACTTTTTTTATTTCATCAAAAACTATATCAATAACCTCTTTGTTTTTAATATAACTCTCTTCCACTAAATAAAACTGATAGTTATTTACTAGATTTACACCATCTCTTAAATTCTTAGCACCAATTTTTAACTCCGCTGCTGCAAAAAATGGATCCCAAATTACCCAAGCATCAACACTTCCTTTTTCAAAAGCTGCTCTTGCATCTGCTGGAGGTAAAAATGTAGGTTGAATATCACTATATTTTAAACCAGCTTCTTCTAAAGCTTTTACTAATAAATAATGAACATTTGAACCTTTATTTAAAGCAACTTTTTTACCTTTTAAATCAGCAACCGTTTTGATAGGAGAATCTTTTGGAACTATGATTGCTTCAGCTTTTGGAAAAGCCGATTTATATCCTATATATTTAATTTTTGCATTCACTGCTTGTGCAAAAATAGGTGGTGTTTCTCCAACTGTTCCTAAATCAACACTTCCAACATTCAATCCTTCAAGTAATTGAGGACCAGCAGGAAATTCTATCCAAGTTACTTTAACACCAATTGTTTTTAATCTTTTTTCTAATGCACCAGAATCTTTTAATAATATAAATCCTGGGTCTGATTTTTGATACCCAATTCTTAGTTCTTCAGTTTTTGAAGCTCCAAAACCTAATACTGGAATAATTGCTAATATCGCAAATATTTTTTTAACTATTTTTTTCATAAATTTTTCCTAAAATATAATATACACTAAATGTATGATAATTAAAGACTTAAAAAAATCTCACCTTATTGCTTATTAAATTAATTCTACATTTTTAGAATATCTACACATATCGCACATCATTTTTTATCCTTTCTTTTAAGGTGATTTATATCATAAAATCTATCACCTACTTAATTGGTGAATTTATATCACAAATTATATTTAAATGTCAAGAACTTTACAATTAATAATAAAAAAGGCATTTAAAATACTCTTTAAATACCCAATCCACCGATAAATTCTTCTTTATAAACATCTTCTTTCGTAACAGGAGCTTGTCCTAAACAAGAAGCTATTGTTGTTTTATCAAGAATTTGTGCTGTTAAATTTCTAATATTTAAAAATACTCTTCTAAAATAACACTTTCCTTCTTGGCTACATGGTTCATAATTTGATACCGAAACACAAGATATCATAGCAATCATACCTTCAAAATATCTTATTACTTCACCTAAAGTTATTTCATCAGAACCTTTTGCTAAAACATAACCACCATAACGACCAGGAATACTCTTTACCCAACCTGCTCTATTCATTTCAAGCATAATATTTTCTAAAAATCTTCTTGGAACATCAACTGATTCCGATAGTTCTCTTATAGAAATTAAATTGTCAGCTTCTGCTATTGCAAACAAAGCTCTTAACGCATAATCTGTCTTTTTTGAAACTTTCATATTTATCACCTACTTAATTGGTAGAACTATATTTTAATTTCGAAATATTGTCAATAGTTTTTTTTGGAATTAGAAAAAATCAACTAAAATTTTAGCCAATTTTTGCAATTCTAAACGCAACTGCATTTTCAAAAATCAAAGAATTTGAGTAATAACAAGTAATCATTCCATTACATGGTGCTAAAAATTGATGAATAACATTGCCTTCTAAAGAGTGTACAACTTCACCAATTATTTGATTTTTCGATACATAATTCCCAGGTACTTCTGTTGGAATAAATATACCACTTTTAGGTGCTTTAACTACATTTATTATTTTTCTATCCATTACTGTTGATTCATATCCATTAAATATATGATAATTCAAAATCTTTGTTTTATCCATAAATCTAATAATTGCTTGATTTATTTGATTTGCAGTTTTTTTATCTACTTGATTAATACTTGGACAAATAATAGAAAAAGCTTTTGTTCCCCAAAGTTGCCAATTATATTGCAAAGTAACACTATCAATTGATTTCATAACTCTATGGTGAATTAATTTAAAACCAAATTTTTTAGCTGCTTCCAAATCTTCATATCCACTTTTATATAATTTTATATAAGGTAAACAAACTGCTGTATCATGTCGTCTTTCTAAGATAATTCCATAATCATAACCATTAAGAGCATCAAAAACTTTTTTTGCAATTCTTTGTGTTGTTTCTCCCTCTTCATATCCTGGAAACATCATATTTATATCTGTATTATCTAAAGGCCAATATCTTTTCCCAATATTTAAAGCATAATGATTTATAGAAGGTATGATAAATATATCTCCTTTTATTTTCTCTTTTTTTACTTTATTATTAAAAAAATCAACTAAAGTTGAAGCACAATATAAAGGAAGAATTGAATCTCCTCCCATTGCCCCAATTATTGCAATTTTTGGTGCTTTTGGATTTGTACCTTTAAATAAATACCCTTCTACAACTAAAGGTTCTCTACTTAATGATTCTATTCTTAGGATTTCAATTTTTTCCACTATTAACTCCAAATATTCTAGCTATTAAAGATCCTTCATAAACAACAGGATATTCTCTTAATGTAAATAATATTCCATTATTTGGTGCAGTTAATGTCGCAAGTACAGTTCCAGTCAAAGGATCAACAATATCACCTATTTTAATACCTTTTTGAATAATTGCACAATGATCAAGAGCAGGTACAAACAAACCACTTTTAGGAGCATTTAAATAAAATACTCCTCCCACTTCAGAACTAAATGGTTTTCTTACATCAAAATCTTCATCACACTCTATGATTTTTTCTTTTTTCATAAGATTCAAAATTCCTATTAAAAGTTGTTCACCATACTCTTTTGTAAGTCTCATACCAACGCCCATTTCAACAACAAGCGTTTTTGTTCCCATTGAATTCATAGTGTGAGAAAAAGTAGCTTCTAAAACAGTAACAGCATCATGAATCCAAATAAAATCACAATTAAGTTCTTTTGCAAGAGGTAATGTATCTTTTGAAAACTCTTTATTTATTCTAATTTGAGGTATTTCTCTTAAAAAAATATTACTTGAATGAATATCAATAGCTATATCACTTCCTTTTACATCTTGTGCTAAGGCATATACAACTTGTCCTGGAAGAAAGTCATTTACATCTCCAGGAAAAGTTCTATTTAAATCAACATCATATAAAGGAAATCCTCTTGTAATAGTATCAACTCCAAGGGAATTAACAGCAGGATAAATATCTACTATTCCTCTTAATTTATCACTATTATTATTTAACCATTGAGCTAAAAGAAAAATAACAAACTGCCCTTCTAGTTCATCTCCATGAATTCCACTAACAATAGAAATTCTTTTAAGTTTTTCACCATTTTTATAACTACCTTCTGGTTCAAATCTACTTCTTTTTATAGATAGTTTTTCTCCAACTGGTAAATTTGATTTAAAAATTTCTTTTGTAATCATTCTTCTCCAACTATTATTTTATTTATTTTTGAATTAACTGAATTTAAAATTGCCTCATAAGTATCATTTTCATCATAAGTTTTAAACTTTGCATTTGGGGCAAGTATAGTAGCAATTTTATCTATTTCTTCTATTACAACTAAAGAAAATTCTTTATCATTTCCAACTCTTAGATGAAAATCTACTTTTTCAACAAACTTCCCTAATCTAATAAAATAATCACTAGTATCTCTTTTTTCTCTTCTTGTAAGTTCTCCCCAAATTTGGCTAATTAAAGATAAGATATATTCGATAAATCTACAATCAATACTAAACTTTGTATGACTTGAATGTTTTAATAATTCTGCTAGTTCAATAACAGAACCAAAGGCTTCTGTATCAATATTTGAACGACTTATAATTGCATTTTCTTTTGCATAAGATATCAATTTATAGATATTTGCATCGTGTTCTCCAAAAATAGAAACTTTTAAAAAATCTTTTGCATCTTCATATTCTATGTCAATTCCCAATTTTTTATAAAAATCTTTTCCAGAATTTTTATCTATATCTATTATTTTATCAAAATGAAAAATTGTCTCTATCAAAGTAGCTTCAACTCTTTCTAAATATCTTCCAAACCAATAAAGATTATTTGCAACATTTGTTGTAAGCAATTGTTCCATATTAAGCCTCCATTACCCAAGTATCTTTAAATCCACCACCTTGAGATGAATTTACCAAATAATTTCCAGCTTCCATTGCATATCTTGTTAAGCCACATTGCCAAACTTTTGGTTCATCAGCCATCACAACATAAGCTCTAAAATCTGCTTTTCTTGCAACTATTTCATCATTGATATAACACTCTTCATCATAGAACTCTATTAACTCTTGTGCAATAAATCTTCTTGGATTTGAAGCTATGATTGTTTTTAAATCATTTATTTGAATATCTGTCATTGTATGTCCAAACATTACTCCATAACCACCAGCTTCTGCAACATCTTTAATAACAAGTTTATGAATATTTTCAAAAATATATTTTTTATCTTTTTCAAAATATGGTAAATATGTTGGAGCATTATTTAAAATAGGTTCTTCTCCCAAATAATATTTAATCATTTTTGGAACAAAATAATAGATTCCTTTATCATCAGCAACTCCATTTCCAGGAGCATTCATAATTGCTACATTTCCAGCTAAATATGCCTCCATGATGCCAGATACACCAATTAAACTCTCAGAATTGAAAAATTTTGGATCTAAAAACTCATCATCCAATCTTCTATAAACAGCTCCTACTTTTACTAAATTTCCATCATAGTTTTTAAAGTATAAAACTTTATTTTTTACAATTAATTCATCATTTCTTACAAGTTGGGCACCTATTTTTTTTGCCAAATAAGCGTGTTCATAATATGCTGAATTAAATCTTCCTGGAGTTAAAACTACATTTATTCCTCCACAACTTACATAATTCATAGCATTTTCTAGAATTTGAGGGTACCCTTTTATTGGTTTTATTTTTAATTCTTCAAAAAAATCTGAATAAATTTTTCTATATGTATCTCTAATAGATAAAGGATAACTAGCACCACTTGGAACTCTTAAATTATCTTCTAAGATAACCCAATCATTTGTAATTGTATCTTTTACTAAATCTATACCATTTATGTGTGTTCTGATTTTTTTATTGGGAGAGAATCCATTAAGTTCTTTCAAATAACCTTTGGCTTGAAAAATAAACTCTTCTGGAATTACTTTGTCTTTGATAATTTTTTTTTCAGTATATAAATCTTCTAAAAAAAGATTTAAAGCTTTTATTCTTTGAGATAAACCTTTGTCTATTTTATCAAACTCTTTTGAGTCAATAATTCGAGGAATAACATCAAAAGGAAGAGACCTCTCTATAAAATTTCCATCTTTATAAAGATTGAAATTTACAGCAAACTTATCCATATATTTTTGGAACTCGTCTATTAGTAATCTATTTTGTTTAAAAAATATTTTCCAAAATAGTTCTTTTTTTGCATTTTCTATTTCTAGCATCCCACACCTCCTACATAGTATAAATTTTAGTGCGATTTGTAAAAAATATTTACACTTTATTGTACACTAAATATACAACTTAGTAGGAGATAGACATAAAAAAAGGTAAGAAGATATAAATCTCCTTACCTTTCTAAACAAAAATGATAATTTTTTGTATTAATAATCTTTTTCTTTCTTTTTCAACATTTTACTTTTGTAAAAATTTTGCTTAAAAGAGAAGAATTAAGCATTCTTTTCTTTTTTTGCTGTTCTTTTTCTTACTGTTGGATCAAGTTCTCTTTTTCTAACTCTTACAGAAAGAGGTGTAACTTCAACTAGTTCATCATCTTCAATCCACTCTAAAGCATTTTCTAAAGACATAAGTCTTGGTGGAATTAATTTAATTGCTTCATCTGCACCACTAGATCTTACGTTTGATTGTTGTTTCCCTTTTATAGGATTTACATCTAAATCATTATCTTTTGCATGTTGTCCAATTACCATTCCGATATATACTTTATCTTGAGGTTTTACGAACATTACTCCCCTATCTTGTAAGTTAAAGATTGAGTATGCAAGTGCTTCACCATTTTCCATAGAAACTAAAGCTCCATATTTTCTTGATTCAACTGTTCCAGAATATGGTCTAAACTCTAAGAATGAGTGATTCATAACACCCTCACCTTTTGTTTCTGTTAAAAATTCTGTTCTAATACCAATTAATCCTCTTGCAGGAATTTCAAACTCTAATCTTGTATATCCTTGCCCCATTGGTACCATATTTGTCATATTAGCTTTTCTTTTTCCAAGTTTTTCAATAATAGCACCTGAAAATTCATCTGGAGTATCAATAACTAAGTGCTCAAATGGTTCCATTTTTACACCATTTTCTTCTCTAATGATAACTTCAGGTCTTCCTATACAAAACTCAAAACCTTCTCTTCTCATATTCTCAGCTAAAATAGTAATTTGAAGCTCACCTCTTCCGTTTACTTTAAATTTACCTTCACCAATTTGCTCATAATTCATCGCAATATTAGTGTTCATTTCAGCTTTTAATCTTTCATCAATTTTATTTGAAGTTACAAATTTACCTTCAGTTCCTGCAAGTGGAGAATCATTTACAGCAAAAGTAACAGAAAGTGTTGGTTCTTCGATGTGCATTGGGTCAAGTGGCATAGGATTTGTTGGATCACATAATGAATCACCAACATCAATTGTTTCAAATCCAGCAACTGCAACGATATCTCCTGCTCCTGCTGTTTTAATTTCAACTCTTTCTAAACCTTTAAATCCAATAAGTTTAGATACTCTTCCTTTTACTTTTTCACCATCTGCTTTACAAAGTAAAACTGTTTCACCTTGAGAAATTGTTCCATTAAAAATTCTAGCAATACCAATTTTCCCAATGAAATTATCATAATCAAGTGTAAATACTTGAAGTTGTAAACCATTTTCATCAGCACCAATTGGTTTTGGAACTTCTTTTAAAATTGTTTCAAATAGTGGTTTTAAATCCATATTCCCATCATTTGCATCAAATCTTGCATATCCATCTCTTGCAGCTGCATAAATAACTGGGAATTCTAATTGTTCTTCTGTTGCATCCATTTGAGCAAAAAGGTCAAATACCTCATCAACAACTCTATCAGGCTCTGCTGCTGGTTTATCAATTTTATTTACAACAACGATTGGTCTATGTCCTAAAGATAGTGCTTTTTTAACAACGAATTTTGTTTGTGGCATTACTCCTTCTTGTGCATCAACAAGAAGTAAAACTGAATCAACCATTTTTAAAACCCTCTCAACTTCTCCACCAAAATCGGCGTGTCCTGGAGTGTCAATGATGTTAATTCTTACACCTTCATAATCAACTGCTGTATTTTTTGAAAGAATTGTAATCCCTCTTTCTTTTTCGATAGCATTACTATCCATTACTCTTTCTTCTACATTTTGGTGAGATGAAAAAGTACCCGATTGTTTTAATAATTCATCAACTAATGTTGTTTTACCGTGGTCAACGTGTGCGATTACGGCTATATTTCTAATGTCTCTCATTTTTCTTCTTTTATATAAAATTTTCGCGGATTTTATCCAAAAAAAACTTAAGTCCTTATAATTGCTTAAAATATGGTTAAACGAATTTTTAAAACTTAAAAGAGAGTTTTAATTCTCTTTTAATTGTTGTAAGATTTTGTTTGTATTTTTATTACTAAAATAAATTGCCATTGCAAACAATATTAAACACATTATAAAAAATAGTATTGATATGATATTCCATTCACCTATAATTTCTTGTGATTTTGAAAGTTTTTTTGTATCAATTTTTGCTTTTAACTCTTCATTAAATCCTTCTAATGGAGCAATACCTTCTTTTATTATTGTATGTCCTGGTCCTCCATCGAGTACTACTTGATAAGGCTCTTTTGGAATAGCAATAACTAATTCACTCGATTGTGGTAGTCTCTCTTTAAAAAGTATTTCTTCTGAAACTAATGACTCAATTTTTATTAATGCACCGGCTGCATCTTCTCCTGTGCTAAACTCACCTACTACTGTTATAGTATTATCTTTGTTATCATATAAATTCATTACTAAACTATGAGCAAATAAATTGATACTCAAAAATATAAAAATAAATATTTTTTTCATCTTTTTCCTTTTAAAAGTTATAAAGTATTATTAATGCTATTGCAAAAATTATACTTGGAATAACACTTCTCAAAAGTGCTATATATCTACTAGAACTCAAACTAATCCATAAAGAAAGAAATGCCCACAATAATGCACTCATTATTATAGAAAATAGTGCTAAATCATTTAATCTTAAAGGTATTATCATAGTAAAAATTGCCATCACCGAATAAGAGATAAATAGTCCACCAAATATTGAGCAAATTGTTCTAAATAAACCTATTTTTTTTCCACTAATTTCTGGTGTTTTTAATTTTTGAATTAACTCTTTCATTTAACACCTCTTGACGTCCAAAATTTTTGAATTTTTTCTCTTTGTGTTGGTAGTTTATAAGCTATTACTAATAAAATTAATCCAAAAATAAATAAACCAACATCAACTGCAAAAACAGTATAAAGCTCTTCTTTCCAAAGTTTAACTAAACTAAATCCACTATTTATAAAGTGGCTTATTGGACTTAAAGCGAATAAAATTCCACCAAGATATAAAAACTCTTTAGCAGTTTGATAAGAGTTTAATTTATAAAATGAATAGGTAAATGTTGATACCCAAAGAGTTGCAAAAAATCCTTGTTGAATCAAACTTCTATTTTCCATATCAAAAGGAAGTAACCATTGTAAAAAGAATAATAATCCAGTTGCAGGAATTGCTCCAATCATAACAGCAAGTGAGAGTTTCCCTAAACCTTGATAAGCAGGAATATTTAAAGGAAATTTTCTAGCTCTTTTTTCTAAATACAGTAAATTTCCAAAACCTATAGCCAAAAGTGTTACTATCATAAGAAATGCTATAAAAAGTCTTGTAAAATCATCTGCAATAAAAAGAAGATGAATATATACCATACTGTCATAAAATATTGAACCCCAATTTTTTTCTAAAACTTTTTGTTCATATATTAAACTACCATCAACTCCACTTAAAATTACATTTGGCTTATTTGAATAACCATTTAAAAATGGCATATAAGGATTATATCCCTCAAGCTTTGCCATAGCAGCTGAATCACCCCAATTAGTAAGTTTTATTCTATGAAAATCAATATTTGGGGCTATATTTTGAGCAATTTTAAGTAATTCATTCATAGAAAGCATTTGTACACTATCATTTTGTTTCTTTTTTCTTGGTTCAGGTATATTATAAACTGGTCCAATCAATTTATAAGGTTCATAAATTTCACCTTTTGTAACTACATAAGCCATTGCTGGAGCAAATTTTTTACCAAGATTAAAAAAAGCCCCTGTTATTGTGATAATAAAAAATGGTAACACTGTCCAAAGTAAAATTTTCCTATGCCATTTTGAAAATGTTCCTGTTTGACTTGTTGTACTATTTTTATATTTTAAAATTAGGATTTGATAAAGTCCTCCTATCATTAGAACAATACAGGCAACAGCCATAAATCCAAAAACATACCAACCAAATTCTCCAAATGGTTTTCCATAATGCATATAATTTAAAAATTTTGCAAGTTCAAAAACTTTTGTTTCTTCTTTTATCTCTAAAGAAGTATTTGGATCAAAAACTTTTGGTGCAACAAACTGTGTTGATATTTTTAAAGTTGGATCTTTCATATATCCTGGAAGAGTTATAGTTATTGGTTTAGCTTTTGGAAAATCAGAGTCATTTAAAACTCTATCTACCATTTTTGTATAATCAATAGTTGAAATATCAGTAATTTTTATATGTTTTGAAGAGTTTTCCCAATTTTGTATATATGGAAGCATTATTGCAAATATTCCAAAAAATAGTGCAATATACATAATAAAAGAAAAACTAATTCCAAGTGCAATATGCACTCTTTGAAGTCTTTGATTAAATAGTTTTTTTTCTTCTTGTTTTGTTAATTGTTTTATCATTTTCTTTCCTATAAAAAAGGATTAAAAAATCCTTTTTTATTTTATTTTTTAGAATTTATAGTTTAAAGATAAAGTATAATTTCTTTCAGCACCCCATGCTCCATTTGAAGTATTAAGTACGTATTCTTCATCAAAAATATTATTAGCATTTAAAGTAACACTAAAATCTTTTTTAATATCATATTTTGCCATAGCATTAACTACTGCATAAGCTTTTTGAGTACTTAAATCTTTTGCTAAACCTGTTGAAGAAGAATTATAAATTTTACTTTGCCAATTTACTCCTGCACCTAAAGTTAATTTATTTATTTGATAAGTGTTAAATATTTTAAATGTATGTTTTGGAATATCTGTATTTAAAGGATTATTATCCTGATCTTTAGCGTTTGTATAAGTATACCCACCTGTAATATCCCAATTTGGTAAAATTTCTCCACCAATAGTTAAATCCCAACCTTTAATTTTTGCTCCATCAACACTTTTATAAGCTTGAGAACCTTCTGGTGTTAAATTTGAACCATCAGTAACAGCTAAATTATCTTGTTTTGTTATAAAGTAAGCAATACTGCTATTTAGCTTTCCATCATAAAACTCCGATTTTAATCCAAATTCAACAGTATTTCCCTCTTCTGGATCAAGGTAATTACCACTTATATCTTTATTTGTAGATGTTGGATTAAATATAGATGTGTAACTTGCATAAGTAGCAAAATTTTCATTTATATCATAAACTAAACCTAAATAAGGGATAACTTCAGCATTATATTTTTGTTCTTGCTCTGTCGAAGTTCCTTTATTATTTATTCTTTCAAAGTTAGTTATTCTACTTCCAACTATAAGATGTAAAGGATCAGATAATTCTAAATTTAAAGCAGCAAAAGCTCCAATTTCTTTTATATCTACAACCGTTTTTCCATTTTTTACTATTGGAGATGGATTATTTACATGTCCATTCCAACCACTAATTGATACATTATCAAATACTCTTTTATAAGAGGGGTCATCAGACTTTGTTTGATAACCATTTACACCAAAAGATAATTTATGTTCCTTTTCAAATGCTTTGATATTACCTGTTGTATATAAATCTATAGCATGAGTTTCTGGTGTGCTTTCAAATCTTCCAGAAGTTACCCTCATTAAACCAGTGTTATACCAAATTCCACCTGAACCAGCAACTCCATAAACTCTATCATTTTTAGCTTTTGTATATGAATAATTTACCACCGATTTCCAATCATCATTAAAATAATGTTCTAAGCCTGCCGATAAATTTAATTTCTCAGTATCACTATATGTATAATCTGCAGCAGGATTATCATATCTATCAAATGTTGTTTGTTTTTTACCATCCGTTGTTATAAAAGGAAATCCATGTGGTGTTGCATTATCAATATTTGTTTTTTGATAAGTTAAAGCGGTTGTTAAAAGAGTATTATCAGATAAATCAAAATCTAATGCACCATAAATTAAGCTATTTTCTTTATTATATCTATCTTGTTGATTTTCTCCATCACTATAAGTAGCTACAAATCTTCCTCTTATACTATCATCTTCATTTAATCCACCAGAAACATCTAACTGTCCTTTATATGTATCCCAACTTCCATAAGATATTTTTGCATCTCCCTGAAAATCTCTTGTTGGTTTTTTTCTTACATAATTTATACTTGCACTTGGATTTCCAGTTCCATTTGTAAGTCCTGTAGAGCCTCTTATTACTTCTACTTTTTCATAAATAGCTGAATCTTCTAAACCTACAAAATCACCAAATCCTGTAGTGGGAATACCATCTCTTTGATAATTGCTTACTTTAAATCCTCTTGAATAATATGAAGTATATCCTGCTCCTGTTTGTCCATATTGAATTGTTGTTACACCTGGTGTTTGAAGTAAAATATCATTTATATCTTTTAAATTTTGGTCCTCGATTTGTTTTTGTGTAATTATCGAAATAGATTGTGGCGTTTCTTTTAGAGATAAATCAAGTTTTGTTGCACTACTTGTTTCTTTTACTGTATAAGAATTTGTGCTACCTAAATAACCTTCATTGACTGAAATAGCATCTAATATAGTACCTTTTCCTTCAATTTTCTTGATAACAATTGTATTATCTTTGATTACTGCTTCAAGATTTGTACCTTTTAATACCTCTTTTAAAGCATTTTCAACACCTTCAATATTTTCTATTTTAGGAACTTTTTTCCCATCTAAAATTCGAGCATCAACCATATATGTCATATTTGATGTTTTTGAGATAGATTTTATAGCATTTTCAAGTGTTCCATTTTCTATATTAAACTCTGTTGCAAAAAGCGAAGAACTTAATAATAGAGATAAAGAAGTAGAAATTGCAATTTTTTTAGAAAATTTCATATTTTCATCCTTATGTAGTTATTAATTATGAGAATTAATCTCTATAAAGGAAGTCTTCAAAAACTAAAATAACTGACAAAATTTTTTAATAAATTTAATTATTTGGTTTAATTTTTTAAAATTACCCTATTTTGTTCTATTTGTTCAACTTTTATGGGATAAATATAAGGTAATAATTTTACAAATTTATCAAATTCATATATATTAAACTCTCCAGTTATCAAATATCTATCTATTTTTTTAAGATTTATTTCTATATTTTTATTAGTATATTTTGAAAATTCATTTATTACTTCAAACAAAGGTGTTTGATGAAAAATCAATTTTTCATTTTCCCAAGAAGCCATTTTCTCAATAGAAGCTTTGCCCATCTTTTCAATTTTTCCATCATTTGTTATCTCTAAAGTATCACCTTTTTTTAACTGTGTTACTTTCAAATCATTATGATTTATATCCACAATACCCTCTAATACAGAAATATTTACTCTATCTTGTTTTTTATTTACTTCAAATTTTGTTCCTACAACTTTTACTACAATGTCATTACTTTTTACAAAAAATGGTTTTTGTTTATTTGAACTTATTTCAAACAAAACTTTTCCTTTTTCTAAAAAAACTTCTCGTTTATTATTAGAATATGTAACTTTTATATTTGTTTTTGCATCTAGAGTTATTTTTGAATTATCTGGCATCAAAATATTTTGTATTATTTTATTTTGGCTACATATATTTTGAGTATATTTATCTTTAAAATGAAAAATATAAACAAATATAACTATCATAAAACAGGCTGCAAATGGAGTTATTATTTTAATTTTATTTAAAAATCTTTCTCTTTTTAACTCTTCTTTTACTTGATTTGATAGTTTTTCTTTATCTTCTTTTGGAAGATTTAAAAACATTTGTCTAAATAATTTTTCTTCTTCAAATATTTTTTTATGTTCTTCATTTTTTATCCAAGACAAAAACTCTTCATTTAAATAAATATTTTTCCCTTCTTGAGCACAGCTTAACCAATTTTGTGCTTCTTTTAAAATACAATTTTTATCTAACATTTTTATCTTCTTTAATCAAATTTTCTTTTATTTGATTGCTTGCTCTACTTATGTGCTGTTCAACAGCATTTAAAGATATTCCCATAATATCTGCTACTTCTTCTCTAGTATATCCATCAACTATATGTAAAGTAAATGCTTGTCTTCTTTTTTTAGGTAAATTATCTAAACTTTTCATTAATAAAGTTGTCTCTTCATCTTTTATTATTATTTCTTCAGTTGCATTACTATTATCTATATATTCTTCTTCATTAAAACTTATTCTATCAATCTTATTTTTTTCCTTGTATAAATCAAACATTACATTTTTAGCAATTCTATACAATAAAGCTCTTTCATTTTCTATCTCATTTGAATCAGCATTTTTTATTGCTCGGGCAAAAGTTTCTTGAGTCACATCATGAGCTAAATCTTTATCAAAAATATTTTTTTTAATATATTGAAGAATTTCTTTATAATAATCTGTCATTTTTAGTTATTTCCTATTTTAATAGCAATTATTATAATTATAAAAGCTTAAATTATCTTAAATCTATAATAAATAATTATTAAGATATAATCTTTGGCTTTTTAACAAAAAATATCCGTAATATGCGATATTTTCAAATCATACTTGAAATTAGGAATTTATAAGTTGAAAAAAGAGATTAATACAAAAAATTTTACATATAACTGGTTTATACTTTCAATATTTATTATTTTAACTATTATTTTATTGCAAGGATACATTGAATACAAAAGATCTGTTGAAAACGCAATAGTAAAAACAAATAATCTTACAATACTACTTACAAAAAAACTTGAAAATGACTTTGAGCAAATGGATAATATATTAAATTTTGCCCAAGATATTATACTTACACTCCCAAAAGAAAATAAACTATTTTTAGATGGAAATGAAAAAGTTAAAAGACAAATAGTTTCTCAAAAGTTTAACTCTTTAGTAAAAAATTTCAAAGATATTAGTGTTATGAATTTTGTTGATAAAAATGGAAATATTATCTACTCTTCTAACCCTTTAAATTATAATATAAATATATCTGATAGAGCTCATTTTCAAATTTTTGTAGATAATAAAGATTTAAAAAAGAGTTTTTCTAATGTTATAATTTCTCGTACAACAGGCAAAAATTCACTCTCTCAGGCTCTTGCTATAAGAGATGAAAATAAAGAGTTAATAGGTGTTCTTACTGCTCTTATAGATATAGATACAATAAATAATACTCTATCTTCAATAAACACAAATAAAGGTGGTGTTGCTTTATTACGAAATTCTGAAAATACGGAATTAATAGCAAGATATCCTATGCATGATGAAACCGATATAAATAAACCTTTACCTTTAGATAATCCTATATCATTAAGAATAAAAGCTGGTGAAAAAGCTGGAAGTCTTGAATATGTAGCTTCAACAGATAATGAAAAAAGAGTTGGAAGTTTTGTTTTAATGGATAAATATCCATTTTATGTACAAGTTGCTCTATCAGAACAAGAGTATTTAGCTCAATGGAAAAAGAATTTAACAATAGTTACAATTTTACTAATATTATTTATTGTAATTTCTATTTTTATATTTTTACTTCTTAAAAGAAGTTATGAAAAAGAGCAAATTGCAATTAATGAATTGAAAAAGAATAGAGATTTATTTTCATCTGGTCCAGTTATAACCATCGAATGGTTATTTGAAAATAATTGGCCAATGAAATACATTTCACACAATTGTGAAAATATTTTGGGGTATAAAAGAGCAGAAATTTTATCACCTAACTTTAATTATATAGATTTAATACATCCTGATGACATAAATAGAGTTCAAAATGAAGTTTATGGTTTCATAGAGAATGGAATAACTACTTACGAACAATCTTACAGAATTCGATTAAAAGATGGCACATACAAATATTTTTACGACTATACAAATTTAATAAGAGATAGTGAAAATAATGTTGTTAGAATAGTAGGTTATATATTTGATCAAACTAACTTAAAAGAAAAAGAAGAATCTCTAAGAAAAGAGAGAAATAGATTAGCGAATATTATAACAGGAACAAATGCAGGTACATGGGAATGGAATGTCCAAACAAATGAAGTAATATTAAATGAAAAATGGGCAAAAATGATTGGTTATACTTTAGATGAGATTTCGCCTACAACTATAAATACTTGGATGAGATTTGTACAACCAGATGATTTAGAAAAAAGTAAACAGCTTTTACGAAAACACTTCAATAAAGAACTTGATTATTATGACTGTGAAATGAGAATGAAGCATAAAAATGGTTCTTGGATTTGGATAGAAGCTAGAGGAAAAGTAATATCTTGGAATGAAAAAAATGAACCTATAATAATGATGGGAACTCATATTGATATAACTAAAGAAAAAATATTAATTGAAGAGATGGAAATCGTAAAAAATAGATTTGAAAATATGTTTAAAACTCACTCTTCAGTAATGCTTTTAATAAATCCTAATAATCAAAAAATAATTGATGCAAATGAAAGTGCAGTTAGGTTTTATGGTTATTCTATCGATGAATTAAAAGGAATGGATATCTCTAAAATAAATATTTTAGCTCATCAAAATATAGAAGAAAAACAACTAGAAGCAAAAAGTCATATAAAAAATTCTTTTATATTTTTTCATAGATTAAAAAGTGGAAGTATTAAAATGGTTGAAGTTCACTCTTCACCTATAGAAACAGAAGATGGAACTATTCTTTTTTCAATAATAAAAGATATTACAAAAGAACAAGAATTAAAAAATGAAATTTTAAAAGAAAAAATAAAATTTGAAACATTTATCAACTTATCTTCAGATGCTATTTTTGTAATTGATATAAATACTGGTAAACTTTTAGAATATAGTAAACAAGCACAAAAATATCTAGGTTATTCAAATGAAGAGATGGAAAATCTTACTGTTTTAGATTTAGATAGAGATTTAAAAACAATTGAACAATATCAAGAGATTGTTTCTACTATAAAATATGATACAACTTTTTTAGAAAGAGTTCATAAAAGAAAAGATGGTTCATTTTATGATGCAGCTATAAGTCTTGTAAAAATAAAACTTGATGGACAAGAATTTATATACTTTTCAGCAAGAGATGTTACAAATGAAAGAATCGTACAAAAGAAATTAGAAGAGTCTTATAAAAATCTTGAAAGACTAATTGAATCTCAACAAAATATAGTAATACTAACTGATGGCGAATATATAAAATTTGCAAATCAAAAGTTTTTTGATTTTTTAGGTTTTGAAAACCTTGAAAATTTTAGAAAATATCATAAATGTATATGTGAATTCTTTTTAGAAAAAGATAAATTCTTTTATAAAAAAGATAATAGTTGGTTAAAAGAGATTAAAACTGTTGAAGAATCAAAAAGAATTGTTTCAATGATTGGTCAAGATTTTAAAGAACATGCATTTTCTGTTTCAGTAAATAGTTTTGATGATGAAACAATGATAGTTAGTTTTACTGATATTTCTCAAACTATTTTGAAAAATATATCATTGGAAGAAAAAATCATCAGAGATAAACTAACAAATGCTTACAATAGAGAATTTTTTGATAAAAACTACAAAAGATTAATTCATGACTATAATACAAATCATTCTAAACTTGCTGTTGCAATGTTAGATATTGATCATTTTAAATTAGTAAATGATACTTATGGTCATGATGTTGGAGATGAAGTTTTAGTTCAATTCGTAGAAGTAATAAATAACTCATCTAGAAAAAATGATATTCTTATTCGTTGGGGAGGAGAAGAATTTATTTTAATTTTACAATTAAATTCAGAAAATGCTCTTCCTAAAATACTTGAAAATCTAAGAAAAGCAATTGAACAATATAATTTTCCAAAAATTGGTAAAAAAACTTGTTCTATTGGAGGAACAATATATGAAGAGAATGAAGATATTCTTAAAACTATAAAAAGAGCAGATGAAGCTGTTTATGATGCAAAAGCTGCTGGAAGAAATAAAGTAATAATAGTTTAAAATTTGTTAATTAAATTCAGAAATTTATTTATTATTTATTAATTATTTATTAATTATTAAAACTTAAAATTCGTAAATATTAAACGCAAAGGCAATTTTTGAAGCATTTATCTCAACAAAAACTAATATTATTTAGTTCTATCTTTTTTACTCTTTTTTATAATTTTTCGTTTTTCAAGAATACTATAAATACTTATGGTTTTCATGGACTAAATATAATTTATATTTTATCAACAGCAATTTTATTGGTAAGTTTGTTAACTCTTATTTTTACAATTTTTAGTTCAAAATATACAACTAAACCTATTTTGATTACTCTATTTGTAATCTCGGCATTTACTGCTTATTTTATGGATAGTTATGGTGTTGTTATTGATACAGAAATGATTCGAAATAGTTTACAAACAAATCTAAATGAATCTAAAGATTTATTTAGTTTCAAACTTGTTTTATATGTAATCTTTTTAGCAATCCTTCCAGCATATTTTATATATAAAACAGAAATCAAATATAAGTCTTTTAAAGGTGAACTATTTTCAAAACTAAAAACTATACTTTTATCTTTAGTTTTAATTTTAGTAATAATCTTTAGTTTTAGTAAATTTTATACTTCATTTTTTAGAGAACATAAACCTCTAAGATATAATATAAATCCAATATTTTGGATGTATAGTATAGGAAATTATATAAATAAGTCTATGGATGTAGCTCCAACAACTCTTGAAGAGATTGGAAAAGATTCAAAAATAGTAGAACCAATAGAAGAACAAAAAGAACTAATTATTTTAGTAGTTGGAGAAACAGCAAGAGCCGATAGATTTTCTATGAATGGTTATGAAAAAGAGACAAATCCTCTTTTAAAACAAGAAAAGATTATAAATTTTCCAAATATGTACTCTTGTGGAACTTCAACTGCACATTCAATTCCTTGTATGTTCTCAATTTTTGGAAAAGATAATTATAGTTATAAAAAAGGTATTTCAACTGAAAATGTTTTAGATGTTTTAAATGATACAAAAGATATTGCGGTATTATGGAGAGATAATAATTCAGATTCAAAAGGTGTTGCTTTAAGAGTTGATTATGAAGATTTTAAAACACCTACTACGAATACAATCTGTAATGAAGAAGAGTGTAGAGATGAAGGTATGCTTGTTGGACTTGAAAATTATATTGAAAAAAATAAAGATAGAGATATTTTAATAGTACTTCATCAAATGGGAAATCATGGACCAGCTTACTATAAAAGATATCCAAAAGAGTTTGAAAAATTCACTCCCGTTTGTAAAACAAATCAACTAGAAGAATGTACTCAAGAAGAGATAGGAAATGCTTATGATAATGCTGTTTTATATACAGATTATTTTTTATCAAAAGCAATAAACTTTTTAAAACCTTATTCTAAAACAAAAAAAACTGCACTTGTTTACATAAGTGATCATGGTGAAAGTTTAGGAGAAAATGGTATATATTTACATGGTATGCCTTATGCAATAGCTCCAAAAGAGCAAATAAATGTAGCATCATTTATTTGGTTAGGTGATGGAGAAATGTCTAAAGATTATGATATAAATAAATTAATTTCATATAAAGATAAAAATTTCTCTCAAGATAATCTATTTCATACTCTTTTAGGGCTATTTGAAGTTGAAACAAAAATTTATAAAAAAGATATGGATATTTTAAATGACGCAAGAAAACCTCAATAAACAAATAATAATCACAGCTATTTTATTAATAGCTGTGATTTTACTTTTTGATTTTTCAAATATTGATATGTTTGTTCAAAATCATTTTTATAATTTTGAAAATAAACTTTGGCTAGTATCAGGAGATGACAAAGTTTTAAAATTTATTTTTTATGATGGCTTTAAAAAATTATTTAAGATTTTTTCTGTTTTAGTTCTGATTCTAACTATTTTATCTTTTTTCAAAAGATTTAATATATTACATACTTATAAAAAAGGTTTACTTATTCTTTTATTATCTATGATGTTTGTTCCATCTTTAGCTGGGTTAAAAAGTGTTACAAATATGCCTTGTCCTTTTAATGTCATTGATTATGGTGGTAAATATCCTGAAGTTAAACTTTTTAGTTCATATCCAAAAGATAATACTCCACCTAAAATATTAAAATGTTATCCTGCTGGTCATGCTACAATAGGATTTTCTTTAATGGCTATATATTTTTTATTTAAAGCAAAAAGAAATAGAAATATTGCCTTAAGTATTGGAGTAAGTATTGGTGTTCTAACTGGTGGTTATAAAATGTTAATTGGTCACCATTTTTTAAGCCATACTTTAGTAACTATGATTTCAGCTTGGCTCATTATTTTACTCATCGTAAAATTCATTTCATTTTTAGACAAAACAAAATTTAAAAAATCAACCACAATCTAAATATATATTGTCAAGAAATTGTCAAGTAAATTCAGAATAAAACTTTAAACTATTATTCTAAACTTCTAAATATAAAAATATTTAGGAGTATTTTATGAAAATTCTAATTTTTGCTGCTTTACTGATAAGCTTTAGTTTTAGTTCGACTATTGATGAATATTTGAACTCTTTAAAACAAGAAGCTTTAAAAGAAGATCCAAACTTTAAAAATTTTGATGCAAAAAGAGGTGAAGAAATTTTCACTTCAAAACATATAGGAAAAAAAGGTAAAGAGATTTCATGTACATCATGTCACGGTACCGATTTGACGAAATCACATGAAAATTTCTTTACAGGTAAAACTATAGAACCACTTTCACCAAAAACAAATCAAAAAAGATTAACCGATATCAATGAAATTGAAAAATGGTTAAAAAGAAATTTCAATGATGTTTATAACAAAGAAGGAACAGCTATTCAAAAAGGTGATGTTATAACATATATCATAAATAAATAAAGAGGAAAATATGAAAAAGTTAATTTTTTTAAGTATCATTAGTTGTTGTTTATACGCTGAAAATTTGAAAATAAGCGTAGCACCTGTAAATAATGAAGTTTACAAAAAAGAGTGTGGAAGTTGCCATTTTGCATATCCAGCTGGGCTTTTACCAAGTAACGCATGGAATAAAATGATGGAAAATCTAAGTAATCATTTTGGTGATGATGCTTCAGTTGATGAAGAAACTTTCAGGACTTTATCAAAATATTTAAATGATAATAGTGCTGAAAAAAATATGAATTTCAAAAGAAGTAAAAAAATAGTTGAGAGTTTAGCACCAAATGAAATTCCAGATGCTATTTCAACTATGCCTTATATAAAAAGAAAACATAAAGAAATCAGAAAAGATTTAATCTCACAAAAAGAAGTAAAAGGATTATTTAACTGTACTGCTTGTCATAAAAATGCACAAAAAGGTGTTTTTAGTGATGAAGATGTAGATATCCCAAATTATGGGAAATGGGATAAAAAGTAGGAGGAAATTGTGGAGAAATCATATATCTGGTCATTGCCAACAAGAGTTTTCCACTCTTTGTTTGCAGTTTTTATACTATTAGCATTTTTAACTGATGATGATAAATTATTAAATTATCATGCGGTTGCTGGTTATGCTATATTAATTCTTTTAGCTTTTAGATTGTTTTGGGGATTTTTTGGACCTAAATATTCAAAATTTAAAGACTTTCCAAGAGGCAAAAAGAATATAAAAGAGTTTTTAAATAATATTTTTGAAGAAAACCAAAAATATATTGGTCATAATCCTTTAGCATCTTATGTAATGATAGCTATGTTAATAGTAACTTTTTTAGTAATTGTTACTGGTATTTTAGCTTTTGGGATACAAGAAGGAAAAGGTATTTTAGCTTTTTTAAATGACTCTTATTTCAAAAATATGAAACTATTCAAAGAGATTCACGAAATTTTAGCAAATATTCTTATAGCACTGATTGTTGCTCATATAAGTGGTGTAATATTAGATAGATTTTTACATAAAAAACATCAAACTTTAAACTCAATTGTTACAGGTTATAAAATGACAAATGAGAGTGAAAATATAAAATTAAATATTTTCCAAAAGATATTTGCTCTTTTTATGTTTATACTTTTTATTGGATTTTTGGTATTTAATTTAATAGAACCAAAAAATATATTTATTGCTTCAAAATTTGAACCAATAGATTACAAAGTACAAAATGAAGTTTTTGTAACCGAGTGTGGAAGTTGCCATACTCTTTATCCCACCAAATCTTTTACCTAAAAAATCATGGGAACTAATTATGGCAGATTTAGAGAATCATTTTGGAGATGATGCTTCTCTTGATGTGCAAACAAATAAAAATATTTTAGATTTTTTGATAAAAAATAGTGCAGAAAACTCTTCTTATAAAGCAAGTTGGAATTTTTTGAATTCAATTAATAATCAAGATATAATAGCTCTAAGCCAAACGAGTTACTGGAAGAAAAAACATAAAAAGATTCCAGAAAAAGTTTTTGAAAATCCACAAGTTAAAAGTAAAGCAAACTGTAAAGCTTGTCATAGTGATATTGAAAAAGGATTAATAATATGAAAATATTAAAGATATTTCTACTTTTAATTAGTTTTGTTTTAATTTTAAATGCAGATAATAAGCATAAGTATTCATACAAAGATTTAGACTATTTAGATTTAAATGAAGATCAAGTAAAGGTTATAAAAAAAGCTTTACTTGATTTAAAAAAAGATTATAAAGAGTTTTATGAATATAAAGATGAACAAGAAGATATTTTAGAAGATATAATTGAATCTGATAATTTTAATGAAGAGTTATATTATAAAATAGTTATGGATTTAAAAACTAAAGCTACAAAACTTGAAGTAAAACGAATAAAAAAAATACATGAAGTTTTAAATAAAAAACAAAGAGAAGAGTTTGCAGATTATTTAGAGGAATGGGAAATTGAATAAAAGAGTTTTATTAATTGAAGATGATAAAGATATGCAAAAACTAATAGTTGAATATCTAAAAGAATACGACTTTGATTGTGTTGCATTTGACCAACCAAAAGATGTATTAGAACATTTTAAAATAGATAATAACTACTCTATAATCATTCTTGATTTGATGCTTCCTGAAATGGATGGATTTGATTTATTTAAGAAATTAAAACAGATAAAAGATATTCCTATTGTTATCTCAAGTGCACGAGGAGATATTGGAAATAAAATCCATGGATTTGAACTTGGAGCAGATGATTATTTAGCAAAACCTTATGAACCAAGAGAGCTAGTTTTACGAATAGAACATATTTTAAAAAAAGATTTTAATAAAACAATAAATATTGGTAATTTTATCATTGATAAAGAAAATCGTACAGTTTTAGTAGATAATTATCCAGTAGATTTAACAAAAATTGAGTTTGAGATTTTTCTATTTTTAGTTGAAAATCAAAATAAAATCTCTTCAAGAGAGCAAATTCTAAATGCAAGCTCTTTAGATATAAATACAAAAAATAGAACTATTGATATGCATATATCAAATATTAGATTTAAAATTGGTGATGATTCTAAAAACCCTAAATATATAAAATCCGTTTGGGGTATTGGTTATAAGTTTGTAGGTTAAAATGTCAATTTTTAAAAAAATTTCTTTTTTATTCATAATAAGTCTAATTCTAATGACAATCATTGGTTTATGGGTTGATAATATAAATTCTAAAAGAATGGACAATCTAATAAAAGACAAATATTTAAAAGTAATAGAAGAAGTTTTTAGAAATATTGAAAATAAAAACCATATAAATTACCTATTTCATAAAAACAATCTAAAAATAATGAAAGATTTTAAAATTTCCGATGCAAAGATTATTTATGAACAAAATTATACTTTTGGAAATATTACTATTTTGAAAAAACATTTTGAAGATGAATTTATTATAAAAATAAACTATTTAGATGAAGAATATATCTTAAAAACACCAGATGAACAAAACCTCAACGATAAAATAATTTTAAATTTCCTTGTATTTTTAGATATTTTTGCACTTTTTCTAATTTTTTTATATCTTTTAAAACTCCTTTCTCCTTTAAAAACAATAACAAAAGAGATAAAAAATTTTGCAAATGGTGATTTATCAACAAGAATAAATATAAACTCAAAAGATGAAATAGGAACTTTAGCAAAAACTTTTAATAGTATGGCAAGTTCACTTGAAAACTCTATAAAAACAAGAGAAGAACTTTTAAGAGATATAGGACATGAACTACGAACTCCAATAGCAAAAGGAAAATTTGCGATTGAAAAAATAGATGATTTTTCACAAAAAGAGTTACTAAAAAAGATTTTTTCAGATTTAGAAAGTTTAACAAATGAACTAATAGAACTTGAAAAACTAAATCTTGCAAAATTAAATATATCAACATTTAGTGCAGAAACTTTAGTTTTAGAATCTTTAGGAAAACTCTATTTAGAAGATGAATCAAAAATCCAAATAGATATAAATGAAGATTTTAAAATAAATGCCGATTTATATTATCTTTCAATAGCTTTCAAAAATTTGATTGATAACGCTTTAAAATATGCTATTTCATTTCCAATAATCATAAAAGTAGATAAAAATCAAATCTCTATTTCAAATAAAGGGAAACAACTCTCAAAAGAGTTTGAATACTATCTAAAACCTTTTACACAAGAACTATCTCAAAGAGATGGCTTTGGATTAGGACTTAGTATCGTAAAAAAAATCCTTGATAGACACAATTTTCAGCTACTTTACTCTTATGAAAATGACTATAATATTTTTAAAATTGTTTTATAATTTATTTGCAACAACTCTTAATCTTACATAATCAGCAAGCCAACCAAACTCTTCTGAGTAGATTTTATTTTTTAAAATCTTTTCAACCTCTTCTTTAAAAATCTCTTTTTGTTTTGTTGTTAAATCTTTAGTGATTCCATTTGCAAAAATATCCAACCAAACTTTTATATCTTCAATTTTTGTTGGTCTATCTATCAACTCTATTGATTCAACTTCAAAAGCATTTTTTTCTAATATTTTTTTATATTCGATATCACTTATAAAATTCCAAGGATTATTAAACTCTCCAAAATCTTTATGCGTTAAAAAAACTTCATCCATCGCTTCGCATAAAAATTTTATATTTCCATAACCACCAAATTCAGCTACAAACTTTCCATCTTTTTTCAAAACTCTAGCTATTTCTTTTGCACTTTTATCCAAATCTTTAACCCAATGTAATACAGCATTTGAAAAAACTTTATCAAAACTCACATCTTCAAATTTTAAATCCGTAACACTCATAACAAAAGTTTCTATACCTTTTTCTTTTGCTTTTAAAACCATCTCTTCGCTTAAATCAATTCCAATTACATTTGCACCTTGATTTTGTATTTTTATTGCTAAAGTTCCCTCACCACAACCTAAGTCCAAAATCTTTTCATCTTTTTTCACATCTAAAATATTAACTAAAGAAAAAGCCAAATTTGAAACAAAACTTGCTTTTTGTGAATAATCATCTGCATTCCAACTATTTTCATTCATATAAAATTCCTTTTTATTTTAGAAGATTTTATATTTTTTAAAAAATTAAAAGTATAAGAAAAGTTATATTTTATATCTGTAATCTTTTGGTGTTAAGTTATATCTTTTTTTAAACTCTAAAATAAACCAAGATACACTTGAATATCCACATGAAGTTGCAATTTGAGAGATTGTTTCATCTGTTGTTTTCAATAACAAAGTTGCTTTTTCCAATCTTTTTTCATTTATCCAAAGTTTTGGCGTTGTGTTAAATTCATCTTTAAAATATTTTCTAATTTTTGAAGGAGTTTGTCTAGTCAAAAAACAGATATCTTCAAAACTATTTACAAAATCAAGATTTGATTCTAAAATATATCTGATTCTATCTTTTGTAGTATTTAAAATTTTATTGAAAAACTGTATCAAACTCTTTTCATCTTTTTGTAAAACTAAAAGAAATAACTCTTCTATTTTTAGTTTTAAAAGCTCTTTAGAAAAATCCTTTTCCAAATAGTTTTCAAAAGATTTTATAGCTATTTTTAACTCTTCAAACTTTGAATAATCAAAATTAAAAAGTTCTATTTCAGATTTTTTATCAATCTTTATTTTATATTTTTTTATAAAATCCAATACAAACTTATCACTAAAAAACAAAACTATTGATTTGTATTTTAGATTTTCATTTACTCTTTTACTTAAAAAATAGTTGTTTTGATACAAAAAACAGATATTTGAAGAGTTAATATCTAATTTTTCTTCCTTTGTAGTTATAACTTTTTGACCAATTAAAGGAATCATAACTGCGTGCATTGTATTTCTAATGGATAAAAAATCTTCTCGATATTTTGTAATATAATTTACGCAATAAATCTCTTCTAAATCAATAATTCTACTATCATTTTTTTCTATAAAATAGTTTGGAACAATATAAGTCATAATAAATCTTTTTAAAACTTATCTTTAAAAGTTTCTCTAATTTTTAAAAACTCATCTAAATGTTCAAAGAAAATATCCACAAGTTTTGGATCAAAATGTTTTCCTCTCTCTTCTTTGAAAAGATTAAAAATTTTTCCATCATCCCAAGCTTGTTTATAAACTCTATGGCTTCCTAAAGCATCGAAAACATCAGCAAGTGCAGTTATTCTTCCATAAATATGAATATTTTCACCTTTTAACCCTTTTGGATATCCACTTCCATCCCATTTTTCATGGTGTTCATTTGCTACAATTGCAGCCATTTTTAGTAAAGGTCTATTTGAATGTTTTAACATTTCATAACCTAAAGCTGCATGAGTATTCATAATTTCTCTCTCATCTTCATCAAAACGACCAGGTTTATTTAAAATTGCATCAGGAATTGCAACTTTTCCTATATCGTGCATCGGACTTGCTTGTTTTAGCATCTCTGCTTCTTTTTCATTTAAACCATAATAAAGTGCTAAAAGCTTTGAATATTCTGCAACTCTTTTTACGTGATTTCCTGTCTCTTTACTTCTACTTTCTCCAATTGCACCCATAGTAAAAACTACTTCTTTTTGAGTATTTTCTATTTCATGATTTAGATTTCTTATCTCTTCTAAACCTTCTTGTACTTTTGTCTCAATTTCATCAACAGATAAACCTATATTTTTGTAAACTTTATAACCTAAAATTATTATAAAAGAACCAATTATTAAAAGTAAAAATAAAATACTAAAATATGTATAATTAATAAAATCAGCGGATAATTGTGCTATCTTTTTTTCAATATCAGAACTATAAACTTTATTTTGATTAATTACATTATAAATTTTATTTTTCAATTCTTCAATTTTTATATCGAGTTCTTTTATAATTTGGTTTTCAATATTTTCTTTTAAATCTAACTTTTTATTTTCTAAATCATAAATAATATAAAAGGCATCTTCTATTTCTTTTTCATTTTCATATAAGAAATTCAATTTTGTTGAAATAAGTTCATTTTTATGAATATCTGAGATAAAAATATCCACAAAATCATTTTCATCTTTTGCTTCAAAATTTTTTTCAATTGCTTCGAATTCAAGTTCATATTTTAAAAACTTTTCTTTTTTTAGTTCTAATTCTTTTAATGAATTTATATTAGTCACATCTTTTAGTAATTCATTCATATTTTCTTGCATTGATACTAAGTTAGCAATCAATTCTTTTGTAGAATCATTCTCTCTAATTTGATAAATAATTATTGTATTTATAAATCCTATTATAAAAACTATAAATAACATCATTGCAAAACTAATTTTCAGGATTCTTTTTATACTCATTTTTGTACCAACTCAATGATAAAATAATTTTAATATAATATCAAAACTAATATTTATAACTTCATACTTAATGAATTCAAATAGTTTTTTTTGTATAATTCACGCAATTAAGAAAAAGGGTATAAAATGATTCAATTGATAAATAAAAAAGAGAATATTTTTGGAGATAATATTGCATTTGTGGAAAATTGGGATTTTTCAAAAGCAAACTTAAATGAAGAAAATAGAATCTTAGCTATTACTCAAGTTGCTTCAATTTGTTATCAAAATCCAAATGCTTTAGGAAGTGAATCATTATACAATAGACTTGCAGCTGAAAGTAAAGGACTTCCAAGTTCAAGTTTTGAGTTTGTACCAGTATTACTTGACCCAACAAATGAAAAACATAAAGAGATATTAGCTTTAGAATACTCAAATGTAAAAAAATTTGGTGAACTTATTTGTGATGGAAAATATCTTCTTACAAATTATAGAGCTTTGGTTTATGATTTTGAAAACAATGAAAATGCCTATAGTTTTGATATTAGAACTATCTACAATACAGAAATTGAGTGTGAAATTATAAAACAATACTTCAAAGTATTTTTATATAAAGTTGATTTTCCAACACGAAGTCAAATGGTAAGACATAGAGTAAACTGGCAAGAATTAAGTAGAAGATATGTAAGTGGAAAAAGAGTTCCTTTTGAGTTTTATATTAGTGAAAAACTACAAAATAATCCAAAAGTTGAAGCTTTGATAAAACAAAGTGAAGAGTTATATTTTGAACTACTAGAAAATGGTGTTAAACCTCAAGAAGCTAGAAGAATAATCCCACAAGCTGGTTATTCACAAATTTGGGGAGCTTTTCAACCAACTCAACTTGCAAACTATTTTAGATTAAGAGATGATTCACACGCACAATGGGAGATTAGACAAACTGCACTTGCTATGAAAGAACTTTTATGAGTGCATTTGAGATTGCAGATATTATAGGAATTATTTGCTTTGCTCTTAGTGGATTTCTAATGGGAGTCTATAATAAACTTGATATTTTGGGAGTTTTTATTGCTGCTTTTTTAACTGCTTTTGGTGGTGGTATGATAAGAGATGTTCTTGCAGATAGAACACCTTATGTTTTTACTTCAAATCTTCCTTTAATTTTAGTTATTTCGACAGTTTTAATAGCTATGTTATTCAAACTTCATAAAATCGATGACTTAGAAGGAAAATGGGCATTTGTTATTTCTGATGCTATTGGTTTGGTATCTTTTTCTATTGCTGGAGCAATTATTGCAATAAATAGTGGTTTTAATTTTTTAAGTGTATTAATTCTTGCTTTTATAACTGCTGTTGGTGGTGGAACGATAAGAGACATTTTAATCAATAAAGTTCCATTTATATTAGTTTCAGAATTTTATGCAAGTGTAGCATTGATTGTAGGTATTGCTGTTTATATTTTAGAACTTTTAGAAATAAGAAACTTATTTACTTTATCAATAGTTTTTATTTTGGGTGTAGCGTTGAGAATTGTTGCTTATTATAGAAAATGGCATCTTCCAACTTTATCAAAAGAAAATTAACTTTTCATTTACTTTTTATAGATAAACTTTTGATATTTTTAATTAAAGGAAAAAATTTATGATTAAAAAATTGCTACTTACAATTTTTTTAGGTGTTGTTGCATTTGCTAACCCTTTGACTGTTAATAACTCTGTTCCAGAACTAAAAATCAAAGATCAATTTGAAAAAGAACATACTCTTGACTCAAATGTAAAAACTATCATTTTTAGTGCAACAAAAGATGAAAGTAATACTATTAAAGAATTTTTAAATTCTAAAGGAAATGATTTTTTAACAACTAATCATATAGTTTATGTTGCAGATATTACTGGTATGCCTAGTTTAATTACAAAATTTATTGCATTACCAAAAATGAAAAATTATTCTTTTCCAATTTTATTGATTGATGAAGAAAATAAAGTTTTATTTCCTGTAGAAAAAGACAAAATTACTATTATTACTTTAGATAATTCAAAAATTACTGATGTAAAATATATCAAAACAACTGAAGATTTAGCTGCTACTTTTAAATAAAAAAACTATTAGCTTTTAAGCTAATAGTTTTTCAAATGCTTCTACAATTGCCTCTTTTTCTAAGTTTTTTATTTTTTCTTCAAGAGTGTCAACTGTTTCATTTTCTTCTAATTTTAGTTTTTTTACTAAAATCTTTTCACCTTCATCATAAACCTCATTTACAAAATGTATTGTAACTCCAGATTCTTTTTCACCATTTTTAATAACTGCTTCATGAACAAATCTTCCATACATTCCAACTCCTCCATAAATTGAAGGTAAAATTGCGGGATGAGTATTTATTATCTTGTTAGGATATGCTTTTAAAAGTTTTGATTCTATTTTTTTCATATATCCTGATAAAAATATATAATCACAACCAAACTCTAAAAGTAATCTTGTGATTTTGTCATCAATATCTTGTTCAGGATATCTTTTATCATTTATTATAAAATATGGAATATTGTAAGATTCTGCTTTTTCTAAAACTCCTGCATTTGTATTATTTGTAATAACAACTACAACTTTTGCATCAAGTATTTTATTTTCAATAGCCTTTTGAATAGTCTCAAATCCACTACCATTATATGAAGCTAATATTCCTATTTTTGTCATTAAAATCATCCTAATTTTTTAAAGTTTTGATTATATCTAAAGTTTAATTACAATCTTTGAGCGTGAGTTAATGCAATTGCGATTGCATCAGTAATATCAAGTGGCTTTATCTCTTTTTTCACATTTAAAAGTCTTTTTACCATAAAAGCAACTTGTTCTTTTGTTGCTTTTCCATTTCCTGTAACTGCTTGTTTTACTTGAAGTGGAGTATATTCACTAAAATTTCCAAACTCTTGTAAAATCTTCAAACTAATTGCTCCTCTAAATTGAGCTAGTTTTATAACCGTTTTTGGATTAAAAGCATAAAACATATCTTCTATAGAAACTTGATCTATTTTATGGTTTTTAAAAAGTAAATCTAAGCCTTCTGTCATCTCTACAATTTGCTCTTGTAAAATTTTTGTTTTTATTTTGATTAGACCTGCTTCAATAAGTTTTAAATCTCTTCCATTTTTTTCAACAATCGCATATCCACAATTTCTAGTTCCTGGGTCTATTCCTAATATTTTCAACTTTTCACTCTTTATTAATAATTTTTATTCACATAATTTAAAATTCGATTATATCGTATTTGTATAAAAATATTTTATCTAAAAGAAAAAAATTATTCACAGTTTATTCACTACGTGTACAACTCTTAGATTTAGATAAATTTTACTATTTGTATTTCATTGAAGTTCTTTTATAAAAAATTTCGATATAATATCTACAATTACGATTAAATAAAGAGTTTACAAATAAATGACAACTAAAGAGTTTTTAACAATTATTCAAAAAGAAGCAAATCAAATCGATTACGAAAGATACTTAAAACAATTAGTTTATAAAAAAGTATCATCAGATAATAAAATTGCCATTTTCGAAGTAAATAATAAATATATAGCTTCTTGGATAAAAAGTAAATTTACAAACTTAATACAGCATTGTTTCGAAATTTACGATGGTTCAAAGCCAACTATTGAAATAAAACTATCAAATGAAAAAAAATCTAAAAAAGAGATTTTAAAAGAACAAATACAAAATGAATCAACAGAAAGTACAATACTAAATCCATCTTATACATTCGATTCATTCGTTGTAGGACCATCAAACCAAATGGCTTATAATGCCTCACTTGCCGTAGCAAATAAACCAGGTGTTCAATACAATCCTTTATTTATTTATGGTGGAACGGGACTTGGAAAAACTCACCTTTTACAAGCTGTTGGAAATCATGCTATTGAAAAAGGAAATACTGTTATTTATGTAACTATTGAACAGTTTATGAATGATTTTACTTTTTCAATTAAAAATAAAAATATGGAACATTTTAGAAATAAATATAGAAAATGTGATGTTTTACTAATAGATGATATTCAATTTTTAAGTGGAAAAGAACAAACTCAAGAAGAATTTTTTCACACTTTCAACGAACTTCATAATGCAAAAAAACAAATTGTAATGACAAGTGATAGACTGCCATCACAAATAGCTGGACTTGTTGATAGATTAAAATCAAGATTTGAATGGGGATTAACAGCTGATGTACAAATTCCTGGACTTGAGACAAAAATAGCTATTATTGAAAAAAAATCAGAATTAAATGGTATTTGTTTAAGTAGAGAAATAATCAATTTTATTGCTACAAACCTTGATAATTCAATTAGAGAGATTGAAGGTGTTTTGATCAGAATTAATGCAAGTGCATCTTTATTAAATCAAGAAATTACTCTTCCAATGGTTCAAGGTTTATTAAAAGAACAGATTAAAGAAACAAAAGAGAATGTAAAACTTCCAGATATCATAAATATTGTTGCAAATCAGCTAAATATCAAACCAAGTGATATTAAGTCTAAAAAAAGAACAGCAACAGTTGCAAATGCAAGAAGAATTGTAATTTATCTAGTAAGAGAGTTAACTCACAACTCTATGCCTGATATTGCAAAGTTTTTAGGTATGAAAGATCATAGTGCAATTTCGCACAATATTAAAAAAGCAAATGAGTTAATTGAAAAAGATGAAAATTTCAAATTAATCATTGAAAATTTAAAAAATAAAATCATCAATAGTAGGGAGTAGTAAAAAAGTTTTAATGCTTTGTGTGAAAAGATGTGAATATAAAAGAGTTTTTAATCACTTGGTTAAATACCCATTTTATAGACTCTAAGAATGTATTTTCATCTTTTCACATAGACTACTGCTTTTACTAATTTAAATATAAAATATAGGAGAAAAAATGAAGTTTGTAATCACAAAAAATATTCTTGAAAATGTAATAGCATCAATGCAACCTTTTTTAGAAAAAAAAGATTCTAGTGCAATTACATCACATATATATTTAGAAATTAATAACTCTAACTTAATTATAAAAGCTACTGATTATGAAATAGGATTAGAATCTTTTATAGATAATCTTACAAATACAGTAGATGGGAAAACAACAGTAAATGGTTCTAATTTATTAGGAATAATCAAAAGATTAAAAAATGAAGATATTATTTTAGAAGCTATAAATAACAACTTAGTTATTAAACAAAATAAATCAACATTTAAATTACCAACTTATGATGCAAATGAATTTCCTGTATTAAATAAATCTGAAAATCTAAAAGAGTTATCAATATCTACAATAAACTTTATAAATTCTATTAGAAAAATTACTCCAGCTATTGATAACAATAATCCAAAGTTTGAATTAAATGGTGCATTACTTGATATAAAAAGTCAAAAAATAAATTTTGTTTCAACTGATACAAGAAGATTAGCTTTATCTTTTTTAGAAAATATAAATAATGACGAAGCACAATTAATTATTCCTAAAAAAGCAATTATTGAAATTCAAAAACTTTTTTTAGATGAAGCAAAAATTTCTTTTGATAATACAAATTTAGTTATTTCAAATCAACATACTAAATTTTTTACAAAATTAATAAATGGTAAATTTCCAGATTATGAAAGAATCATTCCTTCAAATTTAAAACATAATTTCTTTTTGCCAAAAAATGTTTTAGTTGAATCAATCAAACTTGTAACTTCGCTTTTCTCAAATATAAAAATTACATTTAACTCAAAATCTATAATTTTTGAATCACTTGATGAAGATAGTGAAGCAAAAACTCAAATTGATATAGATTTAAATATCCCAAGTGAATTTTTCTTAGCTGTAAATGCTAAATATTTATTAGACTTTTTAAGTATGACAAATAATGAAAAAGTAAAAATTGGATTTAATGAATCAAATTTACCATTTTATTTAGAAGATGATAAATTCATTACAATAGTAATGCCAATAGTTTTAGAAAAATAATATAAATTAAGGAAGTAAATTATGTCACAACAAGAATATGGTGCTAGTAATATTAAAGTTTTAAAAGGTCTTGAAGCTGTTAGAAAAAGACCAGGTATGTATATTGGTGATACTAATATAAATGGTTTACATCACTTAGTTTATGAAGTAGTAGATAACTCTATTGATGAAGCAATGGCAGGATTTTGTAGAAATATTAAAGTTACAATGACAAAAGATGGTTGGATAAAAGTTGAAGATGATGGAAGAGGTATTCCAACTGCAATTCACCCAACAGAAGGAATAAGTGCAGCAACTGTTGTTTTAACAGTACTTCATGCTGGTGGAAAATTTGATAAAGATACATATAAAGTTTCTGGTGGACTTCATGGTGTTGGGGTTTCAGTTGTAAATGCTTTATCAAAACACTTAAAAGTAACTATTTATAGAGAAGGAAAAATTCATTATCAAGAATTTAAAGAAGGAATACCTCAAGGTGTTTTAGAAGTAATTGGAGAAAGTCCAAGAAAAACTGGAACAACTGTTGAATTTTTAGCTGATGACACTATTTTTGAAGTTACTAAATATGAATTTGCAATTCTTGCAAAAAGATTTAGAGAAGTTGCATATTTAAATCCATTTATTTCTATTACACTTGAAGATGAACATACAAAAACAAAAGAAATTTATCATTTTGAAGGTGGGATTAAACAATTTGTTGAAGATTTAAATAAAGAAACAGCAGTTTGTGAAGCAATATATTTTAGTGATAAAATTGAAGATGTTGAAGTTGATATTGCTTTAATGTATAATGATACTTATATAGAAAAAACTTTATCTTTTGTAAACAATATTAGAACAATTGATGGTGGAACTCATGAAGCTGGATTTAAAGCAGGACTTACAAGAAGTATTGTTAAATATTTAAATGAAAACGCTGCTGCAAGAGAAAAAGATACAAAAATAACTGGTGATGATGTAAGAGAAGGTTTGATTGCAGTTGTTTCTGTAAGAGTTCCAGAACCTCAATTTGAAGGTCAAACAAAAGGAAAACTTGGAAGTTCTTATGTAAAACCAATTACTCAAAAATTAACTGGTGATGCTTTAGATAAATATTTTGAAGAAAATCCAACAGCTGCAAAAGCTATTATGGAAAAAGCTTTAATGGCTGCACGTGGAAGAGAAGCTGCTAAAAAAGCAAGAGATTTAACTAGAAAAAAAGATGCAATGACAGTTGGAACACTTCCAGGTAAACTTGCTGAATGTCAAAGTAAAGATCCATCAATTAGAGAATTATATCTGGTTGAGGGAGATTCTGCTGGAGGTTCAGCAAAACAAGGAAGAGATAGAGTTTTCCAAGCAATTTTACCGTTAAAAGGTAAGATTTTAAATGTTGAAAAATCTAGACTTGATAAAATTTTAAAATCTGATGAAATTAGAAATATGATTACTGCACTTGGTTGTGGTATTGGTGAAGATTTTGATGAAGAAAAAATCAGATATCATAAAATCATTATTATGACGGATGCCGATGTTGATGGTAGCCATATTCAAACATTACTTTTAACTTTCTTCTTTAGATTTTTAAGACCAGTTATTGAAAAAGGTTATTTATATATTGCTCAACCACCTTTATATAGATATAAAAAAGGTAAAAATGAAATTTATTTAAAAGATAATAATGCATTATCTGCATTTTTAATTGAAAATGGTTTAGAATCATTTGAATTTGAAGGTTTAGGATATAACGATTTATTGGATTTATTCAAAATTGTTTCAAAATATAGAGCTATGTTAGAACAATTAGGAAAAAGATACTCTTTACTTGAAGTTTTAAAACACTTGATTGAAAATAGTGATTTAGTAAATTTAGAGTTTAAAGATTTATATGAAAATATAAAAACTTTTATTGAAGAAAAAGGTTATAACATTTTATCTAAAACAATACTTGAAGATAGAATTCAACTTTTTGTACAAACAAATGAAGGTTTAGAAGAATTAATAATTGATGAAGAATTATTTGCATCACCATATTTTAGTGAAGCAACTTATATTTTTAGTAAATTAAAAGAGAGAGATTTATCTGTATTTGAAGGTAAAGATTTAATAGAATTATTAGAAGAAATTGAAACTCTAGCTAAAAAAGGTGCTTATATTCAAAGATATAAAGGTCTTGGAGAGATGAATCCAGAGCAATTATGGGAAACTACAATGATTCCTGATAATAGAAGACTTTTAAGAGTTAAAATAGAAGATGCTGAAGTAGCTAGTGATACATTTACTCTATTTATGGGTGATGAAGTAGAGCCTAGAAGAAATTATATTGAATCTCATGCAAAAGATGTTGAACACTTAGACGTATAGAAATTTTCTATACGTTTTTATTCGAAATATTATTTATTATATGATAACCATGATTTAAAGCAATAGCAATAGATCCTTCACCTTTAGAAGCTATATCACCTGCAATATAGATACCTTTTGTAGTTGATTCGAAATTTTCATCACAAATAGGATGAGAGTTTTTATCTATTTTTACACCACAGGATTTCAGAAAATCAATTGGTGTAGTTCCTCCAATAGCGTATATTATTCTATCAAAAACTTCACTACTTTCATCAGTGTATATAACTTTTACTTTTTCATTTTCATCTTCTAATTCTTTTATCTCTTTATTCATTTTTATAGTTAATTTTTTATCATTTTGATATTGCATAACAAATTCTTCATTTATAGAATTTAATCTTGTAAAAACTGGTTTTCTACATGCTAAAGTTACATTATTTTTTTCATCGGATAAAAAACAGGCATATTCAGCTGCACTATTTCCTCCACCAACAATTAAGATTTTTTCATTTGTTGTACAATCATCTAAGTTGAAATTGATATATTTTTTTATATTTGTTGGAATTTTATAATCAGGTTTATTTGGTTTTCCCATTTTGCCTATACAAATAATGGCATATTTTGTTTGATAAATTTTATTTAAAGTATGAACTTCAAAAAGATTTGTATTTTCATTTTTTATGATTTTTTCAACTTCAGTATCATAAATGGGTGAAATATTATATTCATTTAATAATTCATCAAAATAGTTAAGTGTTGATTCTTTTGTTCCATCAATAAAATCAATATTTCCTTCTAGATTAGTTATTTGATTTTTCCAATCTTTATCTACTCTTTTACCATCTTTATAAAATTTTCTAATAGTTTCTGAATGATTTGAAGTTTTTTCAATAAGCAAAGTATTTTCAATATTTTTAAGTTTTGCTTCAATAATACAGGCTATTCCTGCACTTCCAGCTCCAATAACTATAATATCATAAATTTTTTCATTCATTTAGAATCCTTAACCATTTAAAACTATCTTACAATTATATCTGATAAAGCTTAGTAATCTTTATAAGTGAGTTTTGGGTAAAATAGCCACTTAAGACAAAAAATAAGGTTGTAAGATGGAAATAAAATATGGTGAAAAAGAGATATTAGAGTTTGATATTAATAATGAAGAAAATTTTTGGCCAAATGAAAACTCAAAAAATTATATTATAGATATTGAATTACCAGAATTTATGGCAAAATGTCCAAGAAGTGGTTATCCAGATTTTGCAACAATAAAAATACAATATACTCCAAATAAAAAAGTTATAGAGCTAAAAGCACTAAAAATTTATATTAACTCTTTTATGAATAGATATATTTCTCATGAAAATTCTGCAAATGAAATATTTGATACTCTTTATACTAAATTAGAACCAAAATGGCTTAAAGTAATTGCTGATTTTAAACCAAGAGGAAATGTTCATACAGTTATTGAAATAGATAGCGCAAAGTTATAGGAAATAGTTTTGGAAAGATTAGTTACAACAGCACAAGCAGCTGAAATCTTGGGCTTATCTTTACAAGGAATACACTATCGTATAAAAAAAAATCAACTAAAATCTTTGAAAAAAGATGGAAAAGTGTATGTTTATGTTGATGATACACAAAAATATAATTTTGAAGAAAAAACAGAAAATCATAAACAACAAAATAATATAAATGAGATAATTGAAGTTAAAAATGAACAAATAGAACTTCTAAAAAAATCTATAAAATGGATGAAAAAACAATATATTTCAGAAATTTATAGACTTGAAAAAAATCAAAAAAGGATTATTGAAGTTTTTAATAGTGAAATAAAATTACTTCAAAGTGCTTTTAATGAAATGAAAGGTATTTATAAACCAAAATTAGAAAATAAAAATCAAACTAATAGTAGTGATTTTTTACCTTTAAAAGAGTTTTTTGTTATTATGAAAAGAGCAAATAAAACAGATGCTGAAATAAAAAATATTATATTTAAATCTATAAAAAATGGTGATAAAAGATTTATTTATAACAAAAAAGAAAAAAAACTTTTGATTTTAAATGAAGATTTTAGTGATTTGATATAAAGAGTACTAAAAGTACTCCTCTCCAGATACCCAAACACAACACTAAAAAAGGTGCCTTGCTATGTTCCCATCCTGGGGCGGTGTCTTTAGAAATGCTTGAAAGGGTCTAAAGAAGAGCATTCAAAATATCAAGATATTCTCAATGTTCTTCTTTAAAGGCTCGAATTATAACTTAGCAATGTTTAATCTATTATAAAAGAAGTATATTTATGGTCTATTTAACACTATTTTTCGTAAGTTTTATATCTGCAACTTTGTTTCCACTTGGAAGTGAAGCTTTATTAATTTATGATATAAAAGAAGGTTACAATATTTATTTATTGCTATTTTTTGCTACATTAGGAAATAGTTTAGGTTCTATTGTAAATTATTATTTAGGTTTAAAAGGTGAAGAATATTTAATAGAAAAAAATCTTATAAAAGAGAAATATATAAATATTTGTAAAAACTACTTTGATAAATATGGATTTATAACTATTCTTTTTTCATGGTTACCAATAATTGGCGACCCAATCACTTTTGTTGCTGGTATTTTAAAATATGATTTTAAAAAATTTGTAATTTTAGTTACTATTGCAAAGTTATCAAGATATATATTTATAGTTGCAATTATTTAAATTTAATAATTGATTTTAAAAAAAGTTATTAAATAAATGGTATTATTTTAAGATTTTAGAAAGGAACCTAAATATATGGATATAAATTTACTTTTAACGTATTTTATTTTAACAACAGTTTTTAGTTTTTTAATAGGTTTGGAATTAAAAGCGTATAAAATGAAGTTTCATGCCAATGATTCAAAAATATTTTTAGGAACAACAAGAACTTATACTTTTATAGGAATTATTGGATTTATATTTTATAAAATTGAGCCAAATAATTTTTCAGTATATATTGCTGGATTTTTAGCTATTACACTACTTTATTCAATGCTTTATTATAGACTTTTAGCAGAAAAAAATAGCATCGTGTTATATCTTGTTGCTGTTGTTGTTTATAGTTTTGGACCTTTAACAAATCTTTTTCCTTTTTGGCTTAGTTCATTAATCTTTGTGGTTACTATATTTTTATTAAATGCCAAAAAGAGATTATTAAATTTTAATTTGAAAATAAATATTTATGAAATAGAGACTTTAGGTAAAATGATACTTCTTTCAGCTGTTGTTTTACCACTTCTTCCTGAAGAAAAAATCATTCCTTATTTAGGGATATCTTTATATAAAATTTGGCTTACTGTTGTTGTAATTTCTGCTATTTCTTATGCAGGATATATTGTACAAAAGTATCTTTTCCCTTCAAAAGGTATTTTTTTAACAGGAATTATAGGTGGTATTTATTCATCAACTGCAACAACTGTTGTTTTATCAAAAAAAGCACAAGGTTTAGAAAAAAATCATCTAATAACAGCTTCAGTTATTGCTGCAACTTTGATGATGTATTTAAGACTTATAATAATTTCATATATTTTTAATGTTGAAGTTGTAAAAACAATATTAGTACCTTTTTTAGTTTTGTCTTTTATTTGTTTAATAATTACTTTTATATATTATAAAAAGGCTTCAAGTGGTGTAAGTACAATTGAAGTTGAAGATTCAAATCCTTTAGAGTTAGGAACGGCATTTATTTTTGCATTTTTATTTATTATTACTATGTTAATTACAAATTTTGTTGTAGATAGTTATGGTTCAACTGGATTAAAATTTTTATCAATAATTATTGGATTTACAGATATTGACCCTTTCATTTTGTCTTTATTAACAGGAAAATATTCTATTGATTCATCAGTTATTGCTTCAGCTATAATAATTGCTGCAGGAAGTAATAATATTTTAAAAGCCGTATATACAATTTGGTTTGGGAAAGATAAAACAATTTCTAGCTTTGTTTGGCTCTCAATTTTAGGTATTTTGACAATTTTAGTAGGCTTTTTTATATAATTCCTTACTAAAGTGTTACCATTTGATAAAATTTTTAAATTAAACTTGAAAACTAATCAAAAATAAATGAAAAATAGATATAATCACTCATACAAAAATATTGATAATCGATGAGTATAAAACTTACAGCAGAAGTTTAACTAAAACACCTATACTCATCGCTTATTGATTACTATTTAGATAATTCTTTTATATATTTTACATAATCTTCTTCATATTTATTTAATACTTCATCACTTAGTTTATATTCTGTTCCATAAGTTATAAATGGTTTTTTATAATCCATTTTTATATAATTTGCTGTGCCAAAGAATGGAAAAAGATACTCTTCAACACTTTTTTTATCTTTTCCTGTTTCACTAAATGCTTTTTCATCTCCTCCACAACTAACAGCAACAGCAAAAGCTTTATTTTCTAATTTATAATTAGCTCCATAAGCAAAATCATATTCAAGAACAAAATCAAACCACTCTTTTAAAAGTGCAGGCGAACTAAACCAATACATTGGAAATTGAAAAACAATAACATCATGATTCAACAATAACTCTTGCTCTTTTTTTACATCTATTTTAAAGTTTGGATAGTTTGTATATAAATTGTTTATAGTTACATTTTCTAATTTACTAATTGCATTTATAAGTTTTTTATTTACAACTGAATTCTCAATATTTGGGTGAACTAAATTTACCAATATTTTTTTCATTTTAAAGCCTTTTTTTATAAATTTTGATAGGATTATATATAAATATAAAATAAAATGTAAGTATGTACTTTTGTGTAATATACTATCAATTAGGAAAGTATCTATGAAAAAAAATGAAGAAAATAATATTACAGAAACGCCATTTGGTTATACTTTATCTTTAATCTCTGGAAAATGGAAAATGATAATTTTATACTTATTATCAGAGTATGAAGTTATAAGATACAATGAACTACAAAGAAAAATAGGAAGCATCACTTATAAGATGTTAAGCTCCCAATTAAAAGAATTAGAAGCAGATAAATTAATCACAAGAAAAGAGTATCCAATGATTCCTCCAAAAGTTGAATATAGTTTAACACAAAGAGGAAAATCTCTTATTCCTATTTTAGATGCGATGTGTTATTGGGGTTCAAAGGAAAGACCTGAATTAAATCTTTGTGTAAAGTAGGATATTTTATAATTCCAAATTCTTTAAATAGTCACTAATTTTTGGAATATAATCTTTTCTACAAACTAAACAAGTAGGTATGTAAGCCTCTTTTTTAGGTAAAACAGTGATTTTTATATCTTTATCATAACCCATCTTTTTTACAATACTTGTAGGAAGTAAACTTTTTCCCATTCCTACTTTTATACAAGAAAGAATTGTTTCTAAACTTCCAAAAGATAGAGATTTTTCTACATAAATATTTTTTTGTTTGTAATAATCTTTCAAGAATTCATCATAAATACAGCCTTCTTTAAAAGTTAAAGTTACATTTGGAGTATTATCTCCTTGTGGTTCAAGTATCGCTATTTCTTCTTCATATTTTTTTAAAACCATTAAAGAATCATTTTTTGGTTCACCACTAATAAATGCAATATCAACTTTATAATCTAAAATAAGTTGAGTAACACTTTTTGTAGTTCCTGTAAAAAGTTCAAGTTGCATTTGAGGAAAATCTTCATGAAGTTTTAATAAAAAAGGAGAGATTCTTACAACAGCATTACAATCAGTTGAACCAATTTTCAAAGAATTTATCTCATTTTCATTCGTAAGACTTGAAATACAATTTTCCATTTTATGTATTAGTTCTATTGCTTGAGGATAAAACTTTTCACCTGATTTTGTGAGAATCACACCTTTTGGAACTCTATGAAAAAGTTCTAAGTTTAAAATCTTTTCTAATTGTTTTACTCTTGAAGTTACATTTGATTGAGTACATTTTAATTCATTTGATGCAAGAGAAATACTTTTATTATTTGCAACACTTACAAAAACTTTTAATAAATTCAAATCCATATCATTTTTCCTTATATCACCTATCATTATTGATTATTTGACACTAGATTACTATTCGTGATATTATAACAAAATTTGAGAGAGATAGGATTTTAAGATGAGTAGATTGTTTGATAGGAACGATAATCTAGCAATTTTAATTGCAGGGATTTTTTCAATTATTATAGGAATTGGAGTAGCAAGATTTGCTTTTACAGGTCTTATTCCTCCAATGCTTGAAGATCATTTAAGTATTAAATTTGTAGGTATTTTGGCTTCATTAAATTTTGCAGGATATTTAACAGGTTCGATTTTATCTGTATTTTTAAAAGATATAAATCAAAAAGTACTTTTTTATAGAATGGGAATAGTTTTAGCAATAGCAACTACTTTTGTTTTAGGTTTTAGCACAAATGATACTTTTTGGATGATTTCAAGAGTTTTAGGTGGATTTGCAGGAGCAATGGCTTTAGTAGTTGGTTCAGCTATTGTTATGACAAAACTCAAAATGGAAAGTAAAACGAAAGCTATGGGAATTCATTTTAGTGGTATAGGATTTTCTATTTTAACAACAGATTTAATAGCAAGATATGTTTTGAGTTTGGGATATACTTGGCAAGATTCTTGGATAGTTTTATCAATATTTGCAATAGTTTTAGCAAGTTACGCAATGTATATTTTATCTTTTGATAAAGAAGTTAAACAAAATGTTGTAAAACATAAATTTGATTTTTCTATTTTTACTTTTTTTGTGATTTTATTGATTATGGCTTATTTTACAGAAGGTGTAGGATTTGTAGTTCAAGCAACATTTTTACCTGATATTGTAAATACTCTTCCTGGACTTGAAGGTTATGGAAGTTTAACTTGGACTTTAGTTGGTCTTGCTGGAATACCATCTTGTATAATTTGGATGAGATTAGCTCATAATTACGGAAGTATAAATATGATTATTATAGCTTTACTTCTTCAAGCAATTGGTATTTTAATTCCGGCATTTACAAGTAATATTTATTTAAATTTATTAAGTGGGGTTTTGTATGGTGGTACTTTTATAGGTTTAGTGGCGCTTTTTATGAATTTAGGTGGACAATTATCTCATGGAAATCCAGTGATTTTAATGGGTGCTTTAACTACTTCTTATGGTGTAGGACAAGTTATTGCTCCTTTATATAGTGTATATTTAATTGAAAAGTTTGGCAATTATGATTATGCTTTATATCTTACTGCTCTTATTGTTTTGGGTGGAATATTGTTATTATTTATTGCAAAAAAGTTCGAAAAAGAGAGAATTTAATGTAAATATCACCCTAATGGGTGATAGACAAAGCAAAAAAAATAAAATATAATCTTACTAATAAATTAACAAAGGAGAGCTTATGTCTCAAGTAGGAATAGTTAAAACTTTAGAAGGAGGAGTATTTTATGCAAAGGATTCTTCTGGAAATATTAGAGAACTAAGTATTGGAGATATAATATCTGAAAATGAAATCGTATTTGGCGATAGCTCAAATTCTCCATCTGCAAAAGCAGAAGTGGAATTATCAGAAAATGATGTAATAGTTTTAAACCAAGCACAACAACAATTGATAGACGCTTCTTTAAATGAAGTAACTTTTGGAAATGAAGAAGTAACTTTTGCAAAAAATGATGTACAGAATGCATGGAATAACACAGCAGATGATGTAAGTGATGATATGGAAACAGCTGCAGGTGATCCAACACAACAAGAGACACAAGCTGGACAAGAAGAACCAACAGAAGAAGGAAGAGTTTCTGCTAGATTTAGCTCTAGAGATGGAGATTCTACAAACGTTGTAAGTGATTTAAGAGATGCTTCTTGGACAGAAGAACAAACTACTATTATTCCTGATTTAGAAAATAAATTAATAGAACAACCATTACCAGTTGCTTTTACAATTATTGATGGAGATAATATAGTATGGGAAGGAAATACTGCAACTTATACTGTAAAAGTTGTAGATGCTGCTGGAAATCCAATTATTGTTAATCAAGATACAATAGTATATGTTAGATATACAAATATAGAAACAGATGACAATGATACACAATACACACATAACACAACAATAGCTGTTGTTGTTAAAGCAGGAACTAGTGAATCTACATTTACTGTAGAAACGAAAGATGATTATCTAGCAGATAATGGTGAAAGATTTAATCTAGAAATCACAGGTAATAATTCTACAGAATTTGATATGAGAACAGGAAATCAAACTGGTGGACAAACAAATGTTGATACTGCAATATTAGATAATTCAAATCCAACAACTCCAGGAGGAGAAGATAATGGTTTTGGAGCAGAAGATACAGTTTTTGCAATAATAGAAGGAACAGCAACAGTAAATGAAGGTGATTCAGCTCAATATGTTGTAAAATTAGTAGATAAAGATGGAAATCCTGTAACTGTAACAAAAGATACAGAGGTAACTATAAAATATACAAATAAAACAACTCAAGATGGTGATACAGAATATAATAACAACGATACAATAAAAATTACTATTAAAGCTGGTGAAAATTCATCAGATAAATTTGATGTTGATACAATTGATGATTATTTAGCAGATAATGGAGAAAAATTTAATTTAGAAATTACAAATGTTGATGATCAAGGACAATTTGAGAAAGTAAATATTGGTGATATAAATGGCGATAAAACAAATGTTGATACTACAATCTTAGATAATACAACTGATAAACCAAATGAAAATAGTACAGTAGAAAGTAATCAAGAAAATGTAATTTTAAAAATAGTAGCAGTTGGAGAAGATGGAAATCCAATAATTAAAGATGGTAAATATACATTTGAAAATAATGTAGCTGAAGGTTCAAATGCAAAATATATGGTATTAGCATTTAAACCAGGTACAACAGAATTTAAAACAACAGATGTAGTTGATACTCAAGGTGGAACAGTTACTATAAAAACAACTGATGATACAGCAAAAACAACTGGAACAAAAGATAATGCAGAACTTGATTATGTATCTGAAACTTCAAAAATTGTAACTGTTGGAGAAGTATTTGAGATAAAAACTTTAGATGATTATTTATCAGATGATGGAGAAAAATATAAAGTATCAATAAATGATAAAACTTATGAACATCCAGCATCAGGTGCAATTTATGAAAATGTGGTTACAAATACTGATCCAGTAACAACAACAATAAAAGATAACACAACACCAAATACAGAAACAAATGTAGAAGATGTAAAAATAGTACTTGTAGCTGTATCATCTGCTACAACTACAATTGCTGATATTACAGATACAACAACTGGAAAATTAATAATTGATAATACAAATGAAACGCCAGAAGGTGGAAAATTATATTATATTGCAGTTGCAGTTGATAAAGATGGAAAACCTTTAGCTACTCAAGGTGGAGATGTTACAATAAATTATGGAACTACATCAACTACTTCAGATAAAGATGCAACAGCTGACATAGATTATGATACTACAAAATTAACTACAAAAGTAGGAGAGGTATTTGAAGTAAAAACAAAAGATGATTATTATGCTGAAGGAGATGAAAACTTTACTGTAAAAATTACAGATTTAGAGAATTCACCATATGAAACACCATCTATTGATACAACAAAAGATACTGTAACTTCAACGATAAAAGATAATGCACCAACAATAAATGGAACAGTTGTTTCAGGTGGTGAAGATACAGATGGAAATACTTATGGAGCAGAAGATACAGTATATGCAATCATTACTGGAGAAACAACAGTAAATGAAGGAGGAGAAGTTACATATACAGTTAAACTAGTTGATAAAGATGGTAATACTGTAATTCCAACAAAAGAAACGACAGTTACTGTAACTTATACAAATATTGGAACAACATCAACAGATGATACAAATAAAACGAATAATCAAGAAATAGCTGTAAAAATAGATGCTTCAGGGAAAGGAACATTTACTGTAGAAACAAAAGATGATTATTATGCAGAAGCTGATGAAAACTATAATGTAAAAATTACAAATGTACAAAATACGGGTGAATTTGAAAATGTAAAATTTGATAGTTATCCAAATACTATTCCAAATAGTCCATCAAATAATGTTACTACAACGATTAAAGATAATCCATCAAAAGTTGAACAACCAGATACTGGAACAGGAAATGATGATCCAATAAATGGAAGTTATGGAAAAGAAGATACCGTATATGTAAAAATTGAAGGTAATCCAACTGTAGTTGAAGGTGGAAAATTATCACATACTGTAACACTTGTAGATAAAGATGGAAAAGCTGTAACTATTCCAGCTGGAGAAAGTGTAACAGTAACATTAACTTATACTATTAAACAAGATGGTGGTAGTTCAGATGATTATGTTACAAAAGAAGAGACAATTATTATAAAAGGTGGAACATCTTCAACAACTTTTGAAAATATTACAAAAGTAGATTTTGTGACTGAAGGTAAAGAGATTTATGAAATCACAATATCAAAAGTTGAACAAAGTGGTGCTTTTGAAAATGTTGCTATTGATTCTACAGCAAATAAAGTAACAGATACAATCCTTGATGGTATTACATTAACAAATCCTCAAAATGCTTATGTTGATGAAGATAACTTCTATACAAATAAAAATGATGGAACAAATTCAACAACTAAAAATAGTAATATAAATGATACAAAAAGTTTAGGATTTACAATTCCAGCAAATTATGAAACAGAAGTTGGAACTTTTAGTGTTAATTTTGTGAGTGCACCAACAGTTACAGTTGATGGAAATAATTATCCATTGACTTCAAATGGAGTAGCAATTACATATACAGTTAATGGAAATACAATTACTGCAAACGCAGGAAGTACAAAAGTTTTTGATATTGTTTTAAGCAAAGACGGAACATACACATATAAACAATATGCAAATATTGACCATCCAAACAGTGGAAATGCAAATACAGATTATGAAAATGTTAATACAAATGATAATATAAATTTAAATTTTGAATTTAATATTACTACAACACCTAAAAATGGAGAACCTTCTACAACAAGTCCTACTCAAGGCTTTACAGTTACAGTAAATGACTCTACTCCAGATGCAGGAACAAGAACAGAAACAGTAAATGAAGATGGAACTTTAACTATTGTTTTAAGTGATGAATCATTTAAAAATGGATCTATTGAAATAGATAATGGAAAAGATGGATATCAAACTATTGCTAAAAATGGAACAGTTAATATTTATGATGGTGATGAAATTATTGGAACACTTACAAATAAAGGAAATGGGACTTTAACTTTTAAACCAAATGCAGATTATAGTAAATATGAAGCTGATAATGGTTATTTACCAAATTTTAAATATAAAGTTAGTGATACTGATGGAGATTATGCGCAAGGACAAATCAATATTCATGTTAAACCAGTAGCTGATGGTACAACTATTAAAGTAGAAAATGTAACAACTCATGAAGATAATAAAAATACTCAAGAAGGGCAAAATTCTGTATCTTTAGGATTAGTACAACCAACTATTAAGGATAATACAGATAAAAATGACACTGCAAAAGGTGACCATGGTGAAAGAGTTGATTATATTACACTTAAATTTACAAATGGAACTTCTGTAAAAGGTGCCGTTTTAGAAAAAGCTGATGGTACTGATATTGCTACAATTTCTAATAATAATCAAACTGTTAAAATAGTTATTGTTAAAGATGATGGAACAGGAAAAATGATAGTAGACACAGATTTCCATCATTCAAATATTACTTTGGGACAATCTGGAGTAGTTTATCTTACAAAAGAGGAATATGAAGGATTAAAAATCCAACATGCTGAAGATAATGATACAGATATAGTAATTAATATCTCAACAAGAAGTTATGAAGTTAATGATAGTGGAGAACCTTTATCTGGTGTAAATTCAAAATCAAATAATTCAAATATGACTGTAGTTATTAAACCAGTAACTGATGATATTAGTTTAAAATGGAATGATGAGAGTGCAGGAACAATATCTGATAGTGGAAAAACTTACACATTTAATGATATAGATGAAGGAAATCCTACTATTGATTTAAAAGCACTTCTTACAAAAACAAGTGGAACAGAACTAAATGATGAAACGGCTGGAAACAAAGCTGATTTAGATGGAAGTGAAAAAAGAACATATACAATTTCTGGTATTCCAGAAGGTACAGTTGTAACTTTAGGTGGACAAACTGCTGTTGCAAATGATAAAGGTATTGCAACTATAGTATTTAATGATACAAATAATAAAAATGCAGATCCAGATTTCTCTATGAAATTCCCTGAAAATTACTCTGGAACAGTCGAAGGAAAGATTACTTTAAGTGTTTATGATAATGGTGTAGAATCTGGACAAAGAGATACAACAGATTATGGAAATGGTGCAAATGGCATTAAAACTGCTGAAGTTGATTTTAAAGTAAATGTGTATCCTGTTGCAAATGAAGCTACACTTAAAGTTAGTCAAGCTGTAGGTTATGAAGATGCTGGAAGAAGTCAAGGAAATATTTCAAATGGAAGTGATGCTTCAAAAGTTGATCAACCAGAAAAAGGAATTTCACTTGATATAAAAGTTAGTTCTACTGATACAGATGGAAGTGAAACAATTACTATCAATATAAACAAAATACCAAGTGGTGGATATATCTACTATAAAGGTGGATTGTATGATGAAAATGGTTTTGTAAGTGGTACTAAAACTGATGCTATAAGTATTACAAAAACAGGAAGTACTTGGTCAATAACTGTTCCTGAATACAACAATGAAAGTCCAAAATTTATTCCTCCTCATAATAGTGATGAAGAATATAATTTAGAAGTTACAGCACAAACAGTAGATACTGCTATTATTGATGGTCAAGAAGTTGTTGAAACTTCAACTATTTCATCTCCTAAAATTATAGAAGTTATTGTAAAAGGTGTAGCAGATATTCCTGTTGGAACAGAATTAAACAATGATGGAAATGAAAATGCTTATACTGTTGGTGAAAATGATTTAGATAGTAGTGGAAATAAATTTGATTTAAAAGTTATTTATAAAGATGCTTCTAAATTAGATTCTTATGATAATGATGGTTCTGAAGAACTTTCAATTGTAATAAAAGGTCTACCAGATGGATTTAGCGTAGAGGGAGCACTACCTACAGGTGATGGAGAATGGGCATTTAATGCAAAAGATTTAGATAAAATCAAAATTACAACACCTTCAAATTTTAGTGGTGAAGCTTCATTTACGTTAACTTATGTGACAACAGAAAGAGAAGGAAACAGTAAAGTTCATTATACTCAAGATGTAAATATCTACATAAATCCAGAAATTGATTCAACACTTAATGGTCAATCAGTTGGAAATGAAGATGAAGTAGTAACTATAAATTTAAATCTTATTCATAATAATGGTGATGCTGATGAAACTTTAGAAGAAGTAAAAATTAGTGTAGATGATGTTACTGGAAAAGATTTTACCTTATTTATAGGTGGAGTAGATATTAAAGATGCTGGACTTACAATAAAAGATGGTTATTATGTGTTAACACCAGCTCAAGCAAAAACTATTACAGCTCAAGGAAAAGAAAATATTTCTGGTGAATATGAATTTGATGTAAAATATACAGTTAAAGATGTAGCAAATGATGGTAAAGCTGAAATAAAAGAATTTGATGCAACTCATAATTTAGTTATTAATCCTGTAACAGATCAACCAACTATTGATTTTGGAACAATAGAGGTAACAGGAAGTAATATAACTGTAAATGGTACAGATATAAAAATCGTTGGAGATAAAAAATCAACTATTGAAATTCCAGTTGAAACAACAAGTCTTGATACAGATGGTTCTGAAAAAGTTGTAGAAATTAGAATAGAAGGAGTTCCTGCTGGAGTAAAAGTTGTAGGTGGTGAATCTTCAACTGAAGCATTAGAAATTAGCCAAAATAATGGTGTTTGGACAATAAAAGTTGATGAAACTATAACAGATATCAATGAAATTATCAAAAATATAAAATTCGAAATAGATTCAGACGCAAAATTCTCACATAGAGAAATCACTATTACAACTGTAACTCAAGATAAAAATGCTGAAACTAAAGAAGCTAGTAAAACTATAACTATTGATTACGATAAAGCACCTGGAACTGGTGGTGGAACAGGAGAAGCTGCAAACTTTAGTTTAGTAGCAAAAGATTTTATAGTTACAGAAGATAAAGAGTTTAGATTAACAAATTTATTTGATATAAAAACTAATGGTGGAGAGGTTGAAGGTACAAGTTGGACTATTACGCTTACAGATTTACCAGAAGGTACTATTATAAATGGAACAGTTATTGGAGCAGACGGTAAATATGTTATAGAAAGTAAATTAGATGGTCAAGATATTTATGATATAGAATCAATTATCTCTAGTATCAAAATAACTCCACCAGCAAATTTAAATGATTATGATAATAGTACAAAATCTATGACAATTACTGCAACAATTGAAACAAAAGTAGGTCAAACTGTAATTTCTACAAGTGAAGTAGAAAATGATTCTACAATTTTACCGGTAACAGATAAAATGACGGTTACTGTTGATGCAGTAAATGAAATAGATGAAAGTGGAAGCTTTGAGTTTGGAATTACTTTATCAAGTACGGGTGATAATGAATCTAGAACAGATATAGTTGGAGAAACTATTGTTATTACAGTTTCTGAAAACTTCGAATCAGGAGAAACAGCAACAGGTGAATTGCTTTACAATGGTCAAGTATTAACACCAAATACAAATGGACAATATGAGATAGAAGTTCCAACTGGATATAAATTTGGTGATAAAATTGAAGGATTAGAGTATAAATCAGGTGAACAAAGACATGGTAATGTAACTATTACAGCTTCAATTAAACATCAAGAAACAGAAGCACATGATAATTATGAAACAAATGTAGAAAATGCAAGTGGAAGTGCAACTGTAAATGTAAAACCAGTTTTAGATGCAAATCCAGATGATATAAAAATAACAGCAAATTCTGTTGAAGATACTATCATTGATGTTAAAATTGAAGATACTCAGTTTATTACAGATAATTCTGAAAATTTAATAAATGTAATTTTTAATGATATACCAAAAGATTTTATAGTTTACTATAAAGATGCAAATGGAAATACAAAAATGGCTGTAAACACAGGAGATGGTAAATGGTTAGTTCCTGTTGTTAATGGAAACCTTCCTGATGGAATTCAAATCAAAGCACCAGAGAATTATAGTGGTGAATTTAAATTTAATATGGATTTCTATATCAAAGAAGAAGGATTAGATTTACAAAAAATTACAAAAGAGGCAACAGTTAATGTAACACCAATAGCGGATGGTGTTACTATTGACCCTACTCTTTCAGGTATTCAAGATGATGGTAGTTACGCAAAAGCATTTGAATGGACAGATTTAAATTTAAATGCGAATATGAAAGATGTTGATGGAAGTGAAACTTTAACTCTAAAATTTGATGGTTTAAGTCAAAATGCACAATTTAGAATTTTAGCTGAAGATGGAACAGCAAAATCAGTAGATGCTCTTTATGAAAATGGAGAATGGACAATCAATGGAATAAACGTTGATGATATAAATAATATTCAGTTATTACATGATAAAGAAGCAACTGTAAAAGTTACAGCAAGCACAGTTGATACAGCAACTGATGAAAATGGAAATCCAGTTGGAAGTTCAAGTACATCAACAGAAGTAGAAAGCACATTTGATTTAAGAATTGATTCATCTGATATTGATAATGGTAAATTTACTTTAGGAAAAGAAGTAAATATAGATTTCTCTAAAATTGAAAATGGAGATATAAAAGATATAAATACAATTGATTTAGGTGCAGAAGGTAAAAATGAACTTTTAAATCTTACACTTCAAGATGTATTAGATATAGGTGAAAAAGATGGAGATGGAAATATCAATCTTACAATTCTTGGAGATGATAAAGATGGTGTTTCTTTTGCGAAAAATGATGGTTGGCAAAAATCTGAAATAACACAAACTATAGGTGATAAAACATTTGAAGTTTGGTCAAATACAGGAGATAATACTGTTACGGTTAAAGTAGAACAACCAATTTCAGATGGAATTACAAACTAATTTCATCTTGAAGTATTGTTTTTAAAGGTAAGGATTTTTTCCTTGCCTTTTTTTATTTTAGAAAAATTCTTTATATAAATCTTTATTTTTAGAATATATTTTGTAAATAATACCTTTATATTCAAATTCTAAATAATTTGCATGAAGCCATAATCTATGTGATTTTGTGACTTTAAATCTATCCTCTTTACTTAAAGTTTTATTTAGATAATTTTCTGCATTTTCATCATCTACTCCATAAATTGGATCACCTAAAATTGTATGTCCTATAGAGTGAAGATGAACTCTTATTTGATGTTGTCTTCCTGTTAGAGGAAGAGCTTCTACTAAAGTTAGATTTTTTTCTTTATCATAAATTATTGGTTTTATTATAGTTACTGATTCTTTTCCACCCTCTTCTTTTGTACAGACTTTCATTCTTACTCCAATAGCTTTTCCCTCTCTATCTAGAGCTTTATCTATTTTTATTTCTTCTTTTATTTCTCCTTGAACAATAGCTAAATATGATTTATGATATTTTTTTTCTTGAAACATATCTTTTAATTCTATTTCACTTTTTTTATTTTTTCCAACAATTACAAGACCAGAAGTTTCTGCATCTATCCTATGAATTAGGTTTGCATTTTCACCAAAGTGGTATCTAATCTCATCAAGTAAAGAATAAGAAGTATTTTTTGAAATTGGATGAACCATAAGATGAGTTGGTTTATCAAAAATAGCAAAATTTTCAAATTCTAAAAGTGGTTTTAAACCTTTTGTTTGACCCTCAAAAACAGCTATAAAAATGTGCTCTGTTGGGATTTCATCGCCTGCATTTATTTGATTCATATTTTCATCAAAGATTCTTCCTTTTGAAGTCAGCCTTTGCCCTATTTTAGGCTCAATCTTAAGGTTTTGTATTAAAAAAAGTTGTATTTTTTTGCCTTTTATTGCATCATATTTTCTAAGTGTGAATGCCAAAATTTATTTCCTATTTTTATCTTATATTTTGTTCTGATTAGATATAGTTCAAATTCAAAATAACAACAATTTTATAATAAAATTTATACAAATATGATTATAAGGGATTTTTTATGGTTGAGAGATATGCTAGAAAAGAGATGAGTTCAAAGTGGACTCAAGAAGCAAGATATGCAGCTTGGCTTGAAGTAGAAAAAGCAGCAGTTAAAGCTTGGAATAAACTAGGATTAATTCCTGATTCTGATTGTGAAAAAATTGTAAAGAATGCAACTTTTTCAGTTGAAAGAATCGAAGAAATCGAGGCTATTACAAAACATGATTTAATTGCATTTAATACAAGCGTATCTGAATCATTGGGTGAAGAATCAAGATGGTTCCATTATGGTATGACATCTTCAGATGCTGTTGACACAGGTGTTGCACTTCAAATGAGAGATTCTTTAAAAATTATCATTGATGATGTAAAAATGTTAATGGAATCTATTGAAAAAAGAGCAAAAGAACACAAATATACACTTATGGTAGGAAGAAGTCATGGTATCCATGGTGAACCTATTACTTTTGGTTTAACTTTAGCTGTTTGGTATGATGAAGTGGCACGACATCTTAAAAATCTTGAAGATACTATGGATGTTATTGCTGTTGGACAAATTTCAGGAGCTATGGGTAACTTTGCTCATGCACCACTTGAACTTGAAGAGTATGCAATGGCAGAGCTTGGTTTAAAACCAGAACCTTGTTCAAATCAAGTAATTCACAGAGATAGATATGCTAGACTTGCAACTGCTTTAGCACTTTTAGCATCTTCTGTTGAAAAATTTGCAGTTCAAGTAAGACATTTACAAAGAACAGAAGTTTATGAAGCTGAAGAGTATTTTGCAAAAGGGCAAAAAGGAAGTTCGGCTATGCCTCATAAAAGAAATCCAATTTTAACTGAAAATATAACTGGACTTGCAAGAATGATTAGAGCTTATGCAATTCCAGCTATGGAAAATGTTGCACTTTGGCATGAAAGAGATATTTCTCACTCTTCAACTGAAAGATTTTGGTTGCCAGATGCATTTATAACAACAGATTTTATGTTACATAGAATGAATAGTGTAATTGCAAACTTAACAGTTATGCCAGAAAATATGATGAAAAATCTTAACTTAACTGGTGGATTAGTATTCTCTCAAAGAGTTTTACTAGAGTTACCACTTGCTGGTGTTAGTAGAGAAGATGCTTATAGAATTGTTCAAAGAAATGCTATGAAAGTTTGGGAAGAGATTCAACAAGGAAAATCAACTACAAATGAAAAAGGTGAATCTTTATATCTTCAATATCTATTAGGTGATGAAGAGTTAAGAGCATCTTTAAGTGAAGAGCAAATTAGAGAGTGTTTTAACTTTGATTATTATACAAAAAATGTTGATGCAATATTCAAAAGAGTTTTTAAATAAAGGGTAACCAATGTCAATTATGATTCAAAAAAGAAATGGTCGTAAAGAACTTTTAGACATTACAAAAATTCAAAAAATGTCTATGGAAGCAACAAAAGGTTTAGAAGGTGTTAGTCAAAGTGAACTAGAACTTGATGCACATATAAAATTTATTGATGGTATGCACTCTAAAGATATTCAAGATGCATTAATTAAAACTGCAGTTGAAAAAATCGATATTGATGTACCAAATTGGACTTTTGTTGCAGCACGTCTATTTTTATTTGATTTATATCATAGAGTAGGAATTGCAACTCATGGTGTAAAAGGTGAAGCATATTGTCATTTTAAAGATTATATAAAATATGGAATTGAAGCTGGAAGATTAATACCAAGTATTGCAGATGGTTACGATTTAGATGAACTAAATGCATATATTGACCCTTCAAGAGACCTTTTATTTAACTATTTAGGAATAAAAACTTTATATGATAGATATTTAATAAAAAATAGAAAAGCTGAACCAATAGAGTTACCACAACAAATGTTTATGGCAATAGCTATGTTTTTAGCTCAAAATGAAAAAGATAAACAATCAAAAGCAAAAGAGTTTTATGATGTAATTTCTAAATTTGAAGTTATGTTAGCAACTCCAACTTTATCAAATGCTAGAACAAATAGACATCAATTAAGTTCTTGTTACATTGGTTCAAGTCCTGATAATATCGAAGGTATTTTTGATGGTTACAAAGAGATGGCACTTCTATCTAAATATGGTGGTGGAATTGGTTGGGATTGGAACCAAATCAGAAGTTTAGGTGGAGTTATTGATGACCACAAAAGTGCTGCTGGTGGAACTGTACCATTTTTAAAAATTACAAATGATTTAGCTATTGCAGTTGACCAATTAGGTACAAGAAAAGGAGCAATTGCTGTTTATCTTGAGCCTTGGCATATGGATATAGTTGATTTTGTTGATTTAAAGAAAAACTCTGGAGAAGAAAGAAGAAGAGCACATGACTTATTCCCTGCTCTTTGGATTTCTGATTTATTTATGGAAAGAGTAATGGAAGACTCTTATTGGACTTTATTTGACCCTTATGAAGTAAGAGATTTAAGTGAAACATTTGGTGATGAGTTCAAAGCAAAATATATAGCTTATGAAAATGATGAATCTATCACAAAAGATAGAATGAAAGCAAAAGATTTATGGAAAAAAATCTTAACTTCATATTTTGAAGTTGGAAGTCCATTCTTATGTTGGAAAGATACAGCAAACAGAACAAATCCAAACTCTCATGTAGGACATATTAGAAGTTCAAACCTTTGTACAGAGATTTTCCAAAATACAAATCCAAACCACTATAAAATCAAATTAGAGTTTGAAGATGGTACAGTTTCTACTTATGAAGAGACAGATTTAGTAGTTGTTGATGGTGGAGTTACTAAAAAAGCAAATAAAGTTTCTGCACTTGATAGTGTAAATGGTAAAAGAGTATTTATTGTTGAAAAAGAGAAAATTGATGGAGATACAGCAGTTTGTAATTTAGCTTCTATAAATCTATCAAAAATAAATACAAAAGAAGACATAGAAAGAGTTGTTCCAACTGCAATAAGAATGCTTGATAATGTAATAGATTTAAACTTCTATCCACTTAGAAAAGTAAAAGCAACAAACTTAAAATCAAGAAGTATTGGTTTAGGTGTTATGGGTGAAGCAGAGATGTTAGCTCAATATCAATTAGCTTGGGGTTCAACTGAACACTTCAAAAAAGTTGATCAAATTATGGAAGCAATTTCATATAATACAATTAAATCAAGTTCAGATTTAGCAAGTGAAAAAGGTGTATATCCTACATTTGAAGGTTCAAAATGGAGTAAAGGTATTATGCCTCATGATTTAGCTCCTCAAGCTGTTAATGCACTTGTAGATAAAGATTTATTTGATACAAGTTATGATTGGGATAGTTTAAGAGAAAAAGTTAAAAAAGACGGTATGAGAAATGGTTACTTAATGGCTATTGCTCCTACTTCTTCTATTTCTATTCTTGTAGGAACTACACAAGCAATAGAACCTGTTTATAAAAGAAAATGGTTTGAAGAGAACTTATCAGGATTAATTCCAGTTGTTGTTCCAAAATTAAGTCCAGAAACATGGGCTTATTATACACCTGCTTTTGAAATTGACCAATTACAAGTTATCAAAGCAGCAGCAATTAGACAAAAATGGATTGACCAAGGGCAATCAACAAATATTTTTATGAGTTTAGATAAAGCAAGTGGAAAATATTTACATGAAATTTATACATTAGCTTGGAAATTAGGACTTAAATCGACTTACTATTTAAGAAGCCAAAGTCCAGAAGCAAAAAATGATGTAGAAGATAGAAGTATGGAGTGTGCAGGCTGCCAATAATTGCCTGCTTAAAAAAATATAAAGGACTTTAAATGGAAAGAAAAACTAATTATAACCCTGATTCTAAAGAGAGCTTAAACGATAGAAGAGTTTTTGGTGGAAATAGTGATGGAATGATCAATTTCACTAGAATGAAATATCAATGGGCTTTAAATCTTTGGGATACAATGGAGGCAAATACTTGGTTTCCAAGAGAAGTTCAAATGACAGGTGATGCAAAAGATTATAAGTTTTTAACACCTGCTGAAAAAAGAATGTATGATTTAGTTTTATCTCAACTTATCTTTATGGATTCTTTACAAACAAATAATCTAATGGATAATATAAATCCTTATATTACTGCTCCTGAAATAAATGCTTGTTTAGCAAGACAATCTTACGAAGAAGCAAATCATAGTAAATCTTACGCAGTTATGGTTGAATCAATTTCTGATAACACAGATTTGATTTATGATATGTGGAAAAATGATGCAAAATTAAGAGAAAAAAATACATATATTGCTGAAGTTTATAAAAATCTTTCAGGTGAAATTGATGATAGAAAAATTCTTTTAGCACTTTTTGCAAATCAGATTTTAGAAGGTTTATATTTTTATGCTGGATTTGCAGCTATTTATGCTCTTGGAAAATCAGGAAAGATGCTTGGAAGTTCTCAAATGATTAGATTTATTCAAAGAGATGAAGTAACACACCTTTTATTATTTCAAAATATGATAAATAGTGTAAGAAAAGAAAGACCTGATTTATTTACAGATGAAGTAGAACAAACTGTAAGAGCTATGTTTAAAAAAGCTGTTGATTTAGAGGCTTCTTGGGGAGCATATATCACTCAAGGACAAATTCTAGGATTTACAGATGGAATTATTAGACAATATATTGAATATCTTGCTGATAGAAGACTTGAAGCTGTTGGATATAAACCAGAATATGGAGTAAAACATCCAATTCCATGGGTTGATGGTTATGCTTCATTTAATGACCAAAGAACGAATTTCTTTGAAGGGAATGTTGTAAATTATTCTAAAGGTTCTATTGACTTTGACGATTTTTAAAAAAAGAAGATTTTCTAATCTTTCTTTTTGCCAATCTCTGCGTTGGCACTCGTATTTTAAGGACTCACTTACACCAGTAAGCTCATCCCTAAAATCCAATCACCGCCTTGACCTTAACAAAAATAAAAATCATAAAATCTCTTTTTGGAGGAATTGAAATGAGAAAGAAATTTTCTGAAAGAAATGGCTATAAAAATCCAAGAGATGCTTTACAAGTAGAATTTATAAATGACGATTTGAGAAATAGATTATGGAATAATATAAAAATGACATATCTTGATGGTTTGAGTACTCAATATAACTCAGAGGATTTAAATTTAAATGATAATTTAGAAATATATAAAATTAAACAATTATATGATTCTTTCTTTAAAACACATGAAGAACCACCTAGGAATAGGAGACAATTAAAAAAAGATATTAAAAATAAATATTTCTTGTTAAAATGGTTTGAAATCTATGATTTAGTAGAATATTTACCTGAATTATTTAAAAGAGAATTTTCAACTTTTTGTGAAGATATTAATGAAGTTTTAGAGGAAGAGAATTCAGGATATAGATTTGTAGAAGGCTTAATTGTACAAATTATCGATGAAGTTGAAATAAAAGAAATTGAAGAAGTTTTTGAATCTAAATATGTTACTGCAAAAGGGCATTTATCAAAAGCTTTAGAGCTTTTAAGTGATAGAGAAAATCCTGATTATCAAAACTCAATAAAAGAATCTATAAGTGCAGTAGAATCAATTGTAAATTTAATTTCAGGAAAAACAAATGTGGCATTAAATAAATGTTTTCAATATATTCCTTTTGAAATTGATGAAAATTTTCAAAGTGGGATGATGAAACTTTATAATTGGACTTCTTCTTCTGATGGAATTAGACATGCTTCTAATGGAAATGAAATTAAAAGTTCATTTGCTGAAGCAAAATATATGGTAGTTTCATGTTCAGCTTTTATTAATTATTTAATATTAAAACAAGAAGAAATTAAAAATTAAATTTATATTTTTCGATTGGAGAGAAATAATGTTAACACAAAATATAATGCCAAGATTTAGCGAAACAGATGCTTTAGGACATATAAATAACAATACTTATGGAGTTTGGTTTGAAGCAGCAAGGGAGCCAATATATAAGCTATTTTTACCAAATTTAAATATAAAAAAATGGTGTTTAGTTATGGCACATAGTTCAAACGACTTTTTAAAAGAAGTTTTTTGGGGTGATGAAGTTATTGTAAAAACTGCTGTTTCAAAGATAGGAAATTCATCTTTTGAGCTAAAACACGCAGTTTATCAAAAAGGTGTTTTATGTACATCTTCAAAAACAGTTTTGATTCATTATGATTTTGATTCAAAAATAGCTATAAAAATTCCAGATAACATAAAAGCAAAATTAGAAGAGCATATTTTTACAGATAACTGGGATTTAAAAATATAATAAAAAGGAATAATTAATGCCAATTTCAAGAGTAAAAGATTTTTTAGAAAATGAGTTAGAAAATTTAGACAATTTTTCTTATACAATAGATAAAGATGATAATCATATTTATGTAATATTTTCAATAATTTTAGGTGAAAACTCAAATAAAGAGTTAACTTTTAAACTTTTAAATAATATTTTATATTTGCACTCTATAACTTATGGATGGAAGCCTGTAGAAAAAGGAAGTGCAAATAAATACTTTTGGATAGAAGTTTTGAAATAATTTTTAACAAAATTTTTATAATTATGATATAATAAAATAATTTACTGTGAGGTTTTCCTAATGTCAATTTTTGGTAAGATTATTTTATTATTATTTATATTTTTACTTTTAAATTTTATATCTATTTTCACTTTCGATTACGATGAATATTTTAAAGATAAAAGTCATAATCTTTCTTTTGAAAATAAAAGTAATTTTGAATTTTTTCATAAAACAGAATATAAACCTTCAGATTTTACTATAACAAAAATTGATAATCTTATTGAATTAAGTGGTACTTTTGAAAATCACAATATTGTGCTAGATGTTATTCAAGCCTTAGGAATAAATAAAGAAGGTACATTAACTTATGAAAACAATGTTGTAGTTGATAAACAAGTATTAGAAACAATTTTTCTTTTAATCGTACCATTTAAAGATTTTTTTGCAGATAACTCAAAAATATCAGTTGTAAACAACGAAATATTACTTTCTGGTGAGTTAAAAAATAAAATGTATAAAAATCTAATCGATACAATTATTTTACAAAAAAGCAATAACATCACATTAAATACACAAATCTCTATTCCAGAAGAAAATCCAATAAATAATGAACAAAATGAAAATAATAACGAAGAACATATAACTACTGGCACAATTTTAAAATTATCTGATATTCAGTTATTAATAAACAATATTTTAAAAGATAAAAAAATAAGTTTTGAAAGAAAAAGTTCTATTCCTACTACAGAATCACAAAATACTCTTCATGAAATTGCGAAAATTTTAAATGAAAATCCAAATTTTAAAGTTGAAGTAGCAGGACATACAGATTCAAGAGGAGAAGCTGCTTTAAATAAACAAATTTCTCAAGATAGAGCAAATAGTGTAAAAAATATTTTAGTAAGCAATGGAGTAAATGAATCTAGAATCACAGCAATTGGTTATGGAGAAGAATTTCCTATTGCAAAAGATGATGAAAATGGATTGTCGGAAATTAATCGTAGGGTGGAATTTATTATAGGAGAGTAGTAAGTGTTTGAAATTGTGCCATTTATAGTTATTAATCTAGTTATTGCTTTGATTATAGGAGTTTTGATTGGTTATTTAATAGGAAAAAGAAACAATTCTTTTAAAACTATTAAGTCGGATAGTGATGAACAAGTAGAAAATAAAAAAGTAAGATTTAAAATAAATCCTATTTTTAATAAAAGTTCATCTTTAGATTATAAACCAATGGTTTTGAGTTCATCTAGTAAAATAGATAATTTCAAGAAAATAAAAGGAATTAATTCTCAAATTGAGAAAAACTTATACAGTTTAGGAATTTTCCATTACGAACAAATATCAAATTGGACAAATAAAAATGTAGAATGGATAGAAAGCTTTTTAGAGTTACCATTCCATGTAAGAAATAACCAATGGGTTGAACAAGCAAGAATCTTAAAAAATGGAAATGAAACAACTTACAGTCAACAAGTTGAAAATGGTGAAATAGAAGTAGATTAAATAATCTACGATTCTATTTTTACTACATATCTTCCAGTTACTTCTCCTGAAAGTAGTTTTTGACAAACTTCTTTTATTTCATTTAAAGTAATTTCCGTTGTAATCTCTTTTAAGTTATCTATTTTCCAACTAGCTGCAAGTTTTTCCCAAATTAGTTGTTTTTTTGACAGTTTGCATTCAACTGAATCGATACCTATTAATCTAACACCTCTTAAAATAAATGGATAAACATTTGTATTTAGCTCATAAGATGCTGTAAGACCACAACAAGTAACCACTCCATCATATTTTACTTGTTTTAGTGCTTGAGCAAGAATATCTCCACCAACAGTATCCACAATACCAGCATATTTTTCTTTTAATAATGGTTTTTTGATATTTTCAAGAAATTCATCTCTAAAAATTACTTCATTTGCACCAATGCTTTTTAAGTAGTTAGCTTTTTCTTTTTTTCCTGAAAGTGCAACTACATTGTAACCCAATTTATTTAGTATAGATACAGCAATAGAACCTACTCCTCCTGTTGCTCCTGTTACTAAAATATCTCCTGATTCTGGTGTTATATCATTTAATATTAGTTCATTTATGCTAAGTGCAGCTGTAAGCCCTGCTGTTCCATATATCATTATGTCTTTATCACTAATAGAATCAGGAATTCTAGCTACCCAAGAAGCTTTAACTTTTACATATTCACTATGTCCACCATCACTATTCATTCCTAAATCATAGCCAGTAACTACGACTCTTTCACCAACTTTAAATATTGAAGAATTTGATTCAAAAACTGTTCCCGCTACATCAACTCCTGTAATATGAGGAAAATTTCTTGAAACTCCAGGATGTCCGATTGAACTTAATGCATCTTTATAATTTAAGCAAGAATAAGTAGCCTTTATAATGATTTCATCTTTTTCACATTTTGGTTTAGCTATATCTCTCACATCACAAATAAATTTATCATCTGATATTTTATCAACTACGAAAGCTTTCACAATCTCTCCTTTGTTTTACTTTGTATGAAACTTTAGCTAAAATGATTTATAATAGCAAGAACTATCTTTTAAGAAATGTACTTACTAAAAAGATACTTTTGGAGTAAAATATGACTAAAAAAATAAACCAAGATAATATAGATACTGAGTTTAAATGCCCTGTAGAAACGGCTCTTGATGTATTAGCAGGAAAGTGGAAGATATTGATAATTTGGTATTTAAAAGATGAGAAAAAAAGATTTAATGAATTACAAAAATTATTACCAAAAGCTACTCAAAAGATGTTAATACAAAAACTAAGAGAGTTAGAAAATGATGGAATAGTTCATAGAGAAGTTTATCCAGTTGTTCCTCCAAAAGTTGAGTATTCTTTAACTGAATATGGAAAAAGTTTAAAACCAATTATAAAACAGCTTTATCTTTGGGGAGATAACCATAAAAAAAGATAGATTAATTTTTAAGTAAATCTTTTAAACTATCTTTAGGATTTTTACCATTTAGTATGAGTTTTACCTCATTTGCTATTGGTGTGTAGATTTTATATTTTTTTGAAAGTTTATCGATTGCATCAGCAGTTTTCACACCTTCTGCAACTTCTCCTAGTTCTTCTAAAATATCTTCTAATTTTTTATTTTGTGATAGTCCAAGCCCTACTCTAAAGTTTCTACTCATTGTAGAGTTTGCAGTTAAAAATAGATCACCAGCTCCACTTAATCCTAAAAAAGATGATTTTTTAGCACCAAAATATTTTCCAAATCTTTGCATTTCTACAAGTCCTCTTGCAATTAGTGAAGCTTGGGCATTTTTACCAAGTTGTAATCCTTCACAAATTCCACTTGCAATTGCTAAAACATTTTTATATGCTCCTGCTATTTCAGCTCCTATAACATCTTTACTATAATAAGTTTTGATAAAATTAGGGAAAAATGGTTGAAATAAGTCATATAAATTTTTTGATGTAGAGTTTATTACCAATGCACAAGGTAACCCTTTTATCACTTCAGCTGCAAATGAGGGACCAGATATAAATCCTATGTTTTCATCTGGAACAAATGAGGCATAAATTTCATTTAAAAACTCACCACTTGAGGCTTCTATTCCTTTTGAGGCAACAAGTATTTTTTGTCCTTTAAATACAAAGTTCTCTTTTAACCAAGTTCTTATCTCTTGTGCTGGAATAGCAATAACTAAATACTCACAATCCATTGCAGTTTCTAAATCAACAAAATTGTCAAGTTCTCTTTTAGTTCTTGAAGTTATATAACATTTTTGTTTTTGGTTTAGTGCAAAATGAAGCGCTTGTCCCCATTTTCCTGCACCAATAACTGCAATAGAATTATTTTGCATTTTAAGATAATCTTTCTTTTAACAAATCATTTACTCTGTTTGGATTTGCTGTACCTTTAGAAGCTTTCATTGTTTGCCCAACAAAAAATGCAAACATTTTTTCTTTACCAGCTTTATACTCAGCTACTTTGTCTTGATTTGCATTTAAAATTTCATCAATAATAGCTAATAAAGCTCCATCATCACTTACTTGTTTTAAACCTAATTTCTCAATAGCTTCATCAACACTTGAGCTATTTTCCATTAAATAATCTAAAACTTCTTTTGCTGCTTTTCCAGAGATTGTATTATCTTCAATTCTTTTTACAATAGTTGCTAAAGTTTTTGAAGTAATAGGAGATTGTTCAATAGTAACACCCTCTTTTAATCTTCCTTGTAATTCAACAGTTAGCCAAGTAGTTGCATTTTTAGCACTAATTCCTTCTTTCATCATCTCATCAAAGTAGTTTGCCATTTCAAGCGATGATGTAATAACAGAAGCATCGTACTCTTTTATTCCATACTCTTTTACAAATCTATCTTTTTTCTCATCTGGAAGTTCAGGAATTTTTGAATATTCACTTATCATCTCATTTGTGATGATTAAAGGAAGTAAATCTGGGTCTGGAAAATATCTATAATCAGCCGCATCTTCTTTTCCTCTCATACTTCTTGTTTCACCAGTATTTGGATCAAAAAGTCTAGTTTCTTGAACAATTTCAGTTGAGTGAACACCATCTTCCCAAGCTTCAATATGTCTATTTACTTCATAATGAATAGCTTTTTCAATAAATCTAAATGAGTTCATATTTTTGATTTCACATCGTGTATATAAGTTTGTATCACCTTTTGGTCGAATAGAAACATTCACGTCACATCTAAAACTTCCCTCTTGCATATTAGCATCACTAATACCTAAATATCTTACTATTGAATGAAGTTTTTTAAGATATAAAATAGCTTCTTCTGCACTTCTCATATCAGGTTCACTTACTATTTCAAGCAAAGGAGTTCCCGCTCTATTTAAATCAACTTGAGAAACATTTCCACTATGAATATTTTTTCCAGCATCATTCTCTAAATGTGCTCTTGTAACACCAATAGTTTTTTGTCTTCCATCTGGAAAATCAATAGTCAATTCTCCAAGACCAACAACTGGTACCTCAAATTGAGATATTTGATAACCACTTGGTAAATCTGGATAAAAGTAATTTTTTCTATTAAAAATTGATTTTTGGTTGATTTTTGATTTTAAAGCAGTTCCAAGCATAATAGCTTTATGAACAGCTTCTTTATTTAAAACTGGTAGTGCTCCAGGTAATCCTAAACATGTTGGACAAACATTTGTATTTGGTTTTTCACCAAAACTTGTTGCACAAGAACAAAATAGTTTACTTTTTGTATTTAGTTGTGCGTGAACTTCTAAACCAATTATTACTTCAAACATACTTGACATCTATACCCTTTTTTATCTAATTACTTTTATATCTGCTGTTAATTTTTGTTTTTCAAAATAGTCTTTAAGATATTTTTGTTCTCTATTCATCATAATATCGTTAAAAATTCTAGCTTTTACACTTTCGTAAGCTAAAGGTGCAGTTCCCTCTTTTTTTGTTACGAAGAAAGTTATATACTGTTTGTTAGCTGTAAATATTGGTGTAAATGAATTTACTTTTGTACCATTTAACAAATATTGTAACTGAGCTTGAATTTCTGCTGTATTTAATTTTAGAGAAGTTCTTTGAACATTACTCGGAATAATTATTGGATTTTTTGCAACTTCTACTAAAGATTCTTTACTTGTAGAACTATATTGTGTTACATCAAAAGTTTTTGCAGTAAGGTATTTATTTTGATTTTTTTCATAATATAATTGCATATCTTCATCAGTTGCAATTGCTAATTGACCTTTTACAAGTTTTTGAACAAGTTTTTGTCTAATTACAGTATTTTTTGCTTCATTCTCAAAAACAGAATAATCAGGATATTCTTGTTTTATAATAGCTTTGAAAGCATAAATATCCATACCATTTGAGTTTGCAAGTTTCTCAATATAATCATTTATTTCAAAAATATCAGCTGTGATATTATACTCTTGAACTAATTGGTCGTACAAAATTTTGTCTATTAGATAACTAACGGCTTCATTTTTAGGTATTTTGTTTACAACCATAGTTCTTTCTATGTCATAAAGTGTAATAGGTTCTTCATTTACTAGTATTGCTACACCATTTACCATTGAAGCAAAGCTAAGAGTTGAACCTAAAAGTAGTGATAATAAAAGTTTGTGCATTTTTATTCCTTTTTTAATAAAGTAGATATTTTACCAAAAAAAATGTAAATATCAAGTTTGAAAGGAATAAAGATTTTTAACTCCTTTCTTTTGTAACTCTATTTATTAGATAAAAAATAGAGTTATAATCAAGCCCAGATTTTTCACTCAATCCTATTTCACAAGTTTTACTTGTAGAAAATGCCATTTTAGCACCATTTGTTTGCTCTTTTAAATATCTAAGCGCTGAATCATTTAATTCTGGGAAATTAAATCCTCTATCACCTGCAAATCCACAACATTTTACATCAGCAGGAATTATTACATTTGTTGAACATAAAAGTGCTAGTTTTTTGAACTTCTCTTCAAGTCCCATTTTTCTTGAACTACAAGTTGTATGAATAGTAATTGCTTCATCTATTGGAGTAAACTCTAAATCTTTTGTTAGGAAAGTTAAAGCAAAATCTATTGGTTCATAAATCGATAATTTATGAGAGAAACTCTCCATCATTTTTTTAGTACATGGACTTGTATCACATAAAATTGGATACTCTCCAAATTCACTTGCATTTAAAAGTGCTTCTTCTAACTCACTTGATTTTGTATGTGCTGCATCATTAAATCCTTTTGAACTAAAAGGCATTCCACAACAAAGATTTGATAAGTTTTGTGGGAAGATGATTTGGTAACCAGCTTTTTGTAAAAGTTCAGTTGTTACCTCAAAAAGTTGTTTTTCTTCTTTTGACATATCATTTAATCCCATAGTTCTACTAATACATGATGGGAAATATACAACTTTTTTATCTTTTACTTGTTGTTCAAAATTTAAATCAACATTTGTACCTTTTGGCATATATGTTGACCATTTAGGGAAACTCTTTCTACTTAAATCTCTCATAGTTTTAGTAAATACTTCCATACTTGGAGTTCCTAAAACTTTGTGCATAAAGTTTGCACTATGAAGACCAAATCTTATACCTTTTAATGTTCCACTAAAATTATTTGCAACAAAATTAGAAATAGAAATAGCCCCGTTAGTTAATTGTTCAGCTCTTAAATGTTTTGTTAAACTTCCAGTATCTATTTTAACTGGACATGCGCTTGAACATAAACTACAAGTTGCACAAGTCTCTATTCCATCATATTGATAAAGTTTTTTATACTCTTTTGCCTCTTTATGATTTCCAATACTTTCTAGTCTTGAAATCTCTCTATTTATTACAATTCTTTGTCTTGGTGTTAGAGTTAATTCATTTGAAGGACATGTTGGTTCACAAAAACCACACTCAATACATTTATCAACAATTTCATTTGTAGCTGGAAGTGTTTTAAGATTTTTTAAGTGGGCTTCTTTATCATCATTTATAATTACCCCTGGATTTAATAAACCTTTTGGATCAAATAATGATTTGATTTTTTTCATTATGGTATAAGCTTCTTTACCCCACTCTACTTCAATAAATGCAGCCATGTTTCTTCCAGTTCCATGTTCAGCTTTTAAGCTCCCTTGGTATTTAAGAGCAACTGAATTAACAACTTCATTCATCAAATCATCATATCTTTTTACTTCTTTTATATCTGAAAAATCTTGAGTAAATACAAAGTGGAAATTTCCTTCTAAAGCGTGACCAAAGATTAAAGCTTCAGAGTAACCATATTTTTGGAATAATCCTTGAAGTTCTAACGTAGCTTCAGCTAAAACTTCAATTGGATAAGCAACATCTTCAATAATAACAGTCGTTCCTGTAACTCTTACAGCTCCAACAGCAGGAAATAATCCTTTTCTAATTTTCCAATAAAGTGTATATTCTTGTTCATCTTTTGTAAAATATAAATCTCTTACAACACTAAACTCTTTTAAAAGTTCTTCAATTTGTTCTATTTGAGTATTTAGTTTTTCATCACTTATTGCTCTAGTTTCTATTAAAAGTGCAGTTACATTTTCATCAAAATCTTTGATAAATTTTGGCATAGCTGGATCTTGTTCAATACTTTTTAAAGCTGCTCTATCCATAAGTTCAACTGCATCAACAACAATTTGTTTTGAATCACGAGCAAGTTTTAGTTTTGTAACCGCATGACAAGCTTCATTCATATCTTTAAAGTAAATAAGTGCACTTGCTTTATCTTTTAAATCTTCAACTGTATAGTAAGTTATCTCTTCAATAAATGCTAAAGTTCCTTCACTTCCTATGATTAAGTGTTGAAGAATTTCAAACTCATCTTCAAAATCAATCAGTGCATTTATTGAGTAACCACATGTATTTTTAATTTTAAATTTTTTCTCTATTTTTGCTCTTAACTCTTCATTTGATTTTGTCTCATCTGAAAAGCTTTTTAAATCTTTTAAGAAATCTCCATGAGTTTTTCTAAATTCATCTTTGCTATTTTCATCTGCTGTATCAAGTTTTGAACCATCTGCAAAAATTAGTTTCATAGATTTCAGAGTTTTGTATGAGTTTTGTGAAATTCCACAACACATTCCTGAAGCATTATTTGCAGCAATTCCACCAATCATAGCTGCATTTATACTTGCTGGATCTGGACCTATTTTTTTAGAATAACGTGCAAGTAATCCATTTGCTTGAGCACCTGTAAGGGCAGGTTCAAGACTGATTGTACTAGCATCTGGAGCTATTTTAAAGTTTGAGAAGTTTCTTGAAGTTATAACTAAAATAGAATCACTAATTGCTTGCCCTGAAAGTGAAGTTCCACCTGCTCTAAAAGTGATACTTAAATTCATAGAGTTTGCAAGTTCAATAATGTCTTGAACCTCTTTAGAATTATCAGTTTTGATTACAATCTTTGGAATTAATCTATAAAATGAAGCATCAGTTCCATAAGCTAAAGTGTGAAGTTTATCTGTGAAGATTTTATCTTTTGAGATTTTTAATGAAATTTCATCAAAAAATTTTTGGTAACGACTTTCTAACATATTAGTTCTCCTAGGATTCATAAAATATAAATTTTAACTTTACGAAATGATAATAATATGATATTTATAAAAGAATAATTTTATTTAGGAAAAATACCTAAATAAAATTAATATATAGTTATGGAATCATCCATGTTAAAACGTAAGCTTGAGTCATAGTTATAAGTCCCATAATTACTACAAGAATTAAACTATGTTTAACTGTAAATCTAAATAAATCAGACTCTTTTCCAACAATTCCTGTTGATGCACAAGCAATAGAAATTGATTGAGGAGAGATCATTTTTCCACAAACCCCACCAGTTGTATTTGCTGCAACCATCAATGTTTCATTAAGCCCTAATTGTTGAGCAGTTTGTTGTTGTAATCCGCAGAAAAGTGCATTTGATGAAGTATCTGAACCTGTTAAGAATACTCCAAGCCATCCAAGAAACGGAGAGAAAAATGGGAATAAGAAACCTGTATTTGCTAAAACTAATGCCATAGTTGAAGACATACCTGAATAGTTCATTACAAATGCGAAACCAAGAACCATACCAATTGATACGATAGCCCATTTTAATTCAAATAGTGTTTCACCCATTGTTTTTGTAGCTGTTGATATATTTAATCTAAAAATAAATAAAGTGATAATAGCTGTTAAGAAAATAGCTGTACCTGTTGCTGAAATAGGATTAAATGTATATACAACATCAAAAGACTTTGGTGCACTAGTAATTGGAGGCATTTTGAAAATCATATTATGAATAGCAGAGAATTCAAATTTGAAAATAGTACTTGCTAAAACTTGACCTTTTGCAAAAAAAGCTTTAAACCAACCTGTTGTCCAAATTGTAACCATTACAGAAAGAATAATAAATGGAGACCATGCTTTAAATACTTGAGCACTTGTATGTGATGATGAAACAACCTCATCTAATTCTACTGTTTTCATAATATTTTTTGGTTTCCAGTATTTTAAAAAGATTGTTGTTGAAACAATAGAAACTATAGCAGAAGTAACATCTGGTAATTCTGGACCTATAAAGTTTGATGTGAAATATTGAGAAATAGCAAAACTTGCACCTGCAACTAAAGCTGCTGGCCAAACTTCTTTTATACCTTTCCATCCATCCATTATTGCAACTAACCATAAAGGAATAATTAAAGATAATAGTGGTAACTGTCTACCTGCCATTGCTCCAATTGTAAAAGCATCAATTGAAGTTACTTGTCCTGCAACAATAATTGGAACTCCAAGTGCTCCAAAAGCAACAGGTGCTGTATTTGCAATAAGACATAATCCAGCTGCATATAATGGTTTAAATCCAAGTCCTACTAAAATTGCAGCTGTAATTGCAACAGGTGCACCAAAACCAGCAGCACCTTCTAAAAAAGCACCAAATGAGAAACCAATTAAGATAACTTGAATTCTTTGATCTTCAGTTATTGAAATAATTGAATTTCTAATAATTTCAAATTGTCCACTTTTTACAGTTAATTTGTATAAGAATACTGATGCGACAATAATCCAAGCGATTGGCCATAAACCGAATAAGAAACCATATTCAGCAGATGCAAATACCATATTAACTGGCATTTCAAATCCAAAAACTGCTACAATCATCGATAATGCTAATGTGATGATTGCTGCATAGTGACCTTTCATTCTAAATACAGCAAGCGCCAAAAAGAAAAAAACGATAGGAATTAGTGCTACAAGTGCAGATAAACCTAAACTTCCTCCAATTGGTGCATATACTTGTTGCCAAGTTTGCATATAAACCTCCTTAATTAAAATAATTACAAGGATATTAATAAAATGATATGAGATTTATATGATTTTTAATAGCTTAAAATAGAAGAAAGAACTAAATATTTTTAAAAATATAGCCTGTATCAATAACTGTTTGAATAAACTCTTTGTCTAAGATTTTTCTTAGCCTTCTTATTAAACTTCTTATAGATTCTAATGTTACAAAGTTTCCTTCCCAAACATAGTTCTCTATTGTTTCGTAAGTAATAACTTGATTTTTTTTACTAAGAAATAGATTCATAAGAAGTTTCTCTTTTTTTGTTAATCTTATTTCTTCATCATTTATAGTTATTGTTGCAGAGATAAAGTCAAAATATGAGTTTTCATCAAAATAGATTTTATCATTTTTTATTTGACAGAGTTTTTCTATTTTTATCTCTAATTCATCTATAAAAAAAGGCTTTTTCAAATAATCATTACAGCCAAAATCGTAAGATTGTTTTATGATATCTAGTTCAACACTTGCACTTATTATAATAACTGGAACAATTTCATAAAACTCTCTAATTTTTTTTAAAATATTTATTCCATCAACATTTGGAACATTGATATCTAATATAAAACATGAAAAACCTTCTGTTATTTTTTCATAAGCTTCTGCTCCATCTGTAAAAGATATTACATTGTAGTTTTTCATTTTTAATCTTTTAGTGATAGTTTCATTTAACTTTTGGTTGTCTTCTAAAAGTAAGATTTTCATTTTAAGCCTTTTTAAACGGAAGTTTTATTGTAAAAATAACACAATTTTTATCATTTCGAACACTAATAGTGCCTTTCATTTTATCTTCAATAATTATTTTTGCCATATAAAGACCTAAACCCATTCCATTTTCTTTTGTTGTAAAATAAGGTTCGAAAATTGAATTTATGATTTTTTCATCAATTGCTCCAGCATCATCAATAATTTCTATCATATTACAATTTTCACATCTTTGAATGTTTATGTTTATTTCTCCTTTTTTATTTAAAGGAAGATTCTTTTCAACAATTTTATTTTTTGCATTATTTATAATGTTTAGTAAAACTTGTTTGAATTCGTTCTCATATCCATAAATTAGAAGTTCTTCATTTTTATTTTTATAGTTAAAATTCATATTTATATTTGAATAAAAAACTTGTTTCCCTATAATTTCATTTATTTCATTTAAGGCTTTTGAAATTGAAAAAAGGACTTTTTTTGTTGAAGGTTTTAGAAAATTTCTAAAATCACTTAAAGTTTTAGACATATATTTTATTTGAATCATAGAATCATTAACAAAATTTTTTACATCATTATCTTTTAATTCATTTAGCAAATAAGATGTTTCAATATCTTGAACAAGTGCAGATAATTCAACTAAAGGCTCATTCCATTGATGCGCAATCGCTGCAATCATATCTCCCATCTCAGCCAATTTACTTTGTTGGATTAAAAATTGTCTTTGTTGCGTTCTTTCGGTCATATCGTCCATAATACAAACAATTCCACCAATAGTTCCATCTATGTTTTTATATGCTGCTTTATTTAAAACGATATGTTTCATCTCATTTGATAAAGTGTAAAAAGTAAATTCAAAACTAATTGTATTAAAAGTTTTTAATACTTCTTTATCAATTTGTGTATTTATTGTGGCAATTTCTGTTGGGAAAAAGTCAAAAGCTGTTTTTCCTATAATTTCTTCTTTTGTAGAACTCACTAAAGATGCAAAAGCTGTATTACAGCCTAAAAAGTGACCATCAACATTTTTATAATAAATGGCATTAGGAATGGTATCTAAAAGTACTTTATCAAACTCTATTCTATTTGAAAGTTCACGTTCGAGTTTTTCTCTTCTTTGGATATTAACTTTTAAAATTACAACTATTGCAGTTAAAAGTGAAATTGTAAGAATTGTGATAATAAAAAAGTTTTTATGTTCTTTATATATTGAGCTAGGTTCATTGATAATTATAGGATTTTCAATATAATCTGAAACATCAAGCTTAAACTTTTTTAGTTCATTATAATCAAACATATAAAGATTTGGAGATTTTTCTATGATAGGAATATTTTTTATATCTTTTCCATTAAGCACATCTATTGCCATTTTAGATACAGTATCTCCTTGTGCAATTGCTGAAGTTAATAACCCTCCAACCATTCCACTATTTAAATAAAAATCCCAAAGACCATAAATTGGTACTTTACTTACTGCTTTCACTTCTTCAAAACTTTGTTTATATGTAAAATATTTTCCTGTTGTATCTTTAAATAAAAGTACAAACAAAATTGCACTATCTTTTTTTTCAAGGTTTGATACTTTATTTTTTAAATCAGTTATTTCTAAATTATCTGTATATTCTATATTGAATTTTTTTGAATATTTTTCAATTATCGGATTTAAATCTTTTTTTACAGCTAAACCAGTTATAGATTTATCATTTATGATTAAAAGGTTTTTTAAATTTGGATGTAATTTTGAGATTAGTTCAAAGTTTTTTTCAATATCAACTTCTTCTGCAACTCCTGAAACTTCTTTGAGAGGTAATTTATCTAGTATTGTTTTATTGTAGTTATTTATTCCACAAAATAGAACAGGAGCATCTTTGAACAAAAAATTATAATATTTGGATATAAAATCAAAAGCATTATTATCGCTAATTATTATTAAATCAAATTTACGATCAGAAAATTGTTCTTTATATAATTTTGCTAAGTTATCTAGATAAGAAGAATCATCTATTCTTTTTGTATCCATATAAACAGTTGTTAGTTCAACATCTTTATATTTTGAAAAGTTTTTTTCAATAGCTTTTGATATATCATCTGTCCAAGCATATCCTTTATGATATGAATGAATTAATAAAACTTCTTTATTTTGACTTGCATATAATATATTAAAAAAAAGTATGCTAAATAGTAAAAAATATCTCATTATTTCTCCTATTTAGCAATTATATCAAGATTTGATAAAAATCACATATCCTGATTTTGGACCGTGTGCTCCAATAACAAGCGATTGTTCAATATCAGCAGTTTTTGAAGGTCCAGAAATAAATACTCCAAAACCAGCTTTTTCAAAACTAAGTTTTTCATACGCTTCATGCATATTGTTTACTATTTCATCTTCATCTATTACAATAACAATATTTTGTGCAATAAAATATAAAGATCTATGTCTATTTGATTCATCTTTCATCCAAATTGCACCATTTTCTGCAACTGCAAAATTACCTTTTACAATAGCTAAATCAATATCTTTTAGATTATGAGCATCATCTTGTGAATTTGAATCAAAATTTCCTGAACTACAAAAATTTACGTTTGAAGCAATAACTTTTTCATCTGGATATAACTCTTTTATTGTTTTATCTAAATCTTCTTTTTCAATAACTAAAGCTTTACCACCAACACTTTCGAGCATTGTAGAAAATGTTTCAAATTTATTATCAAATTTTATTCCAAAATTTTCATAAGAAGGAAGTTTTACATCTTTTACAATATTATTTTCTCTAATAGAATTTAAAATTTTTTCTTTACTAGTCATCTAAATCTCCATCTTTAAACATCTCTTTGAAACTTTTTTTAGGGAATTTTGGTAAGTCTCTTTGTTTTCCCCACGCATTTGCTTTATTATAAATTATAGAATTTGGAAGTTTTGGAACAATAAATCTTGCTGTTTTTCCAAGAAAATCAAATAATATAGGTTTACTCATAAGCCAAGTGGTTACTTTCATAGCCATTTTCTTTTTGCTGTCAATTAAATCAGCTTCTCCTAAATCTTGTCTTAAACTATAAAGTTGTGAATCTAAATCTATTTTAACTGGACAAACATTTGTACAAGACCCGCATAATGTACAGGCAAATGGTAAACTATTGTGAGCTTCTGGATGTCTAGCACTTCCTAAAATAGAACCAATTGGTCCTGGTATTACATACTCATAAGAGTGACCACCACTTCTTCTATAAACTGGACAAGTATTCATACAAGCACCACATCTAATACAATTTAATGCTTTTTTATTTTTTTGAGAACTCAAGAATTGACTTCTTTTATTATCAACGATAATAACATGCATCTTTCCACCTTCGACACTTCCATGAAAATGTGAAGTATATGAAGTAATTGGTTGTCCCGTTGCACTACGTGCTAATAATCTTGTAAATACACTTAAATCTTCAAGTCTAGGAATAATTTTTTCAATTCCCATTGAAGCAATATGAAGTTTAGGAACACTAGCTCCCATATCTGCATTTCCTTCATTTGTACAAACTACAACACCACCTGTTTGTGCAATTGCAAAATTAACTCCTGTTAATCCAGCATCAGCTGTTAAAAAGTCTTCTCTAAGTGCAGCCCTTGCAGCACGTGTAAGATAAGTTGGGTCATAGTTTCCTTTTTCAGTACCTAATTTTTCATGGAAAGTATCTGAAACATCAGATTTTTTTAGGTGAATTGCAGGAAGAACTATATGAGAAGGTGGTTCATGTCTTAGTTGAACTATTCTTTCACCTAAGTCTGTATCAATAACTTCAATTCCCCTACTTTCTAAATAAGGATTTAAGTGACACTCTTCTGTTAACATTGATTTTGATTTAACAAGTTTTTTTACGTTATTTTCACTTAAAATTTTATGTACTATTTCATTATGTTCTTTTGCATCACAAGCGAAGTGAACTGTTATTCCTTTTTCTGTTGCATTTTTTTCAAATTCTAATAGATATTTATCTAAATTTGCCATCGTATGAGTTTTGATTTGATTTGCATACTCTCGTAAATTTTCCCATTCAGGAATAGATTTACTAGCTCTATCTCTTTTTTCTCTTACAAACCATAATGCTTGGTCATGCCAATGCATTCTTTCATCATTTGCTACAAATTTTGTTGCATTATCTGAGTGGTTGTGATTTGTGCTCATGGTCTAACTCCTGCTAGAATTTCAACAATATGCATAACTTTGATTGGATTTTTATCTCTATTTATGATTCCATCCATGTGCATAAGACATGACATATCAGCACCTGTAATTATTTGTGCATTAGAATCTAAATGGTCTTTTATTCTATCTTTTCCCATTGCAACTGAAATTGCTTCTTCTGCAACACTAAATGTTCCACCGAATCCACAGCACTCATCTTCTCTTTTTAAAGTTACTAATTCAATGTCATTTACTTTATTTAAAAGATTTTTTAATTTTGAATCGTATGGAATATTTAACTCACTAGCAGTTGCAAGTTTTAAAACTCTATGCCCATGACATGAATTGTGTACTCCAACTTTGTAAGGGAAAGAGTGATCAAATTTTATATTTTCAATTTTTATAATATCGTGTAAAAATTCACATACTTCATAAATAGAAGCTTTTACTTTATTGTAATCATTGTCATCATTAAAAAATTCAGCATAATGTTCTTTTACCATAGTAACACAAGAGCCACTAGGAGCAACAATATAGTCATACTCTTTAAATGTTTCTACAAAATTTATTGCGAGAATTTTTATATCTTTTGCACAGCCAGAGTTTGCCATAGGTTGTCCACAGCAAGTTTGACTTAATGGATAATCAATGTTTAAACCTTGATTTTTTAGTAGTTTATATGTAGCTTTACAAATATCGGGATATAGTTCATTCATAAAACATGGTATAAAAAGACCAATTTTCATATTTTCTCCTTCTTATTATTGAGGTAATTTTATAGTTAAAATATGAAAAATTTATGATATTTTACTTTTTAGAAAATAAAATCTTTTTATTCATCAATATTTCGAATTTGTTCTATAATAACACCATTGTCTTTTATAAATTTTGAAATTATTTCAGAGTTTGTATGTTCATAAGCTTTTTCGTACACTATTCTTTTTATTCCACTAGCAATTAAATTTTTTGAACATTCACTACAAGGTTCAAGTGTTACATAAATAGTTCCACCTTCTATACTTATACCTTTTCTTGCTGCCCAAATAATAGCATTCATTTCAGCATGAATCTCATAAGTTTTTGACCATTCATGGTGATCTTTTGTATATTCACCTTTCCAATGTTCGCTACAATTTATGTATCCTGCTGGTGTTCCATTATAGCCTGTTGATAAAATTCTTCCATCTTTTACTATAACCGCACCCACTTGTTTTGATACACATTTTGAGGCAAGTGCTATCTCTTTTGCAATATTTATAAAACTTCTATCATTTAACATAATTTTAGAATCCTAAATCAAAAATTTTTTTATTATAACAAAAAAGAAATTTTATCTTTATTCTTAAATAAAACTTATTTTATATAGGTAAAAATTTATTTATTAGAAAAATTTTGATATTATGAGGAAAATTTTTTACTAAAGTAAAGGCAAAATATGGATTTTAAAGATATAAAAGAGTTAATTAGAGTTTTCGATAAAAGCGAACTTAATAAACTAAGAATTAAAGAAGCAGATTTCGAAATCTCTATGCAAAGAGGTTTTGAAGGTGGTGTTACAACTGTTACAACTGCACCTGCTGTTGCAGTTTCTGCTCCTGTTGCACAAGTTGCATCTTCTGTTGTTGCTCCTGTAGCTGTAACTTCGGGTGAAGGAAGTTTATTAAGCAAAGGTGATACAATCAATGCTCCAATGGTAGGAACATTTTATTCTTCTCCATCTCCAGAATCTCCAGCATTTGTAAAAGTTGGTGATACAGTTAGAAAAGGTCAAACACTTTGTATTTTAGAAGCAATGAAAATTATGAATGAGGTTGAAGCTGAATTTGATTGTAAAATTTTAGAAATTTTAGTTCAAGATTCTTCTCCAGTTGAATATGATATGCCGATTTTTGTTGTAGAAAAAATATAAGAGTTTCATATGGCAGAAATTAAAAAAATTTTAATAGCTAACAGAGGAGAAATCGTTCAAAGAGCTGTTAGAACAATTAGAGAAATGGGAAAAAAATCAGTAGCAATTTATAGTGCTGGTGATAAAAATGCTTCATATTTAAAACATGCAGATGAAGCTATCTGTATTGGTGGTGCAAAATCTAGTGAATCTTATTTGAATATACCAGCAATTATAACAGCAGCCGAAATAACTGGTTGTGATGCAATTTTCCCTGGTTATGGATTTTTATCAGAAAATCAAGATTTTGTAGAAATTTGTAAGCTTCATAATATTAAATTTATCGGACCATCTGTTGAAGTAATGGAAAAAATGGCTGATAAATCTAAAGCTAAAGAAGAGATGATAAAAGCTGGAGTTCCTGTTGTTCCAGGAAGTAAAGGTTCTGTTAAAACTTTAGACGAAGGTAGAACAATAGCAAGAGAAATTGGATATCCAATTATGGCAAAAGCTGCTGCTGGTGGTGGTGGTAGAGGAATGAGATTAATAAAAACAGAAGAAGAATTTGACCAAAACTTTATGGCAGCTTCAAGTGAAGCGCTTGCAGCATTTGGTGATGGTACAATGTATTTAGAAAGATTTATTAATAATCCAAGACATATTGAAGTTCAAGTTGTTGGAGATTCTCATGGAAATGCTATTCATATAGGTGAAAGAGATTGTTCTTTACAAAGAAGACATCAAAAAGTTATAGAAGAATCACCTGCTATTTTATTAAATGATGAAACGAGAGCAAAACTTCATGAAGTTGCTGTTAAAGCTACAAAATATTTAAAATATGAAGGTGCTGGAACTTTTGAGTTTTTAGCAGATGATAAACAAAATATCTATTTTATGGAAATGAATACAAGACTTCAAGTTGAACATCCAGTTTCAGAAATGGTATCAGGAATAGATATTGTTGAACTTATGATTAAAGTGGCTGAAGGTGAAAAAGTACCACCACAAGAGTCAATTAAATTTAGAGGACATGCAATAGAGTGTAGAATTACAGCTGAAGATCCAAATACATTCTTACCTTGTCCTGGAAAAATAGTTCAATGGATGGTTCCTGGTGGAAGAAATGTAAGAGTTGACTCTCATATTTATACAGGATATATCGTACCTCCATATTACGACTCAATGATAGGAAAACTTATCGTTTGGGGAAGAGATAGAAATAAAGCTATCAACATTATGAAAAGAGCTTTAAATGAATTTGAAGTAGAAGGAATAAAAACTACAATTCCTTTCCATAAAAAAATGATGGAAAATAAAGATTTCATTTCAAATAACTATGATACTAAATACCTTGAAAACTACAAAGGTTTAGATGACTTATAAGAATTAGAGCACTGCTCTTTTTCTTAAAGCAAAGCTTAATATAAACTTAGATACAATCCTCAAAATTATACACATTTATATGCCCATTTTATTTTGGTAAATTACCAAAAATTTAGACTAGCTTACTTGCATGATTCAAATTCAATTTTAATTGTACATTTATGGGAAGAGGTATCTTAAGATATAAGAGTGTATATTTTAAATATATACTAAGGTAAAAAATGACTTTTAACGATTTTAATTTTAAAGAATTATTGCAAAAAGCAATAGATGAAGCGGGATTTAAAGAACCAAGTCCTATTCAAGAACAAGCTATTCCTCATATTTTAGATGGAAAAGATATAGTTGGACAAGCACATACAGGAACTGGAAAAACAGCAGCGTTTGGACTTCCAATTTTAAATAAAATAAAAGCAAAAACAGGAGTTGAAGCAGTTGTTATTGTTCCAACAAGAGAATTAGCTATGCAAGTTTCTGATGAGCTTTATAGATTTGGTAAACTTTTAGGAATAAATACAGCTACGGTTTATGGTGGTCAAGCTTATGCTAGACAAATAAAACTTATTGAAAGTTCAAGTGTTATTGTAGCAACTCCTGGAAGATTTCTTGATTTATTAAGAGGTGATAAAATCTCTATAAAACCAAAATTTGTTGTTCTTGATGAAGCAGATGAAATGCTTGATATGGGATTTTTAGATGATATAAAAGAGATTTTTACTTTCTTACCAGAAAATAGACAAACTTTATTATTCTCAGCAACAATGCCAACAGCTATTAAAAACTTAGCAAAAACAATTCTAAAAGAGCCAGAATTTGTTACTTTAACAAAATCTGATGTAACTAACTCAAAAATCACTCAAACTTTTTATGTTGTTGATGAAAAAGAGAGAGATGATGCTTTAATTAGATTATTTGATTTCAAAAATCCAAAAAAATCAATAATCTTTTGTAGAACAAAAAAAGATGTTGATAGATTATCAACTTTTTTAGTTTCTCAAGGTTTTATGGCAAAAGCACTTCATGGTGATATGGAGCAAAAACAAAGAGAAGAAGCAATAAAAGCTTTTAAATCTTCAAAATTAGAGATTTTAATAGCAACGGATGTTGCTGCAAGGGGACTTGATGTAAATGATGTAACGCATGTATTTAACTATCATTTACCATTTGATTCTGAGTCATATGTTCATAGAATTGGAAGAACTGGACGAGCAGGAAAAGAAGGAATGGCTGTTTCAATAGTTACTCCTCATGAATTTAGAATGTTACAAAAAATTGAAAAATCAATAGGAACTAAATTAGAATCTAAAGTTGTACCAAATATTGGTTTAGTTAAAAAGAAAAAATTTGCAGAACTTAAACAACAAGTTTTAGAGCAAGAGATTAAAGATTACGCATTAGAATTAGTTGAAGAATTAAAAGAAGAGTTTGATGTTTCTACTATTGCATTTAAACTTGCTTCTATACTTTCATCAAGTACTTATGTTCAAGGTAATAACCATATTGGTAAATCGGAATCAGATATCCAAAAACTTATAGAATATGCTTCAAAATCTGGTGATAGAGATGGAGATAGAAGAAGAAATAATTCTAGAGGTAGAAGCCGAAATGGTGGTGGTAATTCTAGATTTAGAGATGGTGATAGAAATAGAGAAAATAAAGATAAAAACAGAAGTGATAGAACTGATAGAAATACAGATAGAAGAAGAACTTCTTCATCTTCAAAACCAAGAAGTGAAAACTCAAATAGATCAAGAAAAAGAGACTAAATAAGAAACCAAATTTATTTGGTTTCTTATTACTTACAAATTTTAAATACTCATAATAATTATAAAAAATAACTTTTCTTCTCATAAATATTCTAAAATGCCCTTTTTTAGGTATATCTAATATTATAATAAGACTAAATGAACTATAATAGAACATAGTTTGATTACAAAATAACTACAAAAGGGACTCTAATGGATATTAAAACACTCAATACGTTGGATAAAGCGACCCAGGATACGATGCCAAGTTTTGCAAAGTTTAGTTTATCTTTACTTTTTATCTTGATGGTATTTTTATGGACTTACACTTCTCATGGTACAATTCCTGATAATGCATTTTTAATTGTAGGTGCTGTTTTTGGTGCGTATATGGCTATTAATATTGGAGCAAATGATGTTGCAAACAATGTGGGACCTGCTGTTGGTGCTAGAGCTTTAACTCTTACAGGTGCTGTTATAGTTGCTGCAATTTTTGAAGCTGCAGGAGCTATAATTGCTGGAGGTGATGTTGTTAATACAATTAAAAGTGGAATAATAGATCCTACTTTAATCACTGATCCTCATGCATTTATTTGGGCCATGACAGCTGGTCTTTTGGCAGGTGCAGTTTGGCTAAATTTTGCTACTTCAATAGGAGCTCCTGTTTCTACAACTCATGCAATTGTTGGTGGGGTAATGGGTGCAGGAATTGCTGGAGTTGGTTTTTCTATCGTTAATTGGAGTAGCATGGGAAGTATTGTTGCTTCTTGGGTAATTTCACCTTTATTTGGTGGAATTATTGCTGCAGGATTTTTATTTTTTATTAAAACAAAAATTATCTTTTGTGAAGACAAAATTGCTGCTGCAAACAAATTTGTGCCAATTTTAATTGCAGTTATGACATGGGCATTTTCAACTTATTTAATATTAAAAGGTTTAAGACAAGTTATTAATATTGGTTTTATACCTGCTTCTCTTTTTAGTTTAGTTTTTGCAGTAATCGTATATTTTGTAGTAAAACCTACAATTTTTTCTAAATCAAAAGATTTAAAAAATGATAGAACAAGTGTAAATAGCTTATTTACAATACCATTAATTTTTGGTGCTGCTCTTTTATCATTTGCCCATGGTGCAAATGATGTTTCAAATGCAATTGGACCACTTGCTGCTATTAATGATGCAGTTTTAACTTTAGGGGAAGGTGTTTTACCTCATGAAAAAGTTGGTATTCCTTTATGGATTATGGCTGTTGGTGCAAGTGGAATTGTAATAGGACTTATTTTGTATGGACCAAGACTTATAAGAACAGTTGGTTCTGAAATTACTGAACTTGATCAAGTAAGAGCTTTTTCTATTGCAATGGCTACTGCAATTACAGTTATCGTTGCAAGCCAATTAGGTTTACCAGTTTCTTCTACTCACATTGCAATTGGTGGAGTTTTTGGTGTTGGATTTTTAAGAGAAATTATGGATTCAAGTGAAAAGAAATATATTCAAGATGCTAGAGAAAAATTTAAAAAACATAAGAAAAAACTTGAAAATATGCAAATTGAATTAAGAAAACTTGAGTTGGTTAAAGATAAATCAAAATCAGATTATATTAAAATTGTTGATCTATTTAAAAAAATAGATGAAGTTGAAGCTGTAGTTGATCAAGAGAAAAAAGATTTTAAAGAAGCAAAAGGTGTAAAATACGTAAAAAGAGACGCAGTTAAAAAAATAATTGCAGCTTGGGTTATCACTGTTCCTGCTTCTGCTCTTCTTGCTGCTGGTATTTTTTATATGATTAAAGGTATCGTTATTGTGTAAGTAGAAAAATCTACTTACATAACCTATTTGACTTCTAATTTTATATTAGGAATTTATTATCGAAGCTATATTTTCTGTTTTACCTATTTATTTTTTTATTTTTTTAGGTTTTATCGCAAAAAAAAGATTTACAACTCAAATTGATGATAAAACATTAGTTTTATTGTCTTTATATTTTTTTCAACCAATTTTAATTGTTTGGGGATTGACAAAAACTCCTATAAATTATGAGTTTGTTATGTCTCCAATTTTCTATGTTGTTGTAGTTTTTATTACTTTATCTTTTTTAATATTTTTTAGCAAAATTTTATTTACTTCAAGAACAGATGAATCAATTTATTTAGGTACTGCACTTATTGGAAATACAGGAAATCTTGGAATTCCTCTTGGAATTGCACTTTTTGGTGTAGAATCTGTTCCTTATACAAGTATAATAAATATCGCAAATGTATTTTTTATGTATACAATTTCAGTATATTTTTTTGCAAGAGAACAATTCTCTTTAAAACAAGCAATTATTTCAATATTTAAAATACCTGCTATTTGGTTTGCCGCTTTTGCTTTATTTTTAAACTATTATCAAATACCAATAAATGAACATATTACAACTGCTTTAGATATGGGAGCATACACTTCTTTAACTATTCAACTTTTTATATTTGGTGTTTATCTTTATAATGTAAAAATTAAAACAATTCCTTGGAAATTATCTTTACATATAAGTTTTGCTAAACATATTTTATTACCAGTAATTGGTATTTTTGTAATTGTATTGTTTAGTGATTTTAACTCATTTGTTGCTTCAATTTTAATAATGGAATTGATGATGCCATTAGCTGTAAACAATGTAAATTTTGCAGTTTTATATAATTGTAAACCTTTTGATGTTGCTGCAACTATTTTAATATCTTCAATTGTATTTGTTTTATTTTTGTATTTCTATATTGAAATTATAAATTATTTTATAAAGTAGGTTTTTATGTGTGGAATTATTGGAGCAAATTTTATATCAGATAAATTTGATAAATCATTAGAATTTTTACATCATAGAGGTCCTGATTTTCAAAATTCAATTAAGATAGAAAATAAACAATTTGGACATACAAGACTTGCAATAATTGATTTAGATGAAGAAGCAAATCAACCAATGATATTTGATGATGTTTTGCTTGTATTTAATGGAGAGATTTACAATTATAAAGAATTGATTCACGTGGAACATTTAGAGTGTAAAACAAAAAGTGATAGTGAAGTATTAATCAGACTTTATCAAAAGTATGGATTTGATTTTTTAAATAAATTAAATGGAATGTTTTCTTTTTGTATTTATGATATGAAAAAAGATTTATATTTTTGTGCAAGAGATAGATATGGTAAAAAACCATTTTTTTACTATTTTAAAGATAATAAGTTTATATTTTCATCAAGTGTAAAATCAATTTTAAATTTACTTGATTATAAACCAAATCTAAATAAAGTTGCTCTTTCTAAATATATGCAATATTTTGTATCTTTTGGTGAAGATTCTTTCTATCAAGACATTTTTAAACTTGAAGCTTCTACATATATGATTTATGAGCCAAATAAAGCCCACGAGCTTCAAAAGAAGAAATATTATAAGATAAACACCTATAAAGCTATAAAAGATGAAAAACAAGCTTTAAATGATATTGAGGAGCTTTTATTTAAAAGTGTTGAGTATAGATTAAATAGTGATGTTGAAGTTGCTTCACTTTTGAGTGGTGGAATTGATAGTTCATTGATATCTGCACTTTATACAAAAATTTCTGGAAAAAAAATAAATACCTTTAGTATTGGTTATGATGAATATAAAAATTATTGTGAGTTAGATTATGCACAAATTACAGCAAGTCATATAAACTCAAATCATCATCCAGTAGAAATAAATCAAAAAGAGTATATCAATTATTTTGAGCAAACACTTGATATGTTAGAAGAGCCTCATGGAGATAGTGCAGCAATTCCTTTAAATATCTTAACAAAACAGATACATAAAGCTGGAATAAAAACTGTATTGTCAGGTGAAGGAAGTGATGAAATATTTTTAGGTTATGATAATTATGCAAAGTTTTTAAAATATTATGAGTTTGAAAAGAGTTTATCAAATGAACAAAATCTTTTTTTAAATGATATTATTGGAGCCTTACAAAATAATACAAAAGAGAGTGAATATTTAAGAAGAATTGTAAAAAAACAAAATCTATATAACTCTTTTGGAGAAATTTATACAGATATTCAAAGAAAGAGATTATTTAAGAAAGTTCCTTCATATAAAAGTGAAACAGCAAAACAAGATCCAGTTGATTGGATGAGTTATATTGATTTAAAAATATGGCTAGGTGAATCTCTTTTATCAAAAGTTGATAGAATATCTATGGGAAACTCTTTAGAAGTTAGAACGCCTTTTCTTGACGTTAATTTAGTAAATTATATGTTTAGTGTTGAATCAGAGATAAAAGTTGGTGATACAAATAAATATTTACTCAAAAAAATAGCTTCAAAATACATCCCTGAAACGATAATAAATCGAACAAAAAAAGGATTCAATTCACCTTTTAATGAGTGGTTAAATAAAGAGTATAAAAATAAGATTCTTGAAGTAATAGTTGAAGTAAATAATCAAACAAATTTATTTAATCATGAATATATTTTGCATATTTATGAGCTTTCAAAATCAAATAAATTTAAACAACATCTTTATTCTCTTTTTGTTTTTTCTTTATGGTATAAGAAAGAATATTTGTAGGATTTTTATCTAGTTGTCTTTATTTTCTTTATGTTTCACGTGGAACATTTTTCTTTAATACCCTATTTTATGAATTCTCTTTAAATATATAAGGTAAATAAAGACTTTATATATTTAATATAATTAGTCTTTATCCCAGAACTCTTTTAGAGTTTCATCTTTATCTTTTTTTAGTTCACTATTATCAGTAAAGAATTCTAAATCATCAATTTTATTTAATGCAGCTTGAAAATCTTCATCTTCAATATTTTCTTTTTTAGATATATTTTTATCACTTTTTACCGTTTCATTTTTCTCAGATTCAATAGAAGGAATTTCAACTATATCTTTGCCTTTTAATTTAAGATAGTCAGTCATAATCTTTTCATACTCTTCAAAATCTAGAAGAATAGTATTTGGTTTCCCATCTCTTAATATGATTGCTTTTTCTATCTCTTTTCTATTTAATTTATCAAAGATGTTTTTACTTTTTCTTACAAGTTCAGTTGATGAAAACATCTCTTTTGATGTATATTGTAATAGCGACATTTTAATCCTTTACATATTTTAATATGTATTATAACACAATTTAGGAAAATCATATTTATCAAAATAGATAAATATTAATAAATTTTAGATTCACTTATATAGCTAATATATAAATTTATTGGGATTTAATATGTAATAAATACTTAATATTAATTTGATAGCGATTAACAAGTTTCAAAATAATAGTTTTAAATTATTGAGTTTTTATAAGTTTATTAATAGAGAATAAATTTGTTTTTTAGTTTGATTTTAAATAAGTTAAATAATTAACTACATGAAAAGATTCTGTAGTTAATTATTTTGAGAAGATTTGTTCAGCCCACTCAGTAATAGGACCTCTTAAAACTTTTTCTAATTTTATTGCGAAGATATTTACAAGGTTATCTTCGTTTTTAGTTGATTTTAAAAGTGTAGTTAAAGCATTTGTGTATTTATTTACATAGAAATTATCTATTTGTTTATTTGAACCAAGAACTACAACTTTACAACTGCTATCTATTCTTGATAGAACCATTTGCATAGTTTTATTTGACATATTCTGAGCTTCATCAATAATGATAAATGAGTTTGATAGAGTTCTTCCTCTCATTTCTCCTACCCACATAGTTTCTATTCCATAGTTTGATATCATCTGCTCTATTCTAGCAGTAACTTCACTATCATCAAGTTGTTGAAAAACTACATCGGGAGCTTTTTTATTTCTTTTTCTTTTATGTTCAGTTCTTATAATGTAATCTAAACTATCCATCAAAGGATGATTATAGATTTTAAATTTTTCTTCAAGTCCAGGTAAATAACCAACATCTTCACCTTTATCAAGTGATTCAATAGAGTTTCTAATATATATAATCTTTTGAAAAAACTTTTGCCTTACTAGTTTTAGAGCACCACTTAATGCAAGCAAAGTTTTTCCACTTCCAGCTTTTGCTTCTATAATCAAAACATTGTAAAAATGATTTATTATAGCATCACTAAAAAAAAGTTGTTCTTTATTTAAAGGCGTTATAACTTGATCTCTAATTTCTACTTCATCAAGTAATTTTATTTTTTTATTTTGGATATTTGCTAAAAGTACTTGATCAGAATGTCTTACTTTAAAACAATATGAAAAGTTATAAGGTTTATACTCTTTGTCAAATTTTATTATCTCTTCATTATCAAGATATTCTAAATCTTCAAAATCTATATCTATATATTTAATAAAATCTAAATCAAAAATATCTTTATCTTTACCTAATAGAGAATTAGTTTTTATATCTAGAGAAATGGCTCTTGTTCTAGCCATAATATCAAGAGAGATAAATTCAACTTTATGTTTATAATAAGTATTTGCAAAAGTTGAAATCTCAAGTATTTTTCTATCATTTATGATATTTAATGATACATTCTTACTATTAATTTCATATTCATCTTTTGAGATTATATCAATAACAGTATCTTTATTATTTATTTTTAATCTTATGATTTTATATAAATCTTTTTTTGTAGAACTGATGATATTAGAATCTTCAAGTATTCTTGCAAACTCTCTTGCTTGAAAATTTATCTCATCAAAACCACTTTTTTTTGTATCTATTTCATCAAGTACAGTTTCTGCTAAGATAATTAAATTTTTTCCATCTTGAGATAATTTATAAATATTTGTAGCATCTTCAAGTAAGATATTTGTATCTAGAACATAGTATTTATCAAACATCAGCTTTTACCTTTTTAGGTTTTAATATTTTGTATGAAATAAATGTAAACAATAAAATTATTAATAGAGTAAAAATAATAGAAAAGCTTTTTGTGATAACATAAGTAACTATTAAAATAGCTAACATTGTTGGCATTTCATTGTACATTCTAAAAAACTTTCCATCTTTTGTACAGCAATCATCTGCTAATTGTTTTCTATATTTTGCTAAAGACAAAGAGTAAATAATAAGTAAAATAATAGCAGTTATTTTTGCATACATCCAACCAAATTGGAATAAAGAAGGATTTATTGCTAACATTGAGATACCTGAAATAATTGTTACTAACATCGCAGGGTGACCTATGTAATAATAGATTTTGTATTCTTGAATTTTCACTACTTCTACAAACTCTTTTTTATCAATATTTTCTATATGATAAACAAAAAGTCTTGGAAGATAAAATAACATTGCCATCCAAGATAAAACAGCAATAATATGTAAGCTTAACATCCAAGTGTAATATTCCATTTTTAATCCTTGTTTTTTATTTTTTCTATCCAATCATTTAGAGTTTTTTCAAAACCAATATTTGAACTTTGATAAAGATTTAAATCTTCTTTCAAATATTCTTGTTCAACATATCCACCAAAATCATGAGGATATAAATAGCCTATATGCTGCGAATCTAAATGTTTAGGTATATCTAGTATCTTACCATTTTTTATTTGTTCTAGAGCTTTATTTATAGCTTTATAAGCACTATTTGATTTTGGACTTGATGCGAGATAAATTGCACACTGTGAAAGCATAATTCTTGATTCTGGATAACCTATTTTATTACAGGCCATCATAGTATTTACTGCAAGGTTTAAAGCATTAGGATTTGCATTTCCTATATCTTCACTTGCAAATATTACAAGTCTTCTAGTTATGAAATCTACACTTTCTCCACCATTTATTAATCTTGCCATATAATAAAGTGCTGCATCAATATTTGAACCTCTTAGAGATTTTATCATTGCACTGGCTAAATCATAGTGAGTATCAGAAGATGAAACTCCATCCCCTATTACATTTTCTCTTAACTCTTTTAATAAATCAATATTAATATCTTTTGATACTTTATATGAAAAATTTAAAAGTGTTAACATTGCTCTTGCATCTCCAGAACTGGAAATTATCAAATACTCTTTTGCTTCATCACTTATATTTATATCAATATCTTTTAAAGCAATATAAAGAATTTTATTCATTTCATATTTTGTAAATGGTTTAAATTCATATAAAAAAGATCTTGAACGAATAGCATTTGTTAAAGTAAAAAATGGGTTTTCTGTACTAGCTCCAATGATAATTGCATCATAGTTTTCCATTATTGGAAGTAAAACTTCTTGTTGATTTTTTGATAATCTATGAACTTCATCTATAAAAATTAAAGGTTTAATTAACGCACCTTTATATTTATCAAATACTTTTCGTAAGTCTTCTACTTTAATAGATGTTGCATTAAAATAATAGTAATCTGTTCCTATCTCTTTTGCAATAATTTTTGCTAAAGTTGTTTTCCCAGTTCCAGGTTTACCATAAAAAAATAGATGTGGAATATCTTTTTGTTTGATTAATTTATATAAAGCTTTATCTTTTGAGATAATATGAGATTGACCAACAAAAGTTTCTAAACTTGTTGGTCTAAGTTTATTAGATAGATCTATCATCTTCGTTCATAAAAATTCTAAGATTTTTATATTCTTCTTTTGTTAGATATCTTGATTTACCTGTTGGAAGATTATTTAAAGATATTCCACCATATTCTAATCTTTTTAAATCTAAAACATCAAGATTAAAATGAGCAAAGAATCTTCTTAATTCTCTGTTTTTCCCTTCATTTATAACAACTTTAATTTTAGAGTGTTTTGTTCCATTTGTTTGAATATCATAAGCTAAAAAAGGAGCAAAGCTCATAGATTTGATTTTAGTACCTTTATAAGCTCCTGAAGTCGCATCTTCGATTGTAATACCACTTTGCATTGCTTGTTCAACTGCAGGCGTAATAATACCATTTAATTTGATTTTATACACCCTTTCTAAATCTGAGTGCATTAAAGCATTTACTATATCAACACTATCAGATAAAAGAAGTAATCCTTCACTAGAATAGTCAAGTCTACCAACACTTAAAAAGTGTTTATATTTATGTTCTAAACCATCATAGATTGTTTTTCTTCCTTGTGGATCTTTTTTTGAAACAATTTCACCTTTAGGTTTATTATAAACAATAACTGTATATAACTTGTTTTTTTCTTCTTTGATAAGTTTTTTACCAATTTCAATTTTATCAGTAGACTTTACTTTTGTGGCTAAATCTGTAACAACTTTATTGTTTACTCTAATTTTGCCCTCTTCTATTAGTTTATCTGCTTCTCTTCTTGAATAATTACTATTATGTGATAAGAATTTATTTAATCTAATTAATTCAAACTTTGGTTCTTCTACTTTTGTTGTAGATTTTTTTGTCTCTTTTTTCATTTTATACCAGCTTCTATTAGGTCATGGATATGTAATAAACCAATTAGTTTATTATTTTCATCTGTTACAATTAATAATTGTATTTTATAATTTTCAATGATTTGAAGTGCATCACTTGCAAGTAAATCTTTATTTTTTAAAGTTTTTGGATTTAGAGTAGCAATATCTTCAACATTACAATTGATAGAAAAGTTTTCATTCATAAGTGCTCTTCTTAAATCTCCATCACTTAAAACTCCATATACCGTTCTATTTTCATCAACTATAATTACATTTCCAACTCTTCCTTCACTCATAACGATAATTGCATCTTTAAGTTTTGTTTCACGTGAAACTGTAGGAAGGTTATCTTTTTTTAATAAATCATCAACTTTAACAAAAAGTTTTTTGCCAAGACTTCCACCTGGATGAAAAGATGCAAAATCCTCTTTTTTAAAATCTCTTTTTTTCATAAGGCAAACTGCAAGAGCATCTCCCATTGCCATAGTCAATGTTGTAGAAGAAGTTGGAGCAGTATCTAAAGGACATGCTTCTTTGTCAACAGCAATATTTATAAAAACATCTGCATATTTTGCTAAAGTTGAGTTTTCACTTTTTGCCATAGCAATCAAAGGAATATTAAGTCTTTTTAAGTGTGGCAAAATTTGGATTAATTCTTCACTCTCTCCACTGTATGAAATACCAAGGACAATATCATCTTTTCCAATCATTCCCAAATCGCCATGCATAGCTTCTGTTGGATGAAGAAAAAATGAACTAGTTCCTGTACTTGCTAGTGTTGCAGCAATCTTTGCTCCAACAAGACCAGATTTTCCAACACCAGTCACTATTAATTTACCTTTTGAATTTACAATTAAATCAATAGCTTTTTCTATATCAAAAGATATTTTATTTGCTGTTTTTTCTAACTCTTTTGCTTCAGTTAATAAAACATCTCTAACTATCTCTTTAAAATTCATGTATAGTCCTTATTATTGTACAAATATAGTAGGAACAATCATCGGATATTTTTTATATTTTCTAGTACAATGTTTTCTTACAACTTTTCTTAATTCATCTTCTAAAATTCTATTATTTTTTAGAATACCAGGTTTAACATTTTCTAAGAATATACCTAAAATATCTTCAATCTCTTTTACAAAATATTTATCTTGTTTATCAGAAACCAATCCAAATGACGAAACTTTTGGCTTCTGAGCTAATGTTCTATCATTTTCATTAATTTGAGCTACAATCATAACGATACCTTCTTTAGCCATAGTTTGTCTATCTAAAACTACATCATCAGAAATTCTATGATTTAATTGATTGTCTATATAAACTTTTCCAGATTTAACTGTTTTTACTTTTTTAAGATATTTTGGAGTAACTTCGATTTGTTCTCCATCACTCATAATATAAACGTTTCTTTCTAATACACCACAATCAACTCCAGTTTGACCATGTTTTAAAGCATGATTATATTCACCATGAACTGGTAAAAAGAATTTTGGTTTAACTAGTCTTAGCATAAGTTTTTGTTCTTCTTGTCCAGCATGTCCTGAAACGTGAATATCTGGGAAGTCTTGATAAGCAACTTTTGCACCAGCTTTTAATAAGTGATTTATAATTTCAGAAACACTTGCTTCATTTCCTGGAATTGCTTTAGATGAAAGTATAATTTGATCTTCTGGTTTAATTTTAATATGTCTATGTTCATGAATTGCCATTCTATATAAAGCACTCATTGATTCACCTTGACTACCTGTTGTTACAATTAAAACTTCTTTATCATTATATTTATTTACTTCGTGAGCTTCTATAAATTGATCTCTTGGGAATTTGATATAACCTAAATTCATAGCTATTTCTAAATTCTTTTCCATAGATCGTCCAATTACACAGATTTTTCTTCCATAAATTAGTGCTTTTTCAATAGCTTGTGCAACTCTGTGAATATTTGAAGAGAAAGTTGACATCACAACTCTACCTTTTGCACTAGAAAAGATTTTATCAAAAGTTGGTCCAACAGTTTTTTCTGTTCTTGTAAAACCAGGTGAATGAGAGTTTGTTGAATCAGAAGTTAAAACTAAAACACCCTCTTCTCCATAATGAGCAAGTCTATGTAAATCTGTAGGAAATCCATCTATTGGAGTATGATCTATTTTAAAATCGCCTGTGTGAATCATTGTTCCAGCTTCTGTTTTAATAGCAACTGCTGATGAATCAATAATTGAGTGAGTAATATGCATCCACTCTACTTCAAAATCATTTCCTATTTTTATTGGAGTTCTTTTTGAAATTGCTCTAAAATATCCTCTATGCTCTCTCATTTTATGTTCATCAAATTTTGAACCAATCATTTCAAGAGGTAATGAAGTTCCATAAACTGGGAATTGCATCTCTTTAAATAGATATGGCATTGCACCAATATGATCCTCATGTCCGTGTGTAATAATAACACCAACAATTTTATCTTTAATCTCTCTAATATAAGTAAAATCAGGGATTAAAATATCAACTCCATGCATTTCACCATCAGGAAAACTCATACCAACATCTACAATTAGTGCTTCATTTTCAGTTTCAACAACCATCATATTTCCACCAATTTCATCTAAACCACCAAGAGGAGTGATTTTTATTTTGGCACTTGTATTTAGATTTAATTTATAGTGAGGATTTAATCTATCTTTATGAATTTTTTCATTTATTAAATATGCTTTTTTAAGATCACTTACCCAACCTTCTCCACTTTTCTGATTATTATTAGGATTAGTTAAATTATCCTTTGGAGTTTTTGGTTTAGGTTTTCTTTTTTTAAAAGGAGGTTTTTTAGTAGTAGTTCCTTCTTCTACATTTGAACTATTTTCATTTTTTATTACAACTGTGAATTCTTCTTTATTTATTTCTTCCATTTTTTACCTTTGTATACATTTGGCTATACAAAGACGAACTTACTTCATGAGGTCTAACATTATCATTTATATTTAGCTCTTTATAGATTTCAGAAATGATATTTTTATCAAAAATAGTTGTAAGATTTTTAGACAATTTCTTCCTTGGCTGAATAAAACAGGCCTTTAAAAATTTATTAAAATCTTTATCAAAAATCTTTGATATATCTTTTTTGATATAAAGAATTGAAGAAGTAACTTTTGGAGGTGGGTCAAATGCTTCAGCAGGAACATCAAAAAGTATTTTAGAATTAATAGAAATTAACTCAGTTATTATACCTAAAGATGAATATTCCTTATCATTTGTTTTTGCAGTAAATTTTTCTGCTACCTCTTTTTGAACCATAACAATAATATGCTCACATAGTTCATCTTCAAATGCTCTTAAAATAATATTTGTTGCAATATAGTATGGTAAGTTTGATATTAAATCATATTTACCATTATGTAGGTTTTTTAGCTTATCCCAAGCCTCTAAAACATCAGTGTGGATCAGTTTTAGTTTACCTTCTTTAATTTCTATTGCAAATTTAGACTTTAAGATACCGATTAAATCAGTATCAACTTCATAAGCAGTTAAATCTTTGTACTTGACTAAATTTTTGGTCAAATCACCTAATCCAGGCCCAATTTCAACTATATGATTATTGTTGTTGGGCATCGATTGGATGATTTTATCCAAAATAGTCGAATCTTTTAAAAAGTTTTGTCCGTATTGTTTTTTTGCTTTAACTTTTTCCATAATTGCGACGAGTATATCTGTTTTTAACTTACAATTAGATAAGATAATTTTCAGTTGTTACCAAAGGATTTTTATTTTGAGTAGTTTTGCAAAAAGAATTATTCCATGTTTGGATGTAGATAATGGAAGAGTTGTTAAAGGTGTTAATTTTGTTGGACTTAGAGATGCAGGAGACCCTGTTGAAGTTGCTAAAAGATATAACTCAGAAGGTGCAGATGAGATAACTTTTTTAGATATTACTGCAAGCCATGAAAATAGAGGAACTATAGTTGATATTGTAAAAAAAGTTGCTCAAGAAGTATTTATTCCTTTAACTGTTGGAGGAGGAATAAGAAAACTTGAAGATATATACTCTTTACTAAATGTTGGTTGTGACAAAGTTTCAATTAACTCTTCAGCTGTTACAAATCCAAACTTAATAAATGAGAGTTCAAAAAGATTTGGTAGTCAATGTATAGTTGTTGCAATTGATGTAAAAAGAGTCGCTGATGGTTCTTACCACGTTTTTGTAAAAGGTGGAAGAGAAGATACTGGACTTGATGCGTTATCTTGGGCAAAAGAAGTATATGATAGAGGAGCAGGTGAAATCCTTTTAACTTCTATGGATACTGATGGAGCTAAAACAGGTTTTGAATTAAATATAACTAAGCAAGTTTCAAATTTAGTAGATATTCCAGTTATTGCAAGTGGTGGAGCTGGATCTATGGAACATATAAAAGAGGCTTTTGAAAATGGTGCAAGTGCTGCATTAGCTGCATCAATTTTCCACTTTAAAGAGATTGATATTATGGATTTAAAGAGATATTTAAGAGAAAATAATATACCAGTAAGGATTTAAAATGAAGAAATTAATTTTTAATATGATGTTATTACCAGTTTTAGGATTTTCTTATGAATTAGATTTTAATAAAAGTTTTTCAAAAATTGTTAATCCAGATTTATTAAGTACAAATGTAACAATTAGTGTTGAGAAAAAAGAAGAAAATAAAGTAAATAGTGAAATAGAAAAATTTAATAATTTTATAAAAGATACTAAAAGTGTAACTATAAAAAATGGAAATTATACTTTAAGCCCAAAATATGAATATAAAGATAATAAAACAGAGTTTAAAGGTTATGTTGGAGATTTAAGATATACAGCACAATCAAAAGATGCAAAAAATATAAATAAATTTATAAATGATTTACTTGTTTTAAAAGATCAAATAAAATCAGCAGATATAAAACTTGATATCTCAAATATTTCATGGGAAGTAAGTCAAAGTTTACAAAATAAAAATTCTGACGAATTAAGACTTGAGGCTATAAATTGGATAGAAGATTACTCAAATAGTTTATCTTCAAAATTATCAAAAAGATGTGAAGTAAAAAATATAAACATAGATGATAATGGTTCAAATATTGTATATGCAAGAAGTAGTAAAATGGCATTGTCATCATCTTTTGAAATGAGTGATGTTGTTCCCGTTAGTAGTGAACAAAATATTACTATAAATCCAAGATTTTTATTGGAGTGTAGATGATAATATCTGCAGGGAGAAATGAAACTTTTCCTTTTGCACAAACTATTGGCGTAGGATTAGTAGAGACTGCAATAAATCTTACAAGATTATGTTTGTTTGATAAACCAGAATATCTACTTTTTATTGGAAGTGCTGGAAGCTACGGTGAACACAAAATTTTTGATATAGTCGAATCAAAAAGAGCTTCAAACATAGAACTTGGATTTTTAACTGGGAGTGCTTATACTCCACTTGATAATGTACTTGAATCTGAAAACAAATTTGCAAGAAATGATACAATAGTAAATTCATCAAATTATATTTCAACAAATGAAAAACTTTGTAAAGAGTTTTTAGATTATGGTGTTGGAATTGAAAATATGGAATTTTTTTCAGTTTTAAGTGTAGCAAAAGAGTTTGAAATTCCAGTTGCTGGGATTTTTATAGTAACAAATTATACAAATGAAAATGCGCATGAAGATTTTATAAAAAATCATAAAGAAGCGATGGAAAAATTAACAAATTATTTAATAGAAAAAAATATTATAAAATAGAAAGAACAAAATGGCAAAAGAAGGTTTACCATCTATATATGATTACACATTAGATGAATTAAAAGAGATTTTAAAACCATCATTTAGAGCAAAGCAAGTTTATAATTGGCTTTATAAAAAATATGCAAGTTCTTATGATGATATGAAAAATTTACCAAAAGAGTTGGTAGAAAATTTAAAAGAAAACTATCCAATAGATATTATGCAAATTGTAAAAAAAGAACAAAGTAGAGATGGAAGTATTAAATATCTTTTTAAATTAAGAGATAATCATACTGTTGAAGCTGTACTTCTTTTAATGAAAGATAAAAAAATAGATGAAGATGGACAAATAGTAAGAAGTGAAAAATACACTGTTTGTATCTCTTCTCAAGTTGGCTGTAAAGTTGGCTGTAGTTTTTGTCTGACTGCAAAAGGTGGGTTTGTAAGAAATCTTACAGTTGGAGAATATATTGCACAAATTGTAAATATAAAAAGAGATAATGACATAGCTGAAAATAAAGCTTTAAATATCGTTTATATGGGAATGGGTGAACCGCTTGATAATTTTGATAACTTTACTAAAGCAGTTGAAATTTTCTCAGAACTTGATGGTTTGGCAATAAGTAGAAGAAGACAAACTGTTTCAACTTCAGGAATTGCAACAAAAATAAAAAAATTAGGTGAAAAAGATTTACAAATTCAACTTGCTATTTCACTTCATGCTGTTGATGATGAGTTAAGAAGTGAGTTAATCCCTATGAACAAAGCTTATAATATTGCTTCAATTATTGAAGCAGTTAAAGCTTTTCCTGTAGATACAAGAAAAAAAGTTATGTTTGAATACTTGGTTATAAAAGATAAAAATGACTCGATTGAAGCTGCAAAAAAACTAGTTAGTTTATTAAATGGAATTCAAGCAAAAGTAAATTTAATTTATTTTAATCCATATCCAGGAACTTCATATCAGCGCCCACAAGAAAAAGATATGCTAAAATTCAAAGATTTTTTAAACCAAAAAGGTGTAATTTGTACAATTAGAGAATCAAAAGGTCTTGATATAAGCGCAGCTTGTGGACAATTAAAAGAAAAGGAAGCAAATGGGAATTCTTGAAATATCGTTGCTAGTATTTATTGTAACAGTTGTAGTTGTTACAGGCATAGGTTTTTATATACAAAATAAAAAAGAGGAGAAATAATTAATGGCTATTACAAGATTTGCCCCAAGCCCTACAGGATACTTACATATTGGTGGATTAAGAACTTCATTATATAGTTATTTATGGGCTAGAAAAACAGGGGGAGAATTTAGATTAAGAATCGAAGATACGGATTTAGCTAGAAATAGTGAAGAAGCAATGAAAGCTATTATAGATGCTTTTGATTGGGTTGGACTTAATTATGATGGAGAAGTATTTTATCAATCAAAAAGAACAGATATTTATAAACAATATATTGATAAGTTATTGGAAAGTGGAAATGCTTATAAATGTTATATGAGTAAAGAAGAACTTGATACTTTAAGAGCAGCTCAAGAAGCAGCAAAACAAACACCAAGATATGATGGAACTTGGAGACCAGAACCTGGAAAAGAGTTACCACCAGTTCCCGTTGGAGTTGAACCTGTAATTAGAATAAAAGCTCCAACAACTGGAACTATCGAGTTTGATGATGGTGTAAAAGGACATATGAAATTCGATGCTAATCAAGTTGATGATTATGTAATTGCAAGATCAAATGGGATGCCTACATACAACTTTGTTGTTGCTATTGATGATGCTTTAATGGGAATGACAGATGTAATTAGAGGTGATGACCACTTATCTAATACGCCAAAACAAATAGTTGTTTATAATGCCTTAGGTTTTAAAGTTCCAAAATTTTACCATGTACCAATGATAAATAATCCAGAAGGTAAAAAACTATCAAAAAGAGATGGTGCTATGGATGTTATGGATTATAAAAGACTTGGATATTTACCTGAAGCTTTATTAAACTTTTTAGTAAGACTTGGTTGGTCAAATGGTGATCAAGAGATTTTTTCTATGAAAGAGATGTTAGAACTATTTGATCCATCAAATATAAATAAATCAGCATCTTCTTATAATGGAGAAAAACTTTTATGGCTAAATAGTGAATATATAAAAGCTGTATCAAATGAAAGATTAATTGAAGAATTGAAGTTTTTTGATTTAGATTTATCAAATTATCCTAAGAAAAATGAAATTTTAGATTTAGCAAAACAAAGAGCTCAAACTTTAGTTGAATTAAAAAAATCAATAACAGATATTATCGATATTCCAACTTCTTATGAAGAATCTGGAGTTAAAAAGTTTATAAAAGAAGATACAAAAGAACTTTTAGAAAAATATTTATTATTATTAGAATCAAATAAAAATTCTTTAGATAGTGTTGAAAAAATAGAAGAATTTACAAAACCTTTTATAAATGAAAATGGTTTAAAATTCCCACAATTGTTCCAACCTATAAGAATTGCATTAACTGGAGGAACACAAGCTCCATCTGTTTATGACATCATTTTTATACTTGGATTTGATGAAGTTTCTACAAGAATAAATGAGGCTTTGAAAAGAAATTTTCAAAATACTTGATTATTTGAAAATAATCAGGCATAATGTCCAAACTTTTAAAAAGGACAATAGAAATGAACATTTACGTAGGAAATTTATCATACAGAATGAATGATAAAGAGTTAGAAACTGTTTTCGCTAAATTTGGTGAAGTAAAAAGTGCAAAAGTTATCATGGATAAAGAGACAGGAAGATCAAAAGGTTTTGCTTTCGTTGAAATGGCAGATGCAAAAGCTGGTAAAGATGCTATCGAAGCTTTAAATGGTAATGATTGTGAAGGAAGAACGTTAAGAGTTAACGAAGCTAAACCTAGAGAAGAAAGACCAAGAAGACAATTCTAAGAAGTTTTTGTAGTGCTTTTGCACTACATACTTTAATACCCACACAATTTTTTAATACTAATCACAATTTTTTATAATACAATTTCAAATTAAGGAATTTGTATGAAGATTTTATTACTCGAAGATGATTTAATTTTAAATGAAATTATTGAAGAATATTTGATTTCACAAGAACATGAAGTTATTACTACTTTTAGTGGTAATGAAGCACAAGACTATTTATATTCGCAAATTTTTGATTTATTAATTTTAGACGTAAATGTTCCTTTTGTAAGTGGTTTTGAATTATTAAAAGAATTACGAACCAAAAATATTAAAACACCAACTATTTTTATAACTTCTTTGAATATGGTCGAAGATATGCAAAAAGGGTTTGATAGTGGTTGTGATGACTATTTAAAAAAACCTTTTGAATTAAAAGAGTTAGACTTACGAATAAATAATATAAAAAGACTTTTCAATATAACACCTAAAGAGTTAATAAATATATCAAAAGACACTTTTTTAGATATTCAAAATTTATTAATAATAAAAAATAATCAAAAAATTCATTTAGCAAAAAAAGAGTGTGAGGTTTTGCAATATTTGATAAATTCTTCAAAAACTGTAAGCATAGAAGAGTTAAGTTTAAATCTTTGGGCTTATGAAGATAATCCAAATGATTCTACTATTAGAACATATATAAAGAATTTACGAAAAATTTTAGGTGAAGAAAAGATAATAAATATAAGAGGAGTTGGTTATAGATTTAACAAAGAATGAAAAGATAACCTTTTTTAGGTTTTTATTTTTATATTTAGGTTCATCATTTATTTTGATGTTTATAGCTGCATTTTTTTATTATCAAAATGAAAAAATTTTATATATTGATTTAGTTAAATCAAACATGCAAAGTATCGTATCAAAAGCTTCAAATGAAGTTATAGTATCACATATGATGAATGAAAAATTTGATAAAGAAAAATACTTAAATTCGCATGAATATAAAATCTCTTTTTATGATAAAAATAAAAGTAAATTATTTGGGAATTTAGAAGAAAACATAGATTTAAATGAAAAGTTTATCTTTGATAATGAATCGATTATTTTAGTAGATAATTCAACTGTAGGGCATTTAGGTATTGAATATATTGCTTTGAAAGATACTAGTTTATTTGATAAGTTAGAAAGACTTAAAATATCAATAGTTATATTCTTTTTAGTATTTTATTTTATCATTTCTTTAATAGGAATTTATTTAGCAAAACTATTTTTAAAACCAATAAAAGATGAAAGAAATAAATTAAACAACTTTATAAAAGATACAACTCATGAATTAAATACACCGATAAGTGCAATAATGATGTCAAGTGAGAATGAAAATTTATCATCAAAACAAATCGAAAGAATACGATATAGTGCGAATAGATTATCTGAAATATACAAAGATTTAACATATATATTTTTAGAAAATATTGAAGTTAAAGTAGCTGAAGAATTGGAATTATCTAAAATAATAAAAGAACAAATAGATAGTTTTGAACCAATATTTTCAAGAAAGAAATTAAAAATAAAAATAGAACTAGAAGATACTTTATATAAGATGAATAAAGATGATTTTATAAGACTTTTTAACAACGTTTTTTCAAATGCAATAAAATACAACAAGATAAACGGTGATATAGAAGTCATCTTAAAAGATAAAAAACTAAGCATAAAAGATAGTGGAATAGGAATAGATAAAAATAAAATAAAAGATATATTTAAACGATATTATAGAGCAACAAATCAAAGTGGTGGTTTTGGATTGGGTCTAAATATCGTAAATATGATATGTCAAACTTACAAGATAAAAATCGAAGTTGAGTCTATTGAAAATCAAGGAACAACTTTTATTATATATTTTTAAACTCCACATAAACTACACAAAACTTTAGATAGATTTTCATATATCAAAAAATAAAGGATATTTATGAAAAATTTATTCAAAGTGTTTTTAGCACTATTTCTTACAGTTGGCTTTTTAAATGCACAAAGCTTAAATCAAAAAAATCAAGTTGATGGATATGATGTTGAAATTACAAGTACAAGAGATTTAAGTGCTGGTTCAAATGAGCTTTTTGCAAATATTACAAAAGATGGAAAAGCTGTAACAACTGCTAAAGTTAAAGTTAAATTCTTTATGCCAGAAATGCCAGGAATGCCATATATGGAACACGAAGGTGAAGGAAGTTTATCTGGTGATAAATATAAAATGACTATTAATTTTTGTATGAATGGAACTTGGCAATATCAACTAAAATTTAAAACAGATGATGGTGTTGTTCATACAGTTAAAAGTAGTGTAAATTTCTAATGTTAAAGATTTTATTTAGTTCATCTTTAGTTATCTCTTTATTGGGAGCTGTTTCTATTGATGAATTAGTAAATGATAGTTTTGAAAAAAATTATGACATTAAAAGCTTAGAAAAATCTATTGAAATTGCAAATCATCAAATAGCAATCGCAAAAAATTGGGAAAACCCAATGATCGCTTTTAAAACAAATGAAATTATGTTTGATAAACCTTTATCAAATCAAAAAGAGTATGGAGTAGAACTTTCTCAAGCTATTCCTATTGGAAAAAAACTTGATATTGAAGAAAATATTGCAAAAAATGATAGAAATATTCAAATATATAGTTTAGAAGATAAGAAGCTTGAGTTAGAATCAAAAATATATGAATACTCTTACAATATTTTGATTTTTGAAAAAAGATATGAATTACTCAATACTTACCAAAAAAATTTAAAGAAATTAGAAAATCTAAATACTTTATTACAAAAATATGAAAAAGCAACTTTAAATGAAGTAATAGATACTCAAATCTCATCTTTAGATTTAAAATTAGAACAAGAAAATCTAAAAAATAGTATTGATAATTTGTACTTAAATTTAGAACAAATCACATATAAAAAAGTTGATTCAATAACTCAAAATCTAGATATAAAAAGAGTTGATAAAGAAAAAGCAACTTCAAATCTTAGTTCTCATCCTCAAGTAAAAACTTTAGAAGAAAATAGTACAAAATATAGTCAGATGGCATCTTTAGAAGATGCTAAAAAGTTTTCTAGTGTGACTTTAAGTTTAGAATATATGCAAAATAAAGAGCAAGATTATGGAAATGTAACAGTTGCTATTCCTCTTCCTATTTATAAAACTGAAAATGTAAATAGAATAAAAGCAAAGTTAAATGCAAATGAAACAAATGATAAATTGGATAGTTTACTACACAATTTATCTTTAGAAACACAAATTTATGTAAATAATCTAAATCAAAATGTAAGAAACTATGAAGTAATCCAAAAAGAGATAATTCCTCTAAAACAAAAGATTCAAAAAAACATAGAAAACTATAATAGTTTTGAAAAATCAAATCCACAAGATAGTATAAAAAATCTAAATGAGTTAATAACTTATGAATTAAAAGCCTTAGATGAAGTTCAAAAATATTATGAAAACTACTCTAAACTACTCTATTACTCTAACAAAGGTATAAAATGATAAAAAATGTATTAATACTTATTTTACTTCTAGGAAGTTTTGTAAATGCCGAAATTTTAGATGCAAAACAGTTATTTAATAAAAAAATTGCAAAAGTAAAAAAAGAAGAGATACTTTTGAGTAAAAGTTTTTATGGAATTACAAAAATAGATGAAAGTTCAACTTTTGATATTGTAAGTAGATTTGATGGTTATATTACAAATTTAAATGCGAATAAAAGTTATATGACTATAAAAAAAGGTGAGCCTTTATATTCTATTTATTCTTCTGATATTTTATCTATTCAAAATGAACTTCAAATATCAAAAGAGTTAAATCAAAATATTTATCAAAGTACACTTTTAAAATTAGATAATTTAGATATTCCAAAAGAAAGCCAAGAAAAGATAAAAAATGGTAAATTAAATAACAATGGTTTAGTTGTAACTTCACCTACAAATGGAATATTGTTACAAAAGAATATAAACAATAAAAGTTCAGTTTCAAAAGGAACTACCCTACTTCAAATAGCATCTTTAGATAAAATTTGGTTTATTGCTTCTGTTTATCAAGAAGATTTAGCTTTTATAAAAAAAGATAAACAAGCTACAATTTATATTGATGGATTAAATACAAGTTTTAATACAAAAGTTGATTTCATTTATCCTATCTTTGATGATAAAAGTAAAACAGTTGATGTTAGATTTATTTTAGATAATAAAGAGTTAAATTTATTGCCTAGTATGTTTGGAAAAGTTGATATTATAGATAAACAAAAACAGCTTTTGACTTTACCTAAAACAGCAGTATTGAAAAAATCTGATAGTTTTTACGTATTTAAATATGTATCAAATGATGAATTTAAACCTGTTAAAATTGAAGCAAAAAGAATAAACTCAAATAAATATGAGATAATTAGTGGATTAAATGAAAATGATGAGGTTATAGATAATGCCTTATTTTTACTTGATTCAGATGCTTTGACAAACTCTTTGTATGAATCAGATAATGAAGATTGGTAAAATATTATGATAGAAAATATAATCTCATATAGTGTGAAAAATAAGTTTATTATCCTTTTTGTTGTTTTTATTTTGACACTTTCTTCTATTTGGGCTGTTAAAAATACAAGTTTAGATGCATTACCTGATTTGTCTCCTGCGCAAGTTATCATTCAAGTTGAGTGGGATGGACAAAGTCCAAAAACAATAGAAGAACAAATCTCTTATCCTCTTATTTCAAATTTGATGAGTTTGCCAAATATCGAAACAGTTAGAGCAATGAGCTCTTTTTCAAATGCAATGATTTATATCATATTTAAAGATGGAACAAATTTATATGATGCAAGAAGTCGAATTTTAGAGCAACTTTCTACTTTACAAGGAACTTTTCCTAGTGGTTCAAGTGTTCAGCTTGGAGTTGATGCAACTGGTGTTGGTTGGGCTTATGAATACGCATTAAAGTCAAAAACAAAAAGTTTAGAAGAGTTACGAACTTTACAAGATTATTTTTATAAATTTGGGCTTTTAGGAGTTGATGGAGTTAGTGAAATAGCAACAATTGGTGGTTTTATAAAAAATTATGAAATTACATTAAACCAAGACAAATTAGTTCAATATGATTTAAATATAGAAGATATTAAAAAAATTATTGAAGCAAACAATGATGACAAGGGTGGAAGAATTGTTTTAGAAAATGGTTATGAATATATAATTACTGCTCGAGGTTATCTAAAATCAGTTGTTGATATTGAAAACATAACAATACAAACTGAAAATAATATACCATTGAAAATAAAAGATATAGCAACAGTTAATATAACAAGTGAAAATCGAAGAGGAATGGTTGATTTAAATGGTGAAGGTGAAACTGTTGGTGGAATTGTTGTTGTTAGATTTGGAGAAAATCCATATAAAGTTATAAAAGCTGTAAAAGAGAAACTTAAAACTTTAAATGTTCCAGATGTTGAAATTGTTGAAGTTTATGATAGAACTTCACTAATTGATAAAGCAATAGATACTCTAAAAAGAACTTTGATTGAAGAATCAATTATTGTTATGATAGTTGCAGGACTGTTTTTATTTCACTTTAGAAGTGCTTTAATCATTATCATAACTTTACCAATAACAGTTCTTATTAGTTTTTTACTTATGAAGTTATTTGGCATTGGTTCAAATATTATGAGTTTAGGTGGAATTGCAATTGCAATTGGAGCAATGGTAGATGCAACAATTGTTATGGTTGAAAATGCACACAAACATCTTCAAGGAAAAGATAATCTTACAAATGAAGAAAGAACTTCTATAATTATAAAATCAGCAAAACAAGTTGGTCGCCCTATTTTCTTTGCCCTACTTTTAGTTGTAGTTTCGTTTTTACCAATTTTTGCTTTAACAGGACAAGAAGGAAAACTTTTTTCTCCTTTAGCATTTACAAAATCTTTTGCAATGATGTTTGGAGCAATTTTATCAATTACAATAGTTCCTATTTTGATGATATTTTTAATTCGAGGAAAGATTTTAAAAGAAGATAACAATATCTTAAATAGATTTTTTATAAATATCTATTCTCCACTTTTACATTTTGCTTTAAGATTTAAGTATTTCGTTGTAGCCATATTTTTTGTAACTTTAGTTCTAGCAGTAACCATTTATCAAAAACAAAAATGGGAATTTATGCCTATGATGAATGAACAAACTTTTATGTATATGCCTGTAACTCCTTATGGAATTGGAATAGATTTAGCAAAAGAGTTAGCACAAAAAACAAATATGGTTATAAAATCTTTTCCAGAAGTTGAAACTTCTTTTGCTAAAGTTGGACGAGCATTAAGTGCAACAGATCCAGCTCCATTATCTATGATAGAAACAATTATTACTTTTAAACCAGAAAATGAATGGCGAGAAGGAATGACATATAAAAAGTTAATGGAAGAGATGGATAAAAAACTTCAAGTAAATGGTTTGATTAATTCTTGGACTTATCCAATTCGAGGAAGAATAGATATGTTAATGACAGGAATTAGAACGCCTTTAGGAATTAAACTTTATGGAAATGATGCAAAAATTCTCCAAGATATTTCTACAAAAATAGAACAAAAGTTAAAAAAATATGAAGGAACATTGAGTGTTAGTGCAGATAAAATAAATTCTGGATACTATCTAAATATAAAAATAGATGATGAAAAAATATCACGATATGGTATTTCAAAAAATGATATTTTAGAAACGATATCTTTAGGAGTTGGTGGAGCTAAAATATCTACTTATTTAGATAAGTTAGAAAGATATCCAATAAGTTTGAGATTTGAAACAACACAAAGAGAAGATTTGACAGTTTTACAAAATCTTCAAATTAAAACAAAATTAGGTTGGAAACCTCTAAATTTATTTGCAACTTTGAGTTACGAAGAAGCACCTTCAGTTATTCAATCTGAAAAGGCTTTAAATGTGGCTTTTGTTTATATTACTCCAAAAAATGGATTTTCTACAAAAGAGTATAAAGATGAAGCAAACAAATTATTAGAAGAGATAAAACTACCAAATGGTTACTATTTTGAATGGTCAGGACAAAGTGAATTTCTTGAACTTGCTATGAACAAATTAGTTTATATCATACCAATTACTTTTATGATTATATTTATTTTAATATATTTTGCATTGAAAAATATTACTTATACTCTAATAATATTTTTTACTCTACCTTTTGCAATAACTGGTGGAATATTTTATATAGAGTATTTAGGTTTTAATATTTCAATAGCTGTAATTGTTGGATTTTTAGCACTTTTAGGTGTTGCAGCTGAAACATCTATTGTTATGCTTTTATATCTGGATGTTGCAATGAAAGAATTCAAAGAAAAAAATGAAGAATATAGTGATAAAAATATCATAGAAACTATTTATAAAGGAGCAGTTTTAAGACTTCGTCCAAAACTTATGACTTTATTTACAATTTTAGGAGGATTAGTTCCTATTATGTATATACATGGAGTTGGAAGTGAAGTTATGCAAAGAATTGCTGCTCCTATGATAGGAGGAATGATAAGTTCTACCTTTTTGACACTTTTTATAATTCCAGCAATTTTTTATATAGTTCTAAAAAGAAATAAAGAATTTGGATTAACTAAACATTAACTTTATATAAATAGAATAGATTAATTTATTAAAAGGAGTCAAAATGAGTATAGTTTCAAAAATTACAAGCGCATTACTTTTAACAGGAAGTTTATTAATGGCAACTGAGTATAAAGTAGATAATGCACATTCAAATGTTGGATTTACAGTAAAACATATGATGATTACAAATGTAAATGGTAATTTTAAAACATATGATGCAAATATTGATTATGATGAGGCAACAAAAACTTTTAAAAAACTTAGTGCAACAGTAGAAACAAAAACAGTTAATACTGGAATCGAAAAAAGAGATGATCACTTAAGAAGTGATGATTTTTTTGCTAGTGAAAAATTCCCAAAAATGACTTTTGAGATGACATCATATAAAGCTGATGGTGATGAAGGTAAAATGACAGGTAATTTAACTATCAGAGGTATTACAAAACAAGTGACTTTAGATGTTGAGGACATAGCATCTATGGGAAATAAAATTGGTTTTGCACTTGAAGGAAAAATCAATAGAACAGACTTTGGTTTAAAATGGAACAAAGCTATTGAATTAGGTGGAGTTGCAGTAGGTGAAGAGGTTAAAATCAAAGTTGATGTTGAAGCTGAAAAAAAATAGCTAAAAAAAGAGACTACACTTTAGTCTCTTTTTAAAATTTAATAACAATAGTAGTATATGGATTATATAGTACATTTGCTCCCGATTGGATTTTTACATTTCTTCTTTGTGTATAGTCCACTTCATAAGTTCCACTAAAATCAACTGAAAATTTTGCACATAAAGTCGCAGCTTGAGTTATAATTGATTGAGGTATCTCTTTTTTTGTGTTTTGCACTATTACATGGCAAGAAGGTCTATCTTTTAGATGAAACCAGAAATCACTGGCTTTTGAATTTTCAAGTAGATAAATATTTTCTCTTTGGCTTGTACCTAAAAGTATTTTATAACCTTCAAAAAAGAAAATCTCACAAGTTTGTGATTTTTTTGTTTTTGTTTGATTTCGCTCTTTTTTAGGTAATAAAAATTCACACTCTTCAAGAGAAGTTGCATTTTTTATACTATTTATTAGTCTTAATAAATATTCTAATTTTTGTGTTAGATTATCTTTTTCTAAAGAGATATTTGAAGCTTTTTGTTTTGCTCTTTTTGCTTTTTTAAATAAATCATTTGAATATTTAGATGCACTTTGTTTTGCTTCTAAATCTAGTTCTACTTCAATTCCTTCATAATTATAAACTTTCAAAGATTTTTGATAAGGTTTTATATTGTGTAAGTTTGACAAGATAAGATTTGCTTTTTCATAAAGTTCATTTGATTCCTTTTCCAAATCCTCTTTTTTTGGTAAATCTTCTATTGTTGATTTTAGTTTTTTTGCCTTTTTATCTATTTGAGAAATTTTTTGTTTTTTTAGATTTTCTAAATTTTCTTTCTCTTTTTGCTCATAAACTTGATATAAATAACTCTCTATATCTTCTATTTTTTCAATTTTAGGAATAAAGTTCTGCTTTGGAACCTCATCTAACTTATGCCCTACTTTTACAATTCTACTTGATGAAAACTCATCAATATGTCTTAAAGCTTCTAAAACTACTCTATTTTCATCTAAAACTATAATATTTGTATATTTGCCTGTAAATTCTAATTGTAAAATTGTAATTTGCTTTTTATATGAAGATGAAGATGAGACTTTTATGTTTATAATTTTATCATCATTGTATAGTTCAATACTCTCTATTTTTGAGTTATTGAATCTTTTTTGAAGTATCACATCAAATGGTGCATTAAAATCTTTTTTTGAAGATAATATCTTATTGTGTTTAAAAATTATTGAATTTGATTTAGAAATATCAAAGTATAAAATATTTTTATTATTAAATTCTATTATGATTAAATTATTCTCAATTCTTCTTATAGACTTTATATTATAGGCATTTGAAGATAGATAATCAACAATCTCTTTTAGTATAAAATGTTTCATTTTTGTCCAAAAATATAAGTTTTTTTGAAATTTTTAAGAGATTTTCAACTCTGTTAGATATAATTATAGCTAATCTTAAATTAGGAGTGTAATATGAAATTATTAAAAATATTAGTTGCTAGTAGTTTAGCTTTAGGTCTTTCAACATCTTTAATGGCAGATGCTGTAAAAGGACAAAAGTTTTATATCAAGTTATTAAAAGAGCCTTGTGGTATGGATGGAGCAAAATTTGCAGCTAAACATACTCAAGATGAGTGGAAAGGTATAGCTGATTCTGGAAAATTTGAAGAAGAAGTTATCAAAATTTGTCCAAATGTAAAAGCTGGAGATCTTAAAGCTAATGCTCAAAAAGAAATTGTTGACTTTTTGATTGAATATGCAAGTGATTCTGGAAATGTTCCATCTTGTTAAAAAGTTTAAAGGGTGATTTTATCACCCTTTTTTTATGTTAAATATTATAGTTAGGAAAGAGTTAATATGAAAAAAAATTTAATCGCGATGTCTGTTGTTACTGCACTTGCAACAACTTCTTTTGCATCTGATATGAATAAAGAGATGTATAATCAAATACAAGCTTTAAAAGCACAAATTGAAGCTTTAGAAAAGAAAGTAGCACAACAAGAGGCTAAAGATAAAGAGGCTCAAAAAGCTATTACAAATGTAGCACCAACTCAACAAAAAGTTGCTGTTGATGAAAAAAGAATTGAAAATATTGAAAAAAAACTTGAGACTGTATCAAAAACTGCTACAACTGCAAAAATTCAAAGTGCACAAGATAATATAAAATGGGATGTTGATTTTAGAACACAAGTTGATAATATTCAATATAAACATGTTGATGGTTCAAAATCAAAAAATGATGCACTCTTAACAAATAGACTTTGGTTAGGGGCAAAATATAAAGCTGATGATAATTCATCATTTTTTGGAAAATTATCTTATAACAAAGCCTTTGGAGACACAGCAGATCATTCTCAATCAAATACAAATCCAGGTTATGCAAATTTTGATTGGGTTACAAATGAAAATGCAACAGACAATTCAATAAAAGTAAAAGAAGCTTATTGGTTATATCAAAATGAAAAATTATTTAGTTCTGATATTCCTTGGTCAGTTTCTGTAGGTCGTCGTCCTTCAACTGATGGTTTACCTATAAATATTAGAAATGATCAAAAACCAAACTCTCCACTTTCTCATACTATTGATGTTGAATTTGATGGATTCTCATTTAAACTTGATACAGAAGGTGTTACTGGATTTACTGGTTCTTGGTTAAAAATCTGTGGAGGACGAGGTTTAACAAATGCAACTCCAAGATTTGACATGTTCAAACCAGCATATTCAACAGATGATGAAAAAAATGATGATGTTGATATGTTAGGATTAATAGTTGTTCCTTATGATGATGGACAATATTCTGTTCATATGCAATATTCACATGCTTGGAATTTGATTGGTTATAGTGCAGATGCTATGGGTAAATTTAATAATGCCTATGGTGCTTATACAAATAATCCAGATGTTACTAATGCATATAATTTACAAATGGCAAAACCTTCATTTGAAGATGTTGGTGATATTGATTTGGCAACAGTTTTATTTAAAGCTGAAGGTATTGGAGATGGAATTTCTGAAACTTTAGATAATACAACTGCCTTTGCATCATTTGCTATGAGTAAAACAAATCCAAATTCTAAAGGAATGTTAGGTTCAACTGATTCTGAAACTGGTTATTCTGTTTGGTTAGGAGTAAATACTGCTTGTCCAATATTACCTGATAGTGCAAGAATTGGATTTGAATGGAATAAAGGAAGTAAATACTGGAGATCTATGACTTATGGTGAAGATACATATGCTGGAAGTAAAATAGCTGCACGTGGACAAGCTTTTGAAGTTTATAGAACTCAAAAATTAACTGAAGCTTTAAGTTTTGGTGTAAGTTATGTATATATAGACTACGATTATACAGGTTCAAACTCATTCTTTGGAGCTGATGGAGAGCCTATGAGTATGTCAGATGCTCAAGCAAATGGACAAAATCCAGTAAAAGAAGCTCAAGATATTAGAGCTTATATGAGATATAAATTCTAAAAAAAGGTGATTTTCACCTTTTTTTACTATCTAAGATTATATTTATCGAAATTATAAATAACTCTTTCAGCCAATTCAATCATTTTTATATTTAATTTTTTAAATTCAGCGTCTTTCATATTCACAAGAAATTTATCATAAACTTGAAAATATGGATACAAAATAAAATATATATACTCTTTTGAAGTAGATTCTTTATTTAATTCTTTAAACCATAAAGCAAGTAAAGAAAAATACAACATTGAAGGATTAAAAGACTCATTCTCTTTTAAATTTTTTGAAATTTCATTATTTATAAAGTTATAGCCATTCAAAACTGCTTTTATACGATAGTGTTTTGCATTTTGAACATAGTAGTTTTGAGGGAATGTTACATTTAAAATTTGTTTTAACATATCCGCTCCAATATTATTGAATTCCTCAACAATATCTTTATCTAATTCAGATTCATTTAAATTAACCTTATCTTTATAAGATAAAATCAAATCTTTACAAAATAGTAGTAGGCTTTCAGTTTTTATTTTAGATATATTCAAAATCATGCTAAATTGTAACTAAAATTTACTAAATTAAATTTATATTTAAATAAATTAAGTCACTTTGAGATAGAATAATTGTAAATTTATAAATTATTGAATAGAAAAAGGAAATTATTGGAACCTATTGGAATATTAAAAGATGGTCAAATATATGACCTTCAAACTGCGGAAGCTTTGAATATCCAAGGAGATGAGATTAAATCTGATGATTCAAAAGAGTCTTTAGATATTTTAAGACACTCGTGCGCTCACCTTATGGCACAAGCTATCAAAGAACTTTACCCTGAAGCAAAATTTTTTGTTGGACCTGTTGTAAAAGAAGGATTCTATTACGATTTTAAAGTAAATAGTAAGATTTCAGATGATGAATTACCAACTATTGAAAAGAAAATGAAAGAAATAGCAGATAGAAAACTTCCTATAACAAGGCATGAAACGACAAAAGAAGAGTTTTATGAAAAATTCAAAAATGATGAGTTAAAACAAGCTGTTTTAAAAAATATCAAAGATGATGTTCTAACTATTTATCGACAAGGTGATTTTGAAGATTTGTGTAGAGGTCCTCATTTACCAAATACAAGAATGATTAGAAGCTTCAAATTAACAAGAGTAGCAGGTGCTTACCTTGGTGGTGATGAAAAAAATGAGATGATTACAAGAATCTATGGAATTGCATTTTTTGATAAACAAGCTTTATTTGATTATACAAGAATGCTTGAAGAAGCAAAAAAAAGAGACCATAGAAAATTAGGAACAGAATTAGAATTATTTACTTTTAATGATGATGTAGGAGCAGGACTTCCTATGTGGTTACCAAAAGGTGCTAGACTTAGAAGTAAATTAGAACACCTTTTATATAAAGCTCATAGAATTAGAGGTTATGAACCTGTTCGAGGACCTGAAATTTTAAAAGCAGAAATGTGGAAAATATCAGGGCATTATGCAAACTATAAAGAAAATATGTATTTCACTACTATTGATGACCAAGAGTATGGTATAAAACCAATGAACTGTGTTGGACATATTCAAATCTTTAAAAATAGTCTAGTTTCATATAAAGAATTACCAAAAAAACTTTTTGAATATGGTGTTGTTCATAGACATGAAATGAGTGGTGCAATGCATGGGTTATTTAGAGTTAGAGAATTCACTCAAGATGATTCACATATATTTTGTACACAAGATCAAATCAAACAAGTAATTTTTGAAGTATTAGAATTTGTTGATACTTTATTAAAAGTTTTTGATTTTAAATATGAAATAGAAGTTTCTACAAAACCAGAAAAAGCAATTGGTGATGATATTTTTTGGGAAAAAACAACAAAAGGTATTATGGATGCTTTAGATGAAAATAATATCTCTTATGGAATTGATGAAGGTGGTGGAGCTTTCTATGGTCCAAAAATTGATATTAAAATTCTTGATGCTATTGGAAGAAAATGGCAATGTGGAACAGTTCAAGTTGATATGAACTTACCTTCAAGATTTAATGTAGAATATATAAATGAAAAAGGTGAAAAAGAACAACCAGTTATGATTCATAGAGCAATACTTGGTTCTTTTGAAAGGTTTATTGGTATTTTAACTGAGCACTGTGCTGGAGAATTTCCATTTATAATTGCTCCAACACAAGTTATTTTTGTTCCAATTGCAGATTCTCATGTTGAGTATGCAAAAGAGTTACAAAAAGCCCTTTTAGAAAATGATTTAGACTCAGAAATTTATAATATGAATGAAAGTTTAAATAAAAGAATTAGAATGGCAGAAAAACAAAGAGTTCCTATGATAGTTGTTATTGGAGATGAAGAAGTAGAAAATAAAACAGTTGCACTAAGAAATAGAAGAACAAGAGAGCAATCAAATATGAGTAAAAATGAGTTTATCTCAATGCTAAATGAAATCAAAAACGGGAGTAGAATTTGAGTAAAGACAAAAGAAAAGATGATGTAATCATGAATGAAATGATTACAGCTAAAGAAGTTAGGTGTACGAGTGATGAAGGGACAAATTACGGAATTATAAGCACTAATGACGCATTAAATCTTGCAGATGAAATGGGTTTAGATTTAGTTCTTATTGCACCTGATGCTAAACCACCTGTTGCAAAAATCATGGATTATGGTAAATTTAGATACCAACAAGAAAAAAAGAAAAAAGAAGCTAAAAAAAATCAGAAAGTTATTGTTATAAAAGAGATAAAACTTTCAGTAAAAATTGCTGAAAATGACGTTAGCTATAAAGTTAAACATGCTAGAGAATTTTTAGAAGAAGGAAATCATGTAAGATTTAGAGTTTTTCTAAAAGGTAGAGAAATGGCAAATCCTCAATCAGGAATTGACGTTTTAAATAAAATTTGGCCAATGGTTGAAGATATAGCTGTTATGGACAAAGAACCAAAACTTGAAGGAAGATATGTTAATTTATTAGTTCTTCCTAAAAAAGATTAACCTCAAATTATAAGAAGAGATATTCTCTTCTCCTCCTCCCCTATTTTTAATTTATTTAATAATAAACTAATTCTAATTTCAGTATAATCCAAAACTTTTTCACTATGAAAAATGCAAATTTATATGAAAGGATTTCTTTATGCCAAAAATGAAAAGCGTTAAAGGTGCTGTTAAAAGATTTAAAGTAAAGAAAAACGGAACTATTAAAAGAGGTTCTGCTTTTAGAAGCCACATTTTAACTAAAATGAGTCAAAAAAGAAAAAGAAACTTAAGAGGACCAAAAACTGTACATAGTACAAATGTTGCTGGTATTCTTTCAACTTTGTGTAAAGCGTAATTACTTAAATTAAGTAATTTTTGTCCCTCCATTTTAAAATGGACAAGTTCAGCTAAAGCTGACACCTTATTAAAAATAACGGTTAAGAAAGGAAAAATATGCCAAGAGTAAAAACTGGTGTTGTAAGAAGAAGAAGACACAAAAAAGTATTAAAAGCTGCTAGAGGATTTTTTAGTGGTAGAAGAAAACACTTTAGAAAAGCTAAAGAACAATTAGAAAGAAGTCTTGTTTATGCTTTCAGAGATAGAAGACAGAAAAAAAGAGACATTAGAAAATTATGGATCATAAGAATCAATGCAGCTTGTAGATTAAATGATATTAACTATTCAAGATTTATGAATGGATTAAAATTATCTGGTTTAGAGTTAGATAGAAAAATTTTAGCTGATATGGCTATGAATGATTCTGCTGCATTTGCATCTTTAGTAGCAACTGCTAAAGCAGCACTTAAATAATAAATTTGCAAAATAATAAAAAAGGGAAGGTTTATTAACCTTCCCTTTTTTTATCTATAAAAAATAGTAGAGACTTTATTCTAAAGGCTCATTTACATCAATTTTACAATTATTACCTTTGCAAGTGATATTTGCATCAAAGTAGTAAATTTCGCTCATATCATACTTATTAGAATTCAATTTCATCCAAGCTTCTAGTGATCTTGAACCAGCTGTACAATGAAACACAATAGTTTTATTTTTAGGTAGTTTTTCATATAACTCTTTAGCGCTTAATTTACCTGCTTCGATATTTATTGAACCTTTTATATGACCATTTTTAAACTCTTGCTCATTTAAAATATTAACTATTTGAATATATTCAGGAACTTTGTTTTCAAGTATTAACGCTTTTAGCCATTCTCCATCTACGCTACCTTGATCTTTTCCTAGTTTTAGTCCATTTTTACTAAATTCATCTTTTTTTATAGATGTTTGTGCATTTTCGTCTTTTGAAGCTTTTGCAAAAGAAGTTGTTTTTAATCCAGCTTCTTTCCATGCTGGAAGTCCTCCTGCATAAACTACAACATTTTTATATCCTAAAGAATACAATTTATTTGCAACTATATTTGATTTCTCACAATTAAATCCACTACAAAAAATAAGGATTTTTTCATCTTTATTTATAGGAAATCTTCCTAATAATTTATCAAAATCTGTGTCAGGAACAGAAATAGCTCCAATAATTGTTTCTTGTAAATATTTAGCAAAAGGTCTTGCATCTACAAGTAAAGCACTATTATTTTCTTGATATGATTTTGTAACAATAGTATCTACTTCTAAATAGTTTTTTATTGACCATTCAGGTTCCCCTGCACTATAAATCTTTACATTTTTATGCCCTTTTTCTTTTAGCTTTTGAGCAACAATAGGACTTTTCTCACAAGAATAACCTCCACAAAAAACAATTAGTTCTTTGTCTTTAGGAATATCGCTAATTGCTTTATAGTATTCATCAAAATTTGTATCAGGAATATTGTAACTTGAAGGAATTGTTCCTTTTTGGTACTTCAAAGCTGGTCTTGCATCTATTAAAATAGAAGAAGCAGAACTTCTATTTCCTAAACCAATAGATTTTTTTACATACTCATAATCTACTTGCTCTAAATTATATTTATTAATTAAATCATAAACAGCTTTTGTAGGTTCTTTAAGATTTAATTCTTCTTGTGCATAAATATTAAATGTAGTCAAGATAGAAGCTAATATAAGGCTATTAATTACTTTTCTCATTTTTTTTCCTTCTAAGTAGTTTAATAATTAATCTGGGAGCTAATAAAACAATATAAACAGTGAAAGAGAATACAATAGGATGAAAAATTCCAAATCCATATGCTGATGAATTTGGAAAATTTTTTATATGAGCAATTGGATAATTTAAAAACTCTTTATAGTGTATTAATACTGTTAAAACAATAAAAATACCTATAAAGACAAATAACTCTTTTTTCAAAAGAGTTTCCTATGCTTTACCACTTAGCATACCGTGAATAGTCATAGGTTTTAGTAAATAAACTTTTAGTAACCACCAAATATATCTTTCTTGTGTTGGGTCAAGAGGGAATGATGGAGTTGGTTTTGCTGTCCAATCAAATTCTGCAAGCATAACTTTACCAATATCAGTAATTAGTGGGCAAACAGTATATCCAGCATATTTAGCAGTTGGTTCTTTACCTTCCATAACTGAAATTAAATTATCAACTAATACTTTATATTGTTTTCTTACACTTCCTCCAGTTTTTCCCATAGGAACAGCTGCAATATCACCTAATGCAAAGATATTATTATATTTAACATGTTGTAAAGTTTCTTTATTTACTGGAATCCAACCTTTATCTGAACCAATAGCAGAATTTCCAATTTCAGTTGGAGCTTTTTGAGGAGGAGTAATATGTAAGAAATCAAAAGGAACATCAACATTTTGATGTTTTGTAACCATTTCATATTCTTCTAAATCTTTATCAAAAGCACCTTTTTCTTGCCAATATTTATCAAATGTTGCTACTTTATTTTTAACGTCAACAGCAATTAAATTGTGATTAAAATTCCATTTCATATCTCTTGCAATAAATTGTTTTTCGATAGCATCTGCATATTCTTTAACACCAAATAATTTACCACTATCTGCATAGAAGTTTAACTCTGCATTAGCTCTTGCTTTTGCTTCATTTAATCTTGCATTTGTTAAATACATAACTTTTTTTGGAGCACCTCCACATTTAATTGCTGTATTTGGATCAGTAAATACACCTTTAACTTTTTGTCCATCTTTTGCTTTTTGAACAAATTTTTGCATTTGATTCCACATTTCTACAGCAGAATCTATGTTATAAACAGAAGTAACTCCACTATCACCAAATACTTTTAATATTTTTGAAGCATCACCTACACTATATGCTTCTCCAACTTCTTCCAATCCTTTAATTGCTCCATAATTTAAAACAATTCCAGCAGCAACAATTAAAAAATCGTAAGATAAAACTTCACCTGATTCTAAAGTAACTTTATTTGCTTCAGGATTAAAATCAACAGCTTTATCTTTTATTAATGTTACACCTTTTGGTAAATAATCTTTTGTTTCATACATAAGTTCATCTTTTGAAGCATAAACTCCTGAAGCAACTAATGTTGTTCCTGGTTGATAAGAAACTGACTTAGGATTTGGTTCAATGATTGTAATATCAGGCTCTGATAAAGAGTTTACTAATCTAGCAGCTGTAGAAATACCTGCTAATCCACCACCCACAATAACAATTTTTGCTTTTGCATCACTTGCTTTTGCAACAGTTGCAGCTTCAGCTTCATTTCCACCTAATAAAAATGCAGCTCCTCCTAAACCTGCTACTTTAAAAGCTTCTCTTCTTGATAGACCAGTTTTTTTTATTTCTGCGTCAAATATTTCTAAAGCTTTATCTAGCTCATTCTTTTTCATTTTACTTTCCTTAGTTTAAAAAATTTATAACTAAAGATAACAAAAAAGATATAATAACAAACTTATGAATTAGTGTAGTTTGGTTATAAGAATCATAATATTTTTTTATATAACATAAATAATATTTATATTTTATCTTAATATTAATATTTATAAAAAATTTATAATTAAATAAATTTATTATATTTATATGTAAATGTCATAAAGAATAACTTGATTTTATCGAAGAGATTAAAAAAGAAGGAAGAAATGATTTTCTTCCTTTGAGATATTATAAACTTCTAGGATCAGTAATGTATCCAGAAATTGCACTTGCAGCTGCAACTGCACTATTTGCTAAATAAATTTTAGAACTTCTTGAACCCATTCTTCCAACAAAGTTTCTATTTGTTGTTGAAATACAAACTTCACCATCTCCTAAAATTCCCATATATCCACCTAAACATGCTCCACATGTAGGATTTGAAACAACAGCACCTGCATCAACTAAAGTATCAATATAACCTAACTTTGTTGCTTCTCTAAGAATTTTTTGAGTTCCTGGAGTCAATATTAGTCTTACATGACGTGCAACTTTTTTACCAGCTAAAATTTCAGCAGCCATTTTAAAGTCACTTAATCTTCCATTTGTACATGAACCTATAAATACTTGATCAACTTTTATGTTATCAGTAACTGCTTGAGAAACAGAGTGTCCATTTGATGGTAAGAAAGGATATGCAATTACTGGTTCTAATTTAGCAACATCTATTTCAATAACTTGACAATAGTTTGCATCATCATCTGAGTAGTGAATTTTTGGTTCAGCTCTTAATCCACCATTTGCAATTCCAACTTTATCTAAAAACTCTTTTGTAATTTCATCATACGCAACAATACCATTTTTAGCTCCTGCTTCAATAGCCATATTACATAAAGAGAATCTATCATCCATTGATAAATATTGGATTGTATCACCTGTAAATTCTAAAGCTTTATATAAAGCTCCATCAACACCTAAAATTCTAATAATTTCTAAAATTAAATCTTTTCCAGTTACAAATGGTGCTGGTTTTCCTTTGAATACAACTTTGATTGATTCAGGAACTTTAAACCAGTTACCACCAGTAATCATTCCAAATGAAATATCTGTTGAACCCATACCAGTACTAAATGCTCCTAACGCACCATGAGTACATGTATGTGAATCTGCTCCAATAATTACATCACCAGGGATTACTAGACCTTTTTCAGGTAAAAGTGCGTGTTCAATTCCCATATCTTTTTCATCAAAAAAGTTTTTTAAATTGTGTTTCATTGCAAAATCTCTTGAGATTTTTGCTTGATTTGCACTTGCTATATCTTTTGCTGGAATAAAGTGATCTAAAACTATCGCAAAACCATCTGGATTTGCTAGTTTTTCAAAGCCACCCTCTTCAAATGCTCTAATTGAAATTGGAGTTGTAATATCATTTCCAATTACCATATCAATTGGACTTCTTACGATTTCTCCTGCATAAACTTTTTTCCCTACATGTTCACTAAAAATTTTTTCTGTTATTGTTTGACCCATATTTTTTCCTAATATATTTTTAGACTTTGGTTTGGATTATATCGAAATTTATTTAAAGCTATTCAAAACTAAGACTTTATCTCTTTATCTTTTTTTGATTGTCTTAGCTGTTTATAGATGATTATTACTACGGCTAAATCTATTATTACATCTGCAAAATTAAAGATTGCAAATTCAAAACCATAGTGCCAATAGAAGTAATCAACAACTGCACCATAAGTAAATCTATCTAAAATATTTGACAAACCACCTGCATATAAAAGCGCAATTGGAAGGTAATACTCTTTGAACACATCTCTATTTTTCAGTAAATATAAAGTCGCTAATATCACGATAACTAACTGGATGTATTTTAGATTTTGATCTAAAAATGAAAACATAGAAAAAGCTACACCATAGTTATATGCAAGTTTTAAAGACATATATGGTCCATCAACATCCCAAGCTAAATTTGCAAATCCAAACTTAACGATTTGGTCTATTATAAAAATAGCAACAAATATTGTTGCTGCTAGTTTTAGTTCTCTTCTCATAGGGCTTTTTTGAAAAATGCAATTAGTGTTTGCATTGCATCTTCTACATCTTTTTTATTTTTACCTTCAAGCAAAAGTCTGATTTTATTTTCTGTTCCAGAGTATCTAATCAAATCTCTTAAACCTTTTTGTCTAATTGGTTTTAAAACTTCTTCTAGTCCAGTGATTTGTTCTAAAGGAATTTTTTCCGTAACTTTCATATTATGTAAAATTTGAGGGTATAAACTAAATGGATTTAAAATCTCACTTGCTTTTTTACCTGATTTTATAATTAGTGCTAAAACTTGTAAAGCAGAAGCCAATCCATCACCAGTTTTTGCAATATCAGAGAAGATTATATGTCCACTTTGTTCTCCTCCAAAATTTATACCTTTTTCTTTCATAACTTCTAAAACGTATTTATCACCAACATTTGATCTAAATAAAGAGATTTTATTTTTTTGTAAATAGTCTTCTAATGCTTTATTTGACATAACTGTCGCTACACAAGCATCACCTTTTAAAAGATTTTCATTTTTTAAATAAACACTCAATGCTCCAAGAAGGTTATCTCCATCGACAATTTCACCTTTTTCATCAATCACAACCAATCTATCAGCATCACCATCAAGTGCAAGTCCAATATCTGCTCGATACTCTTTTACTAAGTGTGAAACAGCTTCTGGGTGCATTGCTCCACAATTTTCATTTATATTAAAACCATTTGGTTTATTGTTTATTGTTATAACATCTGCACCTAACTCTTCTAAAATTGTTGGACCTACTTTATAAGCAGCACCATTTGCACAATCAAGAATTATTCTTAAACCTTTTAGTGTTAAATCTTTAGGAAAAGAACTTTTAATTGCAACTATGTATCTTCCGATAACATCATCAATTCTTTTTGAAGAACCAATATCTCTACCAGTAACTTGTTCGCTTTGCATTAAATCCATATCATTAAATATGTTTTCGATTTCTTCTTCACAAGTTGTATTTAATTTATTTCCATGATTATCGAAAAATTTTATACCATTATCTTCAAAAGGATTGTGTGAAGCACTTATCATAATTCCAGCATCACATCTCATGCTTTCAGTTAAATATGCAATTGCTGGAGTTGGCATTGGTCCTATTTGTATAACATCATATCCAACAGCAGTTAATCCACTAACAAGGGCATTTTCAATCATATAGCCACTTCTTCTTGTATCTTTTCCTACAAGTATTTTATTTGTTGTAGAGTGCTTTCTAAAGTAAATTCCCGCAGCTTTTGCCAATTTTAAAACTGTGATTGCATCTAAAAAATCACCAGCTTTTCCTCTAACGCCATCAGTTCCGAATAGTTTCATTAAATCTTCCTAAAATTAAACTCAATTTAAGTTATATTGGGTAATATTCTATCCTTTAAATTTTTACAAAGAGGTTAAATAAAATGGCAAATCATAAATCTTGCGAAAAAAGAGCTAGACAAACGGTTGTTAAGACTGAAAGAAATAGATTCTACAAAACAAGAATCAAAAATGTTACAAAAAGTGTATTATCTGCAGTAGAACTTGCTGATAAAGAAAAAGCTGTTGAAGCTATGAAAGCTGCAAATCAATATTTCCACCACTGCGTTTCAAAAGGTATTTTGAAAAAAGGTACTGCTTCTAGAAAAGTAAGTAGATTACAATTAAAAGTAAACGCTATATAATTAATGTTAAAAGACAAACTTCAACCATTTATCAATAGATTCGAAGAAATCAATCAATTATTGATGTCTTCTGAAATAACTAGTGATATAAAAAGAATGACTGATTTATCAAAAGAACAATCAAGCATTCAACCTATTGTTTCTAAAGCAAAAGAGTATATAAAAGTACTTGAAGATATCGAAGAAAATAAACTTATGTTAGATGATCCTGAACTTGGTGATTTAGCAAAAGAAGAATTAAAAGAGTTAGAAACAAGAAAACCAGAATTAGAAGAAGAGATAAAAGTTCTAATGATTCCAAAAGATCCAAATGATGATAGAAATATCTATTTGGAATTAAGAGCTGGAACTGGTGGTGATGAAGCTGCTATATTTGTGGGTGATTTATTTAGAGCTTATTTAAGATATGCAGAAAATAATGGTTGGAAAGTTGAAATAATGAGTTCAAGCGATAGCGAATCTGGTGGTTACAAGGAAATAGTTATTCTTGTAAAAGGTGACCATGTATATTCAAAATTAAAATTTGAAGGTGGTACACACAGAGTTCAAAGGGTTCCTGCTACTGAATCTCAAGGAAGAGTTCACACTTCAGCAATTACTGTTGCAGTTATGCCAGAAGTTGATGATGTTGAAATCGAAATAAATGAAAATGATTTAAAAATTGATGTTATGAGAGCTAGTGGAAATGGTGGACAATCTGTAAATACTACAGACTCGGCTGTTAGAATCACTCATATTCCATCTGGTATTGTAGTTACTAACCAAGACCAAAAATCTCAACATAAAAATAAAGATAGGGCTTTAAAAGTTTTAAAAGCAAAACTTTATGAAATTGAGATGGAAAAGAAAATGGAAGCAGAAGGTGCTACAAGAAAAGAACAAGTAGGTACTGGTGATAGAAGTGGAAGAATTAGAACATATAATTATCCACAAAATAGAATTAGTGACCATAGAATAAACTTGACTTTATATAGACTTGATTACATCATGAATGATGGTTTATTTGGTGAAGTAATTGATCCTCTTATTGCTGATCATCAATCTAAACTTATCGAAGCTAATGGATTATAAATCTATTAGCTTTTTTATTAAATAAAATCTCACAAAAAATCTTATAGTAACCAAAATGTAATCAACAGTTATTAAACTTCCAATGTATAAAAATTTATTGGAGATAAAAATGACTTTCAAAAAAACATCTATGGCTTTAATAGCAAGTGCATTATTAACAACTACATTAAGTGCAAGAGATCAAATTAAAATAGTTGGTTCGTCAACTGTTTATCCTTTCTCATCTTCAGTGGCTGAAGAATTTGGTGCAACAACAAAATTTCCAACTCCTGTTGTAGAATCAACTGGAACTGGTGGTGGAATGAAACTATTTTGTGCAGGAGTTGATTTAAATACTCCAGATATTGCAAATGCTTCAAGAAAAATGAAAGACAAAGAGTTTGAAACTTGTAAAGAAAATGGTGTTACAGATATAACTGAAGCATTAATTGGATTTGATGGTATTGCTATTGCTCAATCAACAAAAGTAAAAAGTTTTAATGTAACAAAAGAGCAATTAGCTTTAGCAGTTGCTGAAGAAGTTCCATCAAAAGATGGTAAAACATTAATCAAAAATCCATATAAAAAATGGTCAGATATTGATGCATCTTTACCAAATAGAGAAATTATTGTTTACGGACCACCAAAATCATCTGGTACAAGAGACTCTTTTGAAGAGTTAGTATTACAACATGTATTTGAAAAAATGCCAGTATATACTGATTTATTTAAAAAAGATGAAAATGCTAACAAAAAATATAAAGCATATTCTGTTATAAGAACTGATGGAGTTTATGTAGAATCTGGTGAAAATGATAACTTAATTGTTCAAAAACTTACAAAAAATGAAGCTGCAATTGGTATTTTTGGATATTCATTCTTAGCAGAAAATAAAGATAAAGTTTTAGGAATTACAGTTGATAATATTTCACCAACAGTTGAAACTATTGCAAGTGGAAAATATCCAGTTGCTAGATCTATGTATTTTTATATCAAAAATCAACACTCTAAAGATGTTCCAGCTTTAAAAGAGTATACAAATCTTTTTATGTCTGAAAAAATGATAGGTGATAATGGAATTTTAAGTGAACTTGGACTTATCCCTTTAACAAGTGATGTAAGAAGTAAAGCAAGAAATAAAGTTCTAAATAGTGAAAAATTAACAATAGAAGAATTAAAACACTAAAACAAAAAATAAAAAGAAGTTATAACTTCTTTTTATTTACTCTTTTTAAAAACTTCATTTAGGAAACTCATGCCAAATTGGACTGAAATAATAGAAAAATTAGATTATGCTTTTCAGCCTATAATTTACTCTCATAGTGGCAAAATTTATGCTGTTGAAGCACTACTTAGAAATGTTCATGAAATACCAGGATTGATGAGTATTGATGACTTATTTGATTTAGCATTTAATGATGATTATTTGTATGAATTGGATTTACAGCTAAGAGAAAAAGCGATAAGTAAATTTGCAAAAATAAAACAAAGCAATTTGAAACTTTTTTATAATTTAGATAATAGAATAATTTATAACAAAAATTATTCTCAAGGAAATACTGCAAAAATACTAAAAAAGTATAACTTGAACAAAGATAGTATTTGTTTTGAATTAAGTGAAAAAGGTACAGCAATAGAGCAAAATGCTTTATCAACAATGTTACAAAGATATAAAGAAAGTGGTTACAAAATAGCTATTGATGATTTTGGAATAGGTGTATCAGGACTTAAACTTTTGTATTTTAGTGAAGCACATATTATAAAACTTGATAGATTTTTTATTACAAATATTGACCAAGACTCTAAGAAAAAACTTTTTTGTTCCTCGATAATTGAAATGGCTCATATTATGGGAATGCAAGTAATTGCAGAAGGTATAGAAACAGCAAAAGAGTTTTATACTTGTAAAGATATTGGAGCAGATTTTATACAAGGATATTTAGTTCAAAAACCAACAACAAATATTGATAAAATAGAAAAGATTTATAATAATATTTGCTCTTTGATATCTGAAGATAAAAGAGCAAGCCAAAATAATTTTATTGATGAAAAATTTATAGAAAATATTTTACCTTTAAATGTAAATACCTCTTTATATGATTTATTTTTGCATTTCAAAGAAAATACTAAAAGCCATTTTGTACCTATAACTGACGAATTTGGAAATTTTTTAGGAATAATTTATGAAAGTGATATAAAAAAAATATCTTACTCTCAATATGGTTTATCTTTAGCTCAAAATAGAACATTTTCATCAACTTTATTAAAGTATATAAAACCAGCTTTAAGTGTTGAAATCTCTTGGGGAATTGATAAAATTTTAGAAATTTATAATCTAAATTCAAATAACTCTTTGGGAATATTTATAACATCTTCAGATAAATATATAGGATTTATAAATCTAAACTCTTTATTAACACTTTCTTATAAAAGAAATATTGAAATTGCTACAAATCAAAATCCTCTTACAAAACTCCCTGGAAATAATCAAATAGAAAAATTTATAGATAAAAGTTTTAAGAAAAATCAAAAAGATATAACTCACATAATTTATTTTGATTTTAATGATTTTAAACCTTTCAATGATATTTATGGATTTAGGCAAGGAGATAGGGCGATTTTAATATTCTCAGAACTTTTGCAAAAAAGATATTCAAAAGACTCTTTTATCGCACATATTGGTGGAGATGATTTTTTTGTTGGACTAAAAAATAAAGACAAAGAAGATGTATTTGAATTGACGTCAAATGTACAAGATGAATTTAGAAATAGTGCAAAAAATATCTATTCAAAAGAGGATAAAAAAAATGGTTTTATTATCTCAAAAGATAGATTCAATGAAAAAAGAAGATTTGAATTACTATCTGTTTCAGCTGCGATTATAGAGATAAATTCAAAATCTGACATTTCAAATTTTGATAACACTTTAAATATAGTGAAAAAAGCTTCAAAAAATTCAAAAAAACCTATTTATAGTGTTTTGTAACTATTTTGTAATCAACTTCCTTTAGAATTTTATGAAAATTAGCATAAAGGCAAAAGGGTTGAATAGTTTTGAATCACGAAAAAAACAAAGAGAACTCAACGAAAAATTAATAAAAATTGCACTTATATTCGCAGCTGCAATCTCAATATTAACTACTTTTGGAATTTTGTTTTCGATTTTATTTGAAGCAATAGAGTTTTTTAAATTAAGAAGTTTCTGGTACTTTTTAACTGGAACAGTTTGGAGTCCAGGAGTTGCAGGAAGTCAATTTGGTGCATTACCAATTTTTGCAGGTACATTTGTAATAACAATTATAGCTTTACTTGTGGCAATTCCTATTGGTCTTGGAAGTGCGATTTATATGAGTGAATATGCAAGTCCAAAATTAAGAGATTATTTAAAACCACTTTTAGAAGTTCTTGCTGGTATTCCAACTGTTGTTTATGGATTTTTTGCTGCTGTTACAGTGGCTCCATTTGTTGTAAAAGTTGCAGCAATTTTTGGTTTAGAAGCTACATTTAATAGCGCATTAGCTTCTGGAGTTGTTATGGGAATTATGATTATTCCTTTAGTTTCTTCACTTTCTGATGATGTTATAAAAGCAGTTCCTGATTCTCAAAGAAAAGCAGCTTTTGGACTTGGTATGACACATGGTGAAACTATTAAAAATATTGTTTTACCTTCAGCAATGCCAGGAATTATTTCAGCTTCACTTTTAGCTCTTTCACGTGCTCTTGGTGAAACAATGATTGTTGTTATGGCAGCAGGTTTAAGACCAAATCTTTCTTGGAATCCACTTGAAGACATGACGACGGTTACAGTTACAATAGTAAACTCTTTGGTTGGAGATTTTGAATTTAATTCGCCTGAAACTCTTTCTGCTTTTGCTTTAGGATTGATGTTATTTATTGTAACTTTGATTTTAAATATGATTTCATTGTCAATGATAAGAAAATTTAAAGAAAAATATAAAGTGAATACATTATGATAAAAAAGAAAAAAAATAAACAAAATAATCCATTTTATGATCCAACACTAAAAAGTAGACATACAAGTGCAGCTAGATTTAAGAAATTTACACTTACTTCTTTGATATTTTCAATTGCATTTTTAGCTTTTTTCCTTTTCGATATGATTACTAAAGGAGTACCAGCTTTTAATGTTGCATATGTAAAAGTAGATGTAACATTTAGTGAAAAATCTTTAGAAGATACAAGATTTGCAGTTGATAAAAAATATAGAGATATTGTATCAAGAGCTTGGCTTAGAGATATTCCTAATTTATTAAAAGAAAATCCAGATTATATGAATACAACGCAAAACCTTTGGGTTTTAGCTGATGACCAAGTTGATCAATATATAAAAAATCACAATAATAATCTAAAAGATAAAGAAATAATTATTGTAGATGAATTATATTCTCAAGGTTTAATTGAAAAAAAATTTAATGCAATATTTTTCAAAAATGGTGATTCAAAAATACCTGAATATGCAGGAATTTTTTCAGCAGTTGTTGGTTCGATTTTAACTTTGATTATAACAATGCTTGTAGCATTTCCAATTGGAGTTATGACAGCTATTTATCTTGAAGAGTTTGCAGGTGATAATAAATTTACAAGATTTATTGAAATAAATATTAATAACCTTGCAGCTATTCCATCTATTTTATTTGGACTTTTAGGACTTGCAATATTTATAAACCTTTTTGGAATGCCAAGAAGTTCACCTTTAGTTGGAGGTTTAACTTTAGCACTTATGACTTTACCAATTATAATAGTTAGTTCAAGAGCGGCACTTAGAGCAGTTCCTGATAGTATAAGACAAGCTGGATATGGTTTAGGATTAAATAAAATCCAAGTTACACGAGATCACGTTTTACCTTTAGCATTTCCTGGAATTTTAACAGGTTCAATTATTGGTTTAGCACAAGCTATGGGAGAAACAGCTCCTTTAATTATTATTGGAATGATAGCCTTTATTCCTGATGCTCCAACGATGGTTACTCAAGCTGCAACAGTTATGCCAGCACAACTATTTACTTGGGCAGGAATGCCAGAAGGTATGTATATAGAAAAAACAGCAGCAGGAATTTTGGTTTTATTAACAATCTTAATTTCATTAAATGCAATAGCAATTTATCTTAGAAAAAAATTAGAAGTAAAATGGTAAAAGGAAAAAATAAAAATGAATACAGATAATAAAATTAAAATAGATACAAAAAACTTAAATCTATTTTATGGCTCAAATCAAGCTTTACATGATATCAATGTTAGTTTATTTGAAAATAAAATCACAGCATTAATTGGACCATCAGGTTGTGGAAAATCAACATTTTTAAGATGTATAAATAGAATGAATGATTTAATTCCAATAGTTAAAATAGATGGTCAAATAATAATAGATAATAAAAATATCTACGACAAAGATGTTGATGAGGTGAGTGTTAGAAAAAAAATAGGAATGGTTTTTCAACAACCAAATCCTTTTCCAAAATCAATTTATGACAATGTAGCTTATGCTCCACTAAAACATGGAATTGTAAAAAAAGGTAAAGAGTGTGATGAGTTAGTTGAAAGCTCACTTATTAAATCTGGACTTTGGAATGAAGTAAAAGATAAATTAACACAACCAGGAACTTCACTTTCAGGAGGCCAACAACAAAGACTTTGTATTGCTAGAACAATTGCTGTTCGTCCAGAAGTTATTTTAATGGATGAACCAACATCTGCACTTGACCCAATAAGTACTGAAAAAATAGAAGCACTTATGCTTGATTTAAAACAAGATTATACGATTATTACTGTAACTCACAATATGCAACAAGCAGCGCGTGTTGCAGATTATACGGCATTTTTCCATTTAGGAAAACTAATAGAGTATGATATAACAGAAACTATTTTTGTTAATCCACATAATAAAAAAACAGAAGATTACATCACAGGGAGATTTGGATAATGTTAAAACCATATGAAACAAAATTACAAAATATTAAAGAAGAGATTCAACAAATTGGAGTATCAGTTATTGAAGCATTAGAAATTTGTCTAAAAGCTTTAAATGATAGAAGAATTGAAGATTTAAGCAATGTTGAAATTAGTGAAAAAAAGATTTTATTAAAATCAAATGAAATTGATAACATTATAGTTGGAACTTTAGCTTTATATTCACCAGAAGCAAAAGATTTAAGAAGATTGGTGTCTTTTTTAAAGATTACAAATGAACTTGTAAGAACAGGTTCAAATGCAAAAGATTTTGCAAAAATGTTTAAAAAATCCTATTCACAAGATTTGGATACAGCTATTATTTTAGAATATGCGATTCCTCTTTTAAAATCAGCATTATTGTCTTTACAAACGGCAACTTCTATTATTGATGAACATGATGAAAAACAAATCGAAGAAAAATATCATAGAGTTGTTGTTGAAGAGAGTAAAACTGATGATTTATATTTGATGATAGAAAAAAATATTTTAAAACTAATTACAAAAAAACTTGATTTATCAAAAGAATATTTTGATATTTTAAGTAGTTTAAGAAGATTAGAAAAAATAGCTGATCGTGCTGTTTCTATTGCAAAATTATTGCAGTTTGCTCAAGTAGGTGGAGATATAGTTCAATCATAAATTCTTTATGATATAATTTTTTTATGAAAAAAGCTATAAACAAAATCTCAAATTACTTTAGTTCGAACTTTGAAGTTTTAGTTGCAACAATTATCTTTTTAACGATACTTGTTGCAGGGCATGACTTTTATAGAGCAATTATTCTAATGTTAGAATTTATTGTTATTATGGAAGTTGTAAAAATGATCTCGGATTTTATAAAAAAAGAAACATTAAGACTTAGATATGTTTTGGATATTTTTATAATATTTTTGATTCGAGAAGTTGTTATTTTATCTGCAAATAAAAATAGAGATTATATTGATATAACATTTTTACTTTTTGTAATCTTTGTATTTTTTATATTTAGAATTCTTGCGATTAGATACTCTCCTGGACCTAAAGATGGAAATGAAAAAACAAATAAAGCTATAGAAAATGACGAATAACAAACTTATTTTAATTATAGAAGATGAAGAAGATATTTTAGAACTTCTTGAGTATACATTACAAAAAGAGGGTTATGAAACTATTGGATTTTTAACTATTGATAAAAATGTAAAAAAAGTTTTAGATGAAGAACAAATAGATTTAATATTAATGGATAGAAATCTACCAAATATTGAAGGTACCACTTTTATAAACGAAATAAAAAAAGAGGGTTATACTAATCCTGTTATTTATCTAACTGCAAAAGATAAAGATGAAGATATTTTAGAAGGTTTTGAGTCTTATGCTGATGATTACATTACAAAACCTTTTAACATAAAAGAGTTATGTGCTAGAGTAAAAGCAGTAATAAAAAGAACTTCAAAAGAGCTTGATATTTTAAAAGTTAAAGATATGGTTTATAATGCTTCAAATAGAAAGTTTTATATCGAAGATAAAGAGATTGACCTAACTCACCTTGAACATGATTTACTTTTAGAATTTATTAAAAATAAAGATATTTTGATGACAAGAGAACATCTGTTAAATATTGTTTGGCAAGACTCTTTTGATAAAAAAGAGAAAACAGTAAATGTTGCAATTAAAAGGTTAAAAGCCAAAATTGACCCTGATGGAACAAAAAATTATATTCGTTCAGTTAGAGGTGAAGGTTATATTTTTTGTTAAAAATTCATCAACTATTTTTACGAACTTATTTCACTATTTTTGTTGCGATTTTAATAACTTTGACTTTAGTTACTTATTTTTGGGCAAAAAATTTATATATAAATCAAATAGAAAAAACTCTTATTCAAAATATTGATACTTTATCTATTGTTTTAAAAGACCAAAATAATTTATCACATATAAAAAATATTGTAAGAGATTTGCATAGTGAATTAAATTTAAGAATTACTATAATAGATGAACAAGGTGAAGTAATCGCCGAAAGTGATCAAAATCTAGCTTTTATAAAAAATCATGCAAATAGACCAGAAATAATTCAAGCTAAAAATGTAGGTTGGGGAAAAGATAAAAGAAACTCTGAAACTATAAAAAAAGAACTTTTATATATTGCAAAAAAATTTGAAACAGATAATTCTACTTATTATATTAGAATGGCAGATTATACAAATAAAATTGCTGATAATTTTATGAAATTAACTCTTGAAATTTTTATGTATATTACATTTTTTCTAATAATTGCATTTTTAGCAACATATTTTATAAGCCTTAAAATCAAAAAAGAAACAGATACTATTTTATATTTTCTTACGCAACTAACAAATAAAAAAAGTTTAATTCCTTTACGTTCAACTTATACATATGAGTTTTATAAAATCACAAAACTATTAAATAAAGTTGCTATCAAATTATCAAAAAAAGATAAACAAAAGTCAAAACAAAATGCAAAACTAAAACTAGCAAATAGACAAAAAGATGAGATAATATCAGCAATCTCTCATGAGTTTAAAAATCCAATTGCGATAATTTCTGGATATAGTGAAACTATTTTAAATGATAAAGATATGCCAGAACTTATGAAAGTAAAGTTTTTAAATAAGATTTATTCTAATTCAAATAAAATGTCACATATTATTGATAAATTGAGATTAACTTTAAAATTAGAAGAGGGCAAACAAGAACTGCTTTTAGTTCCTTGTTCTACAAAAAAAATAGTAGAAAATTGTGTGAGTGATTTAAAAGATAAATATAAAAATAGAGAGATTGTAATAAAAGGGGAAGATGTTTTAATAAAAGTTGATGAAACTTTGATTTCTATGGCAATTTCAAATTTAATAGAGAATTCATTAAAATATTCACAAAAAGAGGTTATTGTCGAGCTTTCAAAAGAGTATATTTGTATTATTGATAAAGGTATTGGAATAGAAAAAAAAGAGTTAGAGAATATCAATCAAAAATTTTATAGAATATCAAATAATGGATGGAATAACTCTTTGGGATTAGGATTATTTATCGTTCAATCAATACTAAATTTACATAATTTTAAACTAGAAATTGAATCTGAAATAAATATCGGTTCTAAATTTTATATAAAATATTAATTTACACTTAATTTAAGTGTTTTTTAAGTATTACTTCACTAATATTTCAACTCATTAAAAAAGCGGAGAAAATAAATGAAATTTACTCAAATGGCACATGCTAACGAAATCAAAAGAGATTGGATAGTAGTTGATGCAACTGATAAAGTATTCGGAAGAATTATTACAGAAGTAGCTACTATTTTAAGAGGTAAAAACAAACCTTGTTTTACACCAAATGTAGACTGCGGAGATTTTGTTGTAATTATAAATGCATCAAAAGCAAAATTTTCTGGTAAAAAATTAGAAAGTAAAAACTATTTTACTCACTCAGGTTATTTTGGTAGTACAAAAACTCACAAAATGTCTGAAATGTTTGAAAAAAATCCAGAAAAACTATACAAATTAGCTACAAGAGGGATGCTTCCAAAAACTACTCTTGGTAAAGAAATGTTAAAAAAATTAAAAGTATATGCAGGAAGTGAACATCCTCATACTGCACAAATTAAAGGATAATAGTAATGGCAAAAGTATATGCAACTGGAAGAAGAAAAACATCAATAGCTAAAGTATGGTTAGAGTCTGGAAATGGACAATTAACAATTAATGGTCAAACTTTAGATGCTTGGTTAGGTGGACATGAGTCTATCAAAAAAAGAGTTATTCAACCATTAAATGTTTCTAAACAAGAAACTTCTGTAAACATTGTAGTTAAAACTTTAGGTGGAGGATATTCTGCTCAAGCTGACGCTGCAAGACACGGAATTTCAAGAGCTTTAGTTGCTTTTGATGAGCAATTCAGAACTATCTTAAAACCTTATGGTTTATTAACAAGAGATTCAAGATCTGTTGAAAGAAAAAAATTCGGAAAGAAAAAAGCAAGAAAATCTTCTCAATTCTCAAAAAGATAATTGGAATTTTCAAAGAGTATATTTCTTATTCTCAAAAAAGGAGCGACGAAAGTTGCTCCTTTTTTTATATCATTTTTATAAAAAAACTATACAATACGATATGAAATTTTTAACTATATTCACAATCTTAATAACTTTTTTAAATGCAAGTACACTAACTTTGAGTATGACTTCAAGTCCAAGTAGGTTAAATCCAATATTATCAAATGATAGCGCAAGTACAGAGATATCAGATTGGCTTTTTAATGGACTTTTTAAATACGATAAAGATGGAAATGTAACTACTGATTTAGCAAAATCATATTATTTTGAAACACCAACAAAATTAGTCATAAAATTAAAAGATAATGTTTTATGGCATGATAAAGTAAAACTTTCTTCAAAAGATGTCGTATTTACTTACGAACAAGTTATAAATCCTAAAGTTTTTAATTCTATAAAATCAAATTTTCAAGAAGTTGAGAGCGTAAAAGCAATAGATGATTTGACGATTGAAGTAAATTATAAAAAACCATATTTTAAAGCAATTGAGACTTGGATGGTTGGTCTTTTACCACATCATATTCTAAAAGATGAAAAAGATTTGATGACAAGCTCTTTTAATAAAAATCCAATAGGAACAGGTTCATATAAGTTAAAAGAGTTTAAAGTAGGGCAAGATATAGAACTTATTGCAAATGAAGATTATTTTGAAGGGAAACCAAAAATTGATAAAATTTTATACAAGTTTCTACCTGATTTAAATACATCTTTTTTATATTTGAAAGAAAAAAAACTTGATATTGGTTCGTTAGATGCAATTCAAGTTGATAGACAAATTGATGACAATTTTAAAAATGATTATACAATAATACAAAAACCAGCTTTTACATACAGCTATTTAGGTTTTAATTTAAAGAATGAAAAATTTAAAAATAAAAAAGTTCGAGAAGCTATATCTTTAGCCATAAATAGACAAGAATTAGTTGATATTTTATTTTTTGGTTATGGGCGAGTTTGTAATGGTCCTTTTATGCCAGATTCTTATGCTTACAATGAAGAAGTAAAAGATATAAAACAAGATGTAATAAAAGCAAAAGAACTTTTAAAAGAAGCAGGTTATGATGAAAATCATCCTTTTACTTTTGAAGTTGTAACGAATACAGGCAATGATATAAGAGTAAATGCTGCTCAAATTTTACAATATCAACTTCAAAAAGTTGGTGTAAATATGAAAATTAGAGTTATGGAATGGCAAGCTTTTTTAAATACAGTTGTTCATCCTAGAAATTTTGAATCTATACTTCTTGGTTGGTCTATGCCTTTAACCCCAGACGCTTATCCTCTTTGGCATAGTTCAAGTGATAAATTAGGTGGATTTAATCTTCCTGGATATAAGAATGAAAAAGTTGATGCTTTGATAGAAAAAGGAATAAGCACAATAAATAAAGATGAATTATCAAAAATCTATAAAGAGATTTTTAAACAAATAAGTGATGATTTACCGTATTTGTTTTTGTATATTCCAGATGGAATAACAGCTGTTAATAAAAAAATAAAAAATATTGAACCTGCATTTACAGGAATAACACACAATCAAAAAGATTGGGAAATAAAAGAATAAAGGAAAAAATTGAATAAAATAATACTTTTTGACTTAGATGGAACTTTGATAGATTCAACAGATGCGATAGTATCTACTTTTAGATTTGCTTTTAAAGAACAAGGATTTGATTTTAGAGGAAGTGATAAAAATATAAAAGATTTGATAGGTTACCCTCTTGATATTATGTTTGAAAGACTTGGAGTTTCAAAACAAAAAGTTTGGGACTATGTTGATAGTTATAAAAATAGATATAGAGTTATTTCTGTTGAACAGACAACTTTATTGGAAAATGCTTTTGAGGCAGTACAATTAGCTTCTAAAATAGCAAGAGTTAGTGTGGTTACTACAAAAACAAGAATGTACACTATTCCAATACTTGATAATTTTAATATTACTCAATATTTTCAGATAATAACAGGTAGAGAAAATGTTGAAAATCCTAAACCACATCCAGAACCAATTTTAAAAACATTAGCTCAAATGAATTATGATAAAAACAAAGATGAAGTTTATATGATAGGTGATACAAAACTTGATTTAATTTGTGCAAATGAAGCTAAAGTAAATGCAATAGGGGTTTTATGTGGTTATTCTGATGAAGAAGAACTTTTAAAATATACAAATATTGTAAAAAAAGATGCTTTAGAAGCTATAAAATATATTTCAACTTTATAGATGATAAATATTTTAAAAATGCTATTAGCTTTATTAATAGCAGTTTCAGGCTCAATTTTATTTATCTTTTTGCATCTTCCTTTACCTTGGCTTTTAGGTGCAATATTTGCTACAACTATTGCTATTAGATTTCAAAGTATTCCTATTTCTAGTCCAAAGTTATTTTCAGCTCCTGCTAGGATATTAATAGGGCTTACTATTGGAAGTGCATTTACTCCTCATATTTTACAATATATTCCACATTATATTATGAGCCTTTTATTAGTAATTCCTTTTACAATCTTAGTTATATTTTTTGGAACATATTACTATCATAAAGTTTTAAAATATGATTTAAAAACTTCCTATTTAGGTTCTATGCCTGGTGGTGTAATAGAGATGGTTATTATTGGACAAGAACTAAAAGCTGATACTTCAAAAATCACTTTAATGCAAAGTTCAAGACTATTTTTTGTGGTTGTGTCTTTACCATTTATTATTCAATATATTTTTCAAATAGATATTCGTGGTAACCAGCTTTTGACAACTCCTATAAAAGATATAAATTTATTTGAATTCTCATATATTTATATTCTAGGTATGGTTGGTGCAATCATCGCAAAAAGATTAAAACTGACAGCTGCATATTTAATAGGACCTATGATTGTTAGTATAATTTTGTATTCTACTGGATTTGTTAACACACATATTCCTGATGAATTATTAAAATTCATACAAGTTATTTTTGGAACTATTATTGGCTTTACTTTTAAAAATGTAAGTTTAAAAACTATATCAAAAACATTTTTAGCGACTTTGGGGCATTTTGCTATTTTGATTATATTATGTGCTATTTTTATTTTTATAATATATAAATCTTTGGATTTTAAAGCTTTAGATATTTTATTGGCTTTTGGACCAGGTGGACAAACAGAGATAAATTTAGTTGCCATTTTAATTGGAGCAAATCTTCCTTATATAACTTTACATCATATAGTAAGACTTTTTATTGTTATGAATATCGCTCCAATAATTGCAAAAAGGTTAGATAGAAATAATAGTATTTAATAAACTATTTGTAGATTCTTCAAGTCCTTTATTTAAAGCTTTTACAAAACCATAAGCATCATTTGTTTCACATAAAACATTTTTATCAAAACTTATAGTTTTGATAATTTTTTTATCTTCAATTAAATCAAATTTTATTTTCAAAATTGCGTAAGATTTATCTTCTTTAAACTCATGATAAAGTTTTATAATATCAGTTTTTAAAGTGTATTTATGCTCTATTTTTGAATCTTTTGATATCACATTTGAAAAAATATTACTTGCTATAAAAGAGTCGATTAGTTGATTATAAATCATATTTGAAGGAAGATTTATCCACTTGTTTTTTGCATACTCTTCAAACAAATACGGTTTTGTATTATAATAAATTGATGTTAGATTAAAACTTCGATTTACATTTGGTTCTTCTATAAAAATCGAAGACAATTTAGCATTTTGAGATATCTTTTGAGTTTTAAAATCTATTGAATAATGATTTATATCTATTCTTTGTTGTTTAAAAGTACACCCTGTAAATAACAAAAAAATTGTTAATATTAAAATACTATTTTTCATTCTTTTTCTCCTGGGCCATATTTTATATTTTTTTGTTTTAGTAGTAAGTCACTTGGGCTTTCATTTATATTATTTATTAAATCTTGAGTTAGATTCAAATTATTTTCAAGGTTTTTTAATAAACTATTTAAGTTCTCAAAACTTTCAATACTCATTCCTTTTAGATTAAAAGTTCCTTTGTCAAACTCTTCTTTTATTTTTGTTGTTAGTTCTTTAAAACTATCAGCAGATGTTTTAACACTTGCAAATGATGAATTTCCTGTATTAGCAAAGTTCTTCATACTATTGATAAGTTCATCTATTTTTTTTTCATTTTTAACTAAATATGCAGAAAATTGCTCTATGTTTTCCATGCTTTTTTCACTTTTTGATAAAAGTGAAGAAAAATTTGAGATATTTTCATCATTTAAAACTTTTTTCATTTGACCTAAAAGAATGGTTATCTCTTTTGTAATATCTTCTGTTGAATCAACAAATGTTGTCAAGGCAGATGTTTTTGATTTTATGACTTTCATTCCATATTGATTTTCGCCTAAAAGTTTTGAGTTATTACTTCCACCTTTTAATTCAATATATTTTAATCCAGTAATTCCAAGGTTTCCCAAAATAGCAAAATTGTCCTCTTTTATTGGAGTTCCTTTTTGTATTTGAATATCTATTTCTATCTCTTCCGAATTATATGGATTTATTTTGATATCTTTTACAGTTCCAACTTCAAATCCCATAAATTTTATAGAAGAGCCGATATTTAGTCCTGAAACTGATTCTGAAAAAAAGATTGAATAATCATCATATTTTTTATCTTCTAGTCCATATTTTCCAAGCCAAAAAATAAATATTACTAAAAGAGTAAATAGTGAACTTACAAATAATCCTATTTTAAAAAAGTTAATTTTAGTATCCATTAAGTAGCCTTTTTATTTGTTAAAAAATCTTTGATAAACTCATCTTCGCTTTTTAAAGCTTCTGTTATATTTCCATCAAAGATTTTCTCTTTTTTTATTATGATAAATCTATCAAGCAAAGTTTTTATCGTATCTAAATCGTGTGTTATTATAACCGTTGTTATATTTAAACTATTTTTTAAATAAAGCAATAGTTCATTTACACTTTTTGTACTAGCTGGATCTAATCCACTTGTCGGTTCATCTAAAAATAAGATTTTTGGTTGCATTGCTAAACTTCTTGCAAGTGCAACTCTTTTTTTCATTCCACCACTTAATTGTGAAGGATATAGTTTTGCTACACTTTTTGGAAGTCCAACTATATCAAGGTTTGTATATGCAATCTTTTCTATCAAATCTTTTGGTAGGTTTGTGTACTCTTTTAGCATCACACTTATATTTTCAATCACATTTAAAAATGAGTACAAAGCTCCAAACTGGAAAAGATAAGAAAACTGAAGTTTTAATTCTTCCGTTTGTTTTAATGACAAAGTAGAAATATCTTTATCAAAGATTTTTATATTTCCTCTTTGAATTTGATTTAGCATAACTATCTGTTTTACTAAAACACTTTTCCCTGAACCACTTCCACCTAATATTCCAAATATTTCACCTTCATTTACACTAAATGAAATATCATTATGCACTACATTTTCGCCAAAAGCTGTATAAAGGTTGTTTACTTCTATGATTTTCATTTATATTCCCATTTGAGTAAAAATTATAGAGAAAACTGCATCTATCAAAATCACTACAAATATAGCATTTACAACACTCATTGTTGTAAACTTTCCTATACTTGTTGTATTGTTTTGCACTTGAAAACCTCTATAACATCCGATAATTGCAATAGCAAAACCAAAAAATAATGCTTTGAAAACTCCTAAGATAAGATGTTTTAGTGGAACTTCATTGTGAAGTCTATTTATAAACTCGATAAATGTTACATCTAAACTAGAACTTGCTATTACCATTCCTCCAAAAACTCCTATAATATCTGCAAAAAAAACCAAAAGTGGCAAAGAGATACATAAAGCAAATATTCTTGGAAGCGTTAAAAACAAAGTTGGCTCAAAATTCATAGTTTTCATAGCATCAATTTCTTCTGTTATTTTCATAGCTCCTATTTCAGCTGTATATGAACTTGCACTTCGTCCAGCAATTACAATAGCAGTTACAAGTGGAGCAATTTCTCTAAACATTGTTATACTTATCATCTCAACGATAAATATATTTGCTCCAAACTTTTCAAGTTGAACACTTCCTTGATAAGCAATAACAACTCCAACTAAAAATGAAGTAACCGCAACAATCAAAAGTGCATCAAAAGCAGAAGTTTCGATATATTTTAACATCGCTTTAAATCTTATTTTTGATGGATTAAAAATCGCATAAATAAAAAAATAAAAAACTTTTCCTATAAAGCCAATAAACTCTTTTGATTCTTTATAAATGTCATAGGTTTTTTTACCTAAATCTTCAAAAAATAGGTTTTTTTTCTCTTCTTCAAAAAGTTTAGTTTGATAATGTTTTTTATAAAAATCAAATATCTTTTCATGGTTTTTATTATTTAAAATAGTGATGTTTTTTTTTTCAAAAATATTTAAAAATGAGATTAGATAAATAATCGCACTACTATCGCACTCTTTTAGGTCTGCAAAATCAATGCTGAGCTTACTGTTTTTTGAGAAATTAAGAAGTTCTATTTTTTTTATAATATTTGGAAGTGTTTGTTTATCCCAAATATTTAATAAAGTTAGTTTATAGTTATTTTCATTTTTTTCTAACAAAAAATAGTCACAATTTTCCATAACACTACTTTCTTTTATAAAATGCTTTATGGTATCTAAAATTTATAAAAATAATCTTTTTATAAAAAGTGAGTTTGATTATATTGAAAAAAATTTATTATTGATTTTATAAATCATCAATAGGCTTGAAAAACTCTTCAACAGGAACTTCTAATGCTTTTGCTATTTTATAAAGATGGATAAGATTGAATCTTTTTCCTTTAGTACAATTTTCAGCACATGCAATAAATCCAGAACCTTTTTGTCCAATTGTTAAAGCTAAATCAAATTGATTTACACCTTTTTGTACTCTGATTCTTTTTACATTTTTTGAGATAGTTTCTAAGAATTTATCTATCTCTTCATCACTTGCAATAGAGGGTATTTCAAAAATAGCCAAAAAAAGCTCCATTAAAAAATTTTTTAAGTTTATTATGTTACTATCCAATTATCAATTTTCCATAGATTTATATCTATAGGTAAGTAAGAGTATTGTTTAAAAGAAATACAAAATATTTTTTATATTGAAGGAAATAAAATGAAAAAGATTTTTTTTATAAAATATAGTTGTTTAAAACAAATTAGTAACTATTAAATTTGAGATTTAATATGAAAATATTAGCAAACACAAAGATATTATTTTTAAGTGATGATTTATCAGTTAGAAATAGTATAAAAGAGAAATTTGTAAAGTTATTTGAAGAAGTAAAGTTTACTTCAAGTTATGAGGAAGCGTTAAAACTTTCTTTAACAAATAATTACGATTTAGCAATTGTAGATATTGATTTAAAAAATAGTTCTTTTTCAGAATTGTCTTCAAAATTAATAGTTATATCAAGTTCACATAGTAATGAAAAAGTATTGACAGCTATAAACTTAGAAGCATATACCTTTTTAGTAAAACCTTTAAATTTAATAGATTTAAAATTAGCTATCTTAATGTGTCTTAATCAAATGAAAAGAGTTGATAAAATAGAGTTTGATCAAGGTATTTATTTTGATGAATATAGAGATCAATTTTTTAAAAAAGATGGAGAAATGATAGATTTTACAAAACTAGAAAAATCATTTTTAAAACTTTTAATAGCGAGAAGAAATAAAATTACAGATTATGATATGGTAAAAGATATAGTATGGAAAGGGAAAGAGATGTCTATTTATACTATGAGAAATATAGTAAATAAAATAAGACAGAAAACTTATTATGAGATTATCAAAAATCATTCTAGTAAAGGTTATATCTTAAATTATAAACAAGTATTATAAATATTTATTAGTACTCATTTAATAAACTTTCGATACAATCTGGCTTATTAAAAAAAGGAATTATTATGCCATTATTAGATAGTTTTAGAGTTGACCATACGATTATGCCTGCACCTGCAGTTAGAGTTGCAAAAACAATGAAAACTCCAAAAGGTGACAATATTACAGTTTTCGATTTAAGATTTTGTGTACCAAATAAATCAATGATGAGTGAAAAAGGAACTCACACTTTAGAGCACCTTTTTGCTGGATTTATTAGAGCTCATCTAAACTCTCCAACAGTTGAAATTATAGATGTTTCACCTATGGGTTGTAGAACTGGATTTTATATGAGTTTGATTGGAACTCCAAGTGAACAAGAAGTTGCAGTTGCTTGGAAAAAAGCTATGGAAGATGTTTTAAAAGTTGAAAAACAAAGTGATATTCCAGAATTAAATTTATATCAGTGTGGAACTTGTGCTATGCACTCACTTGATGAAGCAAAAGATATTGCAAGAGATATTTTAAAATCACAAATCGGTGTTATGTCAAATAAAGAACTTTATCTTAGTGAAGAGAAATTAAAATCTTTAGGAAACTAAAATGCAAGAAAAACTAGACCTTTTCAAAGGCTTATTTAGTGACTATACAAATATTTCGATTTTGCATATAGATAACTCTTTGGGTTTAGTTAATAGCACTTTAGAAGAGATAAAAGAACAGAACAAAGGAAATATAAAATATATCTCTTTTGAAGACGAATCAAGTGCAAAATTATCAAGTGCAAGAGTTTATGAATATATAGTTTTGAGTGATATTTTATCTTATTGTGAAAATAAAGAAGAGATATTAAAATCTCACTATAAAGCTTTGGAAAATTCAGGAAATATCATAATCTTAGAAAAAATATCAAACGACAATAGATATGAGATTTTAGATATGTTGGAAGAGATAGGATTTCAAGCACCAAATGCGATAGAACTTTTTGATGAGGTTTTGATATTTACTGCAAAAAAAATGCACCATTGGGGTTATGGACTTTAATATTGGAAAATAATCAAAATATTTTAGTAACCACTTTGGATGGTTCAAATACTCTTTTTTCTACAAAATATAATCAACACTTTCATAACACAGAAGATGGTGCGATAAATGAAGCTTTGAGTAAACATATTATCCCAACATTTTTTTATCATCAAAATAAAAAAGAGTTAAATATTTTGGATATCTGTTTTGGAATAGGGTACAACACTTTTTCAACTATCTATTATATTTTAAAAAACAATCTTGATATAAAGATAAATATTTTTTCTCCTGAATTAGATGAAAATTTAATAAAATCTCTAAAAGATTTTCCTTTTCCTAAAGAGTTTGAAAATATAAAACATATCATAAAAGCTATTTCTACTACAAATAAATATGAAGATGAAAAAATCAAAATAGAAGTTTTTATAGGTGATGCTAGAGCTTATATAAAAAATTTTGAAAAAAACTTTTTTGATATAGTTTTCCAAGATGCTTTCTCAAGTGATGTAAATAAAGAACTATGGACAAAAGAGTATTTTGAAGATATTTATAAAATCTGTAAAGAAGATAGTATTTTAAGCACTTATGCCATAGCAACGCCAATAAGATTATCTTTATATGAAGCAAAATTTTATATACATGAAACAAAATCCACAAAAAGAAAAATTACACTTGCAACAAAAAGTGTGAAAAATGATATTGGAAAATATATAGATATGGAGCTAAAAAAGCAGAGAAATCAAGACGCAAAAGCTTTATATGATAAATAAAAGTTTTTTTTTATATAATCTTCTTCGAATTTTTTTAAATGGAAACAATCATGAAATTTTTACTATCTGTGCTTATTTTAATTTTTACTCCGATTATGGCTTTTTCTTATACAGAAGCAAATGTTTTTCAAAAAATAGAAAAAGATTTGGATTCAATTATTGTTAAAGATTTAACTAAAAAACAATTGATTTTTTCAAAAGATGCAAACCAGCAAGTAAGTCCAGCAAGTCTTACAAAAATTATGACAGCTATTCTTGCAATAGAAAGTAATAAAATGGATAGTGTTGTAACTATTACAGCTGATATGAAAAAAGTTGAACCAACAATTTTAGGATTTAAAGTAGGAGAAAAAATCTATTTAAGAGATTTAGTAAATGCTGCTCTTATTCGTTCAGCAAATGATGCTGCAAATGCTATTGCTATTTATTTAGGAAATGGTGATAAACAAAAATTCGTGAATATGATGAATGCAAAAGCAAAAAAACTTGGTATGACAAAAACTACTTTTCAAAATCCATGTGGATTTGATGCAAAAAATCATAAAAGTACAGCAAGTGATTTATTGAAACTTACAGAATATGCTATTAAAAATAGTACTTTCAATGCGATTGTTAGAAAAAACTCTTATTCATTTAAAGCAATAAATACAAAAAGAACTTATACAGTATATACAAGCAACAAACTTCAACCAAAAGAAAAATATATGATAGGTGTAAAAACTGGTTATACAAACCAAGCTGGACCTTGTCTAATTGCTCGTGCAAAAGAGGGTAAAAAAGATATTTTACTTGTAATGTTAAATTCTCATAATAGATGGGAAAATACTAAGTTAGCTTTAGACACAATTTTAAATAAATAAATTAACAGCTTTAATTAGCAGTTAATTTATCTAAAATATATCTTTCTAAATCTTTTTTTGTAACTTCTTCTTTCATAGCTTTTTCAAAGATATCATCTATTTTTATAGAGTAATCTTCGTAAGAAAAAAATGGAAAATGTAACTTCCAAGATTTTTTGATTAGCTCTTTAGTCATAATATCTCTCATCTTATCCCTAAAAAAGTTAAACCCTATAAAAATTACAGCAGTTATTACCATTCCACCTAAAATAGAGATATGTGGATCTATTTTTGCCAAAGGTTTGTGTGTTAAAAGAGAAATAGGAACTAAAATACCAAGAACAATTAGTATATATAAAAAATATGCACGAGCAAGTTTTAAACGAAAACCTAACTTCCCTGGATCAACTTGCATTCCATTGTTAAATTGTCTATTTGCAATTAACATATCTTTTAACAAGATTGGTTGTTTTGAAGTAGTATATATATATTCTAAAATTTTATTTTTAATACTCTTTTCTTTAAACATCGAATTTTCCTACTAATGATAATGATAAATATTTTATCTTAGTTTGTTATAATATAAAGTTAAATTTATAGGTTAATTGGTTTATCTATGAATAAAATTTTAATATAAGGATAAAAATTATGAGATGTTGTGAAAATAAACTAGAATCTATTTTAAATGAAGATATTGGTAAATTGATTTTAAGAGTTTCTATTGCTGTTTTAATGCTTTTTCATGGGTTTTCAAAATTACAAAATGGAATTGATGGAATAAAATTTTTAGTTACAAGTGCAGGTTTACCTGAATTTTTTGCTTATGGTGTATTTTTAGGTGAGGTTGTTTTCCCTATTTTAATTATTCTTGGATTATTCACTAGAATTTCATCATTCTTTTTTGCATTTACAATGGTTTTTGCTATTTTCTTAGCTCATAGCGCTGATATATTTACTTTAGGAAAAACTGGTGGTCCAGTTATTGAATTACCACTTATTTATCTTTTAGTTTCAATTGCTATCATGTTTTTAGGTGCTGGTAAATATAGCCTTGATGCAAAGTGTAAAGCAAAGGCTTGCTCAATATAAGTTAAATGTATAAGAGTTAACTCTTATACATTATAATAATTAGCTTCAGGATTTGTAACAACTATTGCACAAGTTGTTTGTTCAGGGTGCATTTGGAATGTTTCACTAAGTTCTATTCCAAACTCTTCAGGATTTAATAAATCAAAAATATCTCTATTCATCGCTAAATCTGGACAAGCTGCATATCCAGGAGAATATCTACAACCAACATATTGTTTCATTTGAACATCATTTAAAGTGTGCCCTTCGTTTGGTACAATATCTAAGTCAAGTCTTATTTGTTTGTGTAAAACTTCTGCTAATGCTTCAGCAAGTTCAACTCCAAGTCCATGAACTTGATAGTATTTTGTAAATTCACCTTTGTCGTATAAACTTCTTTCATAATCAGTGATTTTAAGTCCAGCACTTGCAAGTGTGAAGGCAACTACATCAAGTCTATCATTTGCAAAAAAGTCAGGTATACATCTAAATGGTTTTCTTTTTTGTCTTGGAAATTCTAATACTTTTATAGCTTCACTTAGAGGAGGAATATTTTTTGACTCTTCAAGCGAATTAAACAGATATTTTTTATCAAAAATATAAAGTTTATTATCAAAAGATATACAAGGATAATAAGCATAAATCGCAATTGGGTCAAAAATATCTTTATCAACTAATTCAGCTTTTAAAGCTTCATAAGTTGGTTCAACTACATCTCTTTCATATTTCATAAAAGCTTCTGGAGTCTGTTTTCCTCTTTTATATCCCCATCTTTGTCTAAATAAAACTCTGTGATTTATCCATTTAAAAATCAACTCTTTATTTAGTTTTTCACCTCTTCTTGTTACTCTATCCCAAATTGGAGGAAAAACAAATTTTCCACGTTCTGGCATAGATATTTCTTCATAAGGAGGTATTTCAATCTCTTCTTTTTCAACTCTATCGCTTGTATCTATTCTTTCAATTAAATCAGCTGCAAGTGCAGTATTGTTTTCATCACCTTTTTCAATTCTTTGCATAGAAACAACACCATCAAAAGCATCTCTACAGTAAAAAATAGGACCATCATAAAATGGTCGGCAATATTCATCAATAAAATTTTTTGTAAGTGCTGCACCTCCAAGAAGTACAGGAACTTTAATACCTAATTTTTGCAATTCTTCAAGATTTTCTTTCATAACTGCTGTTGATTTTACAAGTAATCCACTCATTCCAATAGCATGAGCATTATGCTTATTTAGTTCTTCAACAAATTGTCCTAAATCGGCTTTTATACCTACATTTACAACTTTAAATCCATTATTACTTAAAATAATATCAACTAAATTTTTACCAACATCGTGAACATCGCCTTTAACAGTTCCTAAAATAAGAGTTGTTTCACTTGCTTTTTCTTGTTTTGGTAAGTATGGATTAAGTGCATCAACTGTTGCTTTCATAGTTTCAGCACTTTGAAGTACAAATGGTAATTGCATTTGACCACTTCCAAAAAGTTCACCTATTACTTTCATTCCATCAATTAACCACTCATTTACGATAATTTCAGGTTGAATCGTATGTCTTAATTCTAAAGCTAAAGGGATAAGTCTCTCTTTATCTCCATCAAGAAGAAGTTTTTTTACTTTTTCAATTGGTTCGAGTTTTTGGTACTCCTCATCGCTTTGCTCTTCTTGTCCTTCTACATTTGAAAAATGTTCAATAAATGCAAAAAGTGGGTCAGCACCATTTTCCCAAATATTAAAAATCAAATTATCACAAGCTTTTTTATCTTCTTCACTTATTTTGTTTAGTGGTAAAATGTGTTTTACATTCACAATAGCACTTGTAAGTCCAGCTTTTACACAATGGTCAAGATAAATAGAGTTTAGATAAATTCTAGCATTTGTTGCTAAACCAAAAGAGATATTTGAAAGTCCTAAAGTCGTTCCTACTTCAGGATGTCTTATTTCGAACTCTCTTATTGCTTCAAGCGTTTCAATTCCCGCTGTTCTATATTCATCATCTCCAGAACCAATAGTAAATGTAAGCATATCAAATACTAAATCAGCAGGATCAAATCCATGTCTATTTACACATAAGTCAAAAATTCTTTCTGCAACTTCTAATTTTCTCTCTTTTGATTTCGCCATTCCAATTTCATCAATTACAAGACAAACAAGTGCAGCTCCAAATTTTTTTGCTAAAGAACAAACAGCATCAAATTTTTCAATACCATCTTCAAGGTTTACAGAGTTGATTATACATCTTCCACCAATTTGTTTTAGTGCTGCTTCCAGTGCTAAAATTTGCGTTGAATCAGGCATAAGTGGAAGTGCAATTTTTTGTGAATAAAGTGAAACAACTTCATCCATATCAAATCTTTCATCTCGTCCCGCAAATCCAACAGATACATCAATTACATGAGCTCCTGCACGAACTTGTTGTTGAGCAACACTTAATGTTCCTTCATAATCATTAGCTTTAAGTAACTCCCTAAAAGCTTTACTTCCTGTTGCATTACTTCTTTCTCCTATTAGTAAAGGGGCTGGTTCTTGTTTTAATGGAACGATATTAAATAAACTTGCTAATGAAGCTTTTAAAAATCCACAAGGTTTTAGTGGAACTTCATTTTCAATAGCCTTTGCCAAAGCTTCAATGTGGTCAGGTGTCGTACCACAACAACCACCTAAAAATGCAACTCCATTTATTTTTAAAAACTCTTTTTGTAAAGCTGTAAACTCTTCTGGTTGCATCGGATAATAAGTTTTTCCACCTCTATTTTGAGGAAGTCCAGCATTTGCATGGACTGAAATAGGAAATTTACAAACTTGACTTAATGTTTTAACATGTTTATGAACTTGTACAGGACCAGTTCCACAGTTAAATCCTAAAGATAAGATATTAAAAGGTGCCATAATAGCAGCAATTGTCATAGCATCTGTTCCAATAAGCATTGTTCCAGAAAGTTCAATAGTTACTGATACCATAATTGGAATTTGAGGTGCTACATCATTTAGTGCATGAAGCGCTGCTTTTATTTGAAGTGGATCTTGACAAGTTTCAAGTAAGAAAATATCTGTTCCACCATCAACAAGCCCTTTTGCCATAATTTTATAACCTTCATACATCTCATCATATTTAATGTGACCTAAAGATGGAAGTTTTGTTCCAGGACCAATTGATGCTACACAAAATCTAGGTTTCTCTTTTGTAGTATATTTTTCACAAGATTTTTTTACTAAACTAGCACCTAATTTTGACAATTCATAAGACATATGTCCAATATTATACTCATCTAAAACCCAAGGCATTGAACCAAAAGTGTTTGTACAAATTAAATCTGCACCTGCTTTTGCATAGTTATCATGAATAGTTTCCAATATATGAGGTGCAGTTAAATTTAAAAGCTCATTACACCCTTCTAAATCTAAATCTTCAAAAAGCCATTCTTCTTGTTTTATATCTGCTATTTGAAGCTGTGTTCCCATTGCTCCATCGATGATTAAAACTTTTTTACTAATTAAATCTTCTATTAACTCTTTCATTAATTCTCTACTTTTATAAATTATAATTGTTTTTAATAATATTCATTAGATAGTATATTTAAAGAGTGGTTAAAAGCTGTTAAATTAAACCTTTTTGATTAAAAAAATTAATTTTAGAATCAAGATTTTAATTATCTTTTGGCTAGAATATTAGTTAAAATAAATAAATTATTAGGAAATAATTAAGATGACTGAATCAAAATATATATGGATGGATGGAGAATTTGTTGCTTGGCATGATGCAAAAGTTCATGTTTTAAGTCATACATTACATTATGGAAATGGTGCTATTGAAGGAACAAAAGCTTATAAAACTGTTGATGGAAGATGTGCAATTTTTAAATTAAATGAACACACAAAAAGATTGTTAAATTCATCAAAAATGACTTTAATGGATGTGCCTTTTTCTTTAGAAGAGTTAAATAAAGCACAAGTTGAACTTCTACAAAAAAATGAATTAACGAATGGTGCATATTTAAGACCATTAGTTTATTTAGGTTATGGTGTTATGGGACTTTATCATAAAGATGCTCCTGTAAAAGTATCTCTTTCTGCATGGGAATGGGGAGCATATTTGGGAGAAGAAGGTTTAAAAAAAGGTGTTAGAGTAAAAATTTCATCTTTTTCAAGAACTCCAAATACTTCTGGAATGGGAAAAGCAAAAGCAGTTGCAAATTATTTAAACTCTCAAATGGCAAAATATGAGGCTGTTGAGGCTGGATATGATGAAGCTTTATTAAAAGATGATCAAGGATATATTGCAGAAGCTAGTGGTGCTTGTTTCTTTATCGTTAGAGATGGAGTATTAATTTCTCCACCAAATGATAACTCTTTAGAGTCTATTACTCAAGCAACAGCTATTGAATTAGCAAAAGATTTAGGAATTGAAGTTGTAAGAAGAAGAATTACAAGAGAAGAAATATATATCGCTGATGAAGCGTTTTTTACTGGAACTGCTGCTGAAATAACTCCAATTAGAGAAGTTGATGCAAGAGTTATTGGTTGTGGTTCAAGAGGACCAATTACTGAAAAAATTCAGTCTGCATATTTTGATGCAGTTACTGGAAAAAATGAAAAATATATTAAGTATTTAACTTACATTAACTAATCTTAATTATTATAAGTTATTAAAATATTTAAATAAGGAAAGATATGCCAATAGACAATGACTATTTTAAAAACAGACAACAAAATAATAATGGTGGAGGAAATGGTGGTAATTTTCAACCTCCATTTGAAACACCAGAATTTTTTAAAAATTTTGGGAAAAAAGCAGGTATGCTTTATGCAATAATTATAATTATAGGGGTTTTATTTATTTTTAAACCTTTTGTAATTATTGAATCAGGACAAGTTGGGATTAAAGCAACAACAGGAAAATATGATAAAGAGCCATTAAATCCAGGTTTTCACTTCTATATTCCAGTACTTCAAAAAGTTATTGTTGTTGATACAAAAGTTAGACTTTTAACATATATGAATACACAAAATATAGGTTCTTTTGATCAAAGTATCAAAAATAATCCAGCGATTAATGTTCTTGATTCAAGAGGTTTACCTATTTCTATTGAACTAACTGTTCAATATAAAATAATAGCTGAAGGTGTTCCTGAAACTATTGCAAGCTGGGGACCATCTTGGGAAGATAAAATTGTTAACCAAATTGTTGGAGAAGTAGCAAGAAGTGTTCTTGGTGGATATAATGCAGAAGTTCTTCCAATGAAAAGAAATGATGTTGCTGAAAGTCTTGATAGATTGATAAAAGAAAAAGTAACAGAAAGATCTCAAGCAGCAGTTATAGTTGAATCTGTGCAACTTAAAGAGATAGTACTTCCTGAAAAAATTAAAGAACAAATAGAAAAAGTTCAAATTGCAAATCAAGAAGCAGAAAGAGTAAGATACGAAGTTCAAAGAGCAAAACAAGAAGCAGAAAAAAGAGCTGCCCTTGCAACAGGAGAAGCTGAAGCTAGAAGAATTGAAGCTCAGGGTAGAGCTGATGCTGTAACTATTGAAGCAAAAGCACAAGCTGAAGCAAATAAAGAGATAGCTCAATCTTTAACTCAAAATTTATTGCAAATGCAACAAATTGAAGTTCAAGGTAAATTCAATGAAGCTTTAAGAGAAAATAAAGATGCAAAAATTTTCTTAACGCCAGGTGGTGCAACTCCAAATATTTGGGTTGACACAAAAGATAAATCAAGAGATACAATTTTAAATCAAAAATAAAAAGAGGTAGTTTTAACTACTTCTTTATAAAGAAAAGTAGTATGAAAAAACGAAAACTATTTATAATAATTAATCTTTTTTTTATCTCAACAATTTATGCACAAGAGATAGAATCTGTTTTGAGAATTAAGCCTGAACCAAAATATGATAATATTTTAAAATATAATCAAAATGTAAAATATGAAGATATTTTAGAATATAAAGAAAAAAAAGAAGAAGAAAAAGAAAGTGATTATAGTTTCGGATTTAATTTAGATATAAATCAAGAATTGATGACTATAGAAGGATTTAAAATAGATGTCGGTACAAAATTTAAAGGTATAAACTGATGGAACAATTAAATAAAATTGACTGGGAAAAAATGAATAATTTAATTCCTGTTATTACTCAAGATGCAAAAACAAATGAAGTTTTGATGCTGGCTTATATGAATAAAGAAGCCTTAGAACTTACTATAAAAACAAATTATGCTCACTATTTTAGTAGAAGTAAACAAAGAATTTGGAAAAAAGGGGAAAGCTCAAATCACCTTCAAGAAATTGTAGAAATATTCGTTGATTGTGATAATGACACACTTTTATTGAAAGTAAATCAAACTGGAGTTGCATGTCATACAGGTAGAAAATCATGTTTTTATACAAACCTAAAAACTGATGAAATAATTAGTGGCGTTGAAATAAATACTACAGCTGCTTATGGAGTTATTGATACTTTATATCACACTATTTGTGAAAGAAAAGATGAAGATGTTTCAAAATCATATACAGCAAAATTACTTAAAGGTAATCAAAATTCTATGCTTAAAAAAATTGTAGAAGAAGCTGGAGAATTTACATTTGCAGTGAAAGATGATAATGAAGAAGAGATTATTTATGAAGCAGCTGATATTACATATCATGTTTTAGTAGCACTTGCAAGTAAAAATATAAATCCAGATAGAGTAAAACAAGAGTTAGCAAGAAGGTTTGGAATCTCTGGAATTGAAGAAAAAAATTCTAGAGTTAAATCTTAAAAATTTTAAAATTTCTTATACAACTAAGTTGCATTTAATAATCGATTGTTATAATGCGAGAATTAAAAAATAAATAAAGGAGTATAAATATGACAAATAGTTGTCAATACTGCTCTAAAAAAATTCCAATATCAAAGGTTTTTTGCTCAGCTGAATGTAAAGAAAGCTATTTCCAAAAAATTGCTATTTCAGTGCCAAAACCTTTTGTTAAGAAGTTATATTTTTTCTGTTCTGAAGAGCAAAAAGAGTCTGAAATAAAGACATTTGCACAAAGACATAATTGGAACGAAAAACTAGTAACAGAAAAAATTAAAGAGGTATTTGAAGAGTACTACCAATGTGGGTAAAAAAGAGTAAAACTCTTTTTTATTTTATTATCTTAGTGACAACCACATCCACTTCCACAACTTCCATTTGATTTTTTAGCTTCATCATATTGTGCTTTTATTTTTTGTCCTTCAGTTGAACATGCACTAACACCTGCTGGCATTATTGGTTGAATTTCAGCATTTGAAACTTCATTTTGTGAATTTAAAAATGAAATTAATTTATCCGCAGCTATCATATATCTTTTTGCTGTTATTGATTCTGGATCAAAATATACAATAGGTTTTCCGCTATCTCCACCTTTTCTGATTGCTGGTTCAATTGGAAGATTTCCTAATACTTGTGTATTATACTGTTTTGCTAATTCTTCACAAGTTCCCATTCCAAAAATATCAGATTCAGTATTACAATTTGGACAAATAAATCCACTCATATTTTCTATTATTCCAGCTACAGGAATATGAAGTTTTTTAAACATATCTAAACTTCTTTTACTATCATCAAGTGCAACATGCTGAGGAGTTGTTACATTTATTCCTGCACTTACAGGAACACTTTGTGCAAGAGTAAGTTGTGCATCACCAGTTCCTGGAGGCATATCGATAAATAATATGTCTAAATCTTCCCATACAATATCTCTTAAAAGTTGTTGGATAGCTTTCATTATCATAGCTCCTCTCCAAATAAGAGCTTGACCTTCTTGCATCAACATACCCATAGACATTACATCAACACCATAAGCATTTAATGGTTTTGCTTTATCTCCTATAACTTCAACTTCTTTTCCTATCAATCCCATCATTCTTGGAATATTAGGACCATAAATATCAGCATCTAAAATACCAACTTTTTTACCTTGCATTGCACTAGCAATTGCTAAATTTACTGTTGTAGTTGATTTTCCAACACCACCTTTTCCACTACTTACCATAACAATTTTTTTAATTTGAGGAGCAATATTTTTACCACTTACACTATTACTTTGTTGGATTTGTTCTTTTGGTTTATTTAAATAGATTGTTAATGTTAAGCCTAAAGGCTCAATACAGGCAGAAATGTCTTTTTTTAATTGTTCTTCAACTTCTGTTGATGTAGATGTGATATCTACAATAATAAAACAATTATTTCCATCAAGTTTAATATCTTTTACAAATCCAAACTCTACAATAGATTTTGTAAAGCCTGGATATTTAACTTTTTCTAACTCTTTTTTAATATTTTCAATAGTAGCCATATAAAATCCTTATAATAATTTATTAAATTGTGATTATAATAAAAATAGGATAATTATTGTCTTAATTAGCCTGCAATGTCAACCATCTCCTGCCCATGTTCTTTTACTATTTTTTGTGTTATTTTATATGAACAAAATTTAGGTCCACACATTGAACAAAATTCTGCTTCTTTAAATACATCTTGAGGTAATGTTTCATCATGATACTCTTTTGCACGATCAGGATCTAAACAAAGTTCAAATTGTTTATTCCAGTTAAATGCATATCTAGCATCTGACATTTCATCATCAATATCTCTTGCCCCTTTTCTTCCTCTTGCTATATCAGCAGAGTGAGCAGCAATTTTATATGCAATAATTCCATTTCTTACATCTTCAGCATTTGGTAAACCTAAATGTTCTTTTGGAGTTACATAACATAACATAGATGCCCCATGCCATCCACCAACAGCTGCACCAATTGCAGATGAAATATGATCATAACCAGCTGCAATATCAGTTGTAAGTGGTCCTAAGATATAAAACGGTGCTTCATGGCAATACTCTTTTTCAAGTTTCATATTTCTTTCAATTTGATTTAAAGGAACGTGTCCAGGACCTTCAATCATAACTTGAACATCTTTTTCCCAAGCTCTTAATGTTAATTCTCCAAGAACTTTTAATTCTCTTAATTGAGCTTCATCAGATGCATCAGCCAAACAACCAGGTCTTAATGAATCTCCTAAAGATAAAGATACATCATATTTTCTACAAATATCTAAAATCTCATCAAATGCTTCATAGAATGGATTTTCTTTATGATAATGCATCATCCAAGCAGCCATTAAAGAACCACCTCTTGAAACGATTCCCATTTTTCTTTTTGCAACATGTGGCATGAATTCTAATAAAAAACCAGCATGAATTGTAAAATATGAAACCCCTTGTTGAGCTTGTCTTTCAATTACTTCAAGCATTCTTTCAATTGTTAAATCTTCAATTTTATCTTTTACATCATGTAAGATTTGATAAATTGGAACTGTTCCAATTGGAACTGTTGAGTGTTCAATTACTGCCCGTCTTATCATATCTAAGTCTCCACCTGTACTTAAATCCATGATAGTATCAGCACCATATTTTAAACAAACATCAACTTTTTCAATCTCTTTTGAAACATCACTAGCAAGTGCTGATGAACCGATATTTGCATTTATTTTGCATGAAGATGCAATTCCAATTGACATTGGAACTAAATGTTTATGATTTACATTTGCTGGAATGATAAGTCTTCCTCTTGCAATTTCACTTCTTACAAGTTCAGGATCAAGTTTTTCAACTTTTGCTACATATTCCATATCAGGAGTAATAATTCCTTGTTTTGCATAATACATTTGAGTTCTAATTTTGTCGTTTTTATGATCGTCTAACCAAGTTCTCATTTTAAAATCCTATAATATTTATTTAATTGTAACTGGATTATAGCCAAATATATTTATATAAGCTTAAGGAGCATATGAATTTTTGAATTATTAGTTGTATAAGTTTCTTTTCTATATAATATTTCATAATTTAAAGAGAAATTCAATGAAAAAAAATTTAATTCAAGAAATAAAGACTTTAGAAAATCTTCCAAATAGTATCAAAGAAATTAATGATTTCAGAAAAAATGATAACTCAGACATAAAAGAGTTGGTAAAAATTTTAAAAAAAGATTCTTTTATTGTTTCAAATATTTTAAAAATATCAAATTCAAACCTTTATGGTACAAATTTTAAAGTTGAAACTTTAAACAAAGCTATTGAAACACTAGGTATAAAATTAACTTTGGCTATTGCTATTGAAAGTATTGTTTCGAAAACTATAAATAGGAATTTATTTGCTTATGCAGTTACTAATGATGATTTCTTTTATTCTAGTGCGTTAAGTGCAATTTTTGTTGATAACTGGCTAAAACAAATTGATGAAGATTTAAAAAATGAATTGTTTTTGCCTGCTTTTTTACAAGAGAATGGTAAATTTATAATTTCTCAAGTAATTCAAGATGAAAGACAAACAGAATTTTTTTTAAAAAGTTTAGTTGAAAAAGACAACATAAGTGCTTGTGAATTAGAATTTACTGGATATTCTTGTTCAAGAATAAGTGCAAATATTTTCAAACATTGGGATTTTAGTCATAATATAATTTTTCCCATTGCATTTACAGAAGATTTAGAAAATTGTCCAAAAGAATTTATTCACAAAGCACAAATATTAAATGTTGTAAAGATTTTATGTGATATTAGAAATCCATTAAGTGATAATAATATAGAAAAAGCTTTAAAAAAAGTTTTAGAATATAATTTTGATGTTGAATATTTTTTAAATGCATTAGACTCAATTAGAGAAAAAATAGAAAAGAATTCTCAACTCTCATTAAGTAACAAATAGGTATAATTTGTAACTTTTTTACACAAAAGGAGTTATTGTTGTTAGATGTTACATTAATAGTTCTTTGCGCTGGGAATTCCACGAGGTTTGAACACAAAACAAAAAAACAATGGATAAGGGTTGAAGATGAACCTTTATGGCTAAATGTTACGAAAAGAATATCTTCTTTTGCAAAATTTGATAAAGTAATAGTTACTTCTCACCAAGATGAACTAAATTATATGAAAAATTTTAGTGATGATTTTATTTTTGTAAAAGGTGGAGAAACTAGACAATTATCAATTTTAAATAGTTTACAATTTATAACTACAAAATATGTAATGATAACTGATGTAGCAAGAGCTTGTGTTCCTCAAAGTGTAATAGAAAATCTTTTAAATGAAAAATCTAGTGCAGATTGTATAGTTCCTATTTTAAATGTAACAGATACAGTAGTTTATGAAAATGATACTATTGATAGAAGAAATGTAAAACTTATACAAACTCCTCAACTTTCAAACACTCAAGTTTTGAGAGATGCCTTAAATACTCCCATCGAATTTACAGATGAAAGTTCAGCAATCAAAGCAATAGATGGAAAAATAAAATATATCCCAGGTTCTACTTCTAGCAAAAAATTAACTTTGGGTGATGAACTTGATGAACTTCCTTGTTTAAAAGCTCCTTCAAATAATTTTTTTACAGGAACAGGATTTGATATTCATGCCTTTGAAGATATAAAAGATATGTATTTAGGTGGAGTGAAACTTCCTTATGAATATGGATTTAAAGCACATAGTGATGGAGATGTTTTAATTCATTCGGTAATTGATGCTTTATTAGGGGCTTGTGGAGCTGGAGATATTGGTGAATTTTTTCCAGATACAGATGATAAATACAAAGGTATAGATTCAAAACTTTTATTAGGACAAATTGTTAATTTTATAAATAATGTTGGATATGAAATAGTAAATGTTGATTTAACAATAATTGCACAAAAACCTAAAATCAATCCTTTTAAAGATGAAATCAAAAAGTCAATGGCAAAACTTTTAGGAATAGAAAAACAGTTTGTAAATATAAAAGCTACAACAGCAGAAAAACTAGGATTTATTGGACGAGCAGAAGGGGTTGCTGTTCAAAGTATTGCCACATTGAAATATTATAATTGGAAAAAAAGATGAACATATTAATTATCGAAAATGAGATATATTTAGCTCAAAAAGTAGTGTCAAGACTTCTTGATGATGGACACAATTGTGATTATATAGAATCACCAAATATTGATAATTTATCAAAAGATTATGATGTGATTTTATTATCAACTTCTTTACCAACTGCTTTATGTAAAGAGATAACTAAAAAGTATTCGCATAAATCTATAATTCTTCTTTTAGTTTCTTATGTTTCAGATGAAACAGTTACAAATCATATAAAAGATGGTGCAAGAGATTATATTATGAAGCCATTTATTATGGATGAATTAATAAGAAAAATATATCACTATATTGATACAAGAAATGTAAAAAGAGAGTTACAAACTTTAAAAGAGTATTTTGAATTTACTATGTCTGATATTGATGTAAGTGGAATTTTATTACCTCCATCTTTCCCTCTTTTAATAGAGACAAATTCTCAAAGATATGCTGATAAATTGGTTTTTGAATTATCAAAAAAAGTTGATTTACCTATAAGTTTTATAACTTTAACTTCAGCTACTTGGCAAAAACAAATAAATTGTATTGAAGAAAAGACTATCATTTATTTAAGTGATTATCATACTTTGAAAAAAAATATGAAAGATTATGTTGTTAAATATATTGAAGATAAAACTTGTGTTATTTCCACTTTAGAGTGTGAAGATAGTTTCCCTTATAGAAAAATAGAGATAAATAGTGAAAAAGAGTTAGTAGGAATTACAAACATTATGACAATAAATGATTATGTAAAAATGATGGTTATGTCATATCAAAACAAATATCCAGACACAGAACTATCAAAAAAACTTGGAATTTCAAGAAAATCGCTTTGGGAAAAAAGAAAAAAACTAGATATCGAAAAAAAGAAATAGGGGATAATGTATGAATTTGAGAAAATTTTTTTTAACAGTAGGTTTTAGTGGTTTAAGTCCAAAAGCTCCTGGAACAGTTGGTTCTTTTGTTTCTTTAATTTTAGGACTTTTTCTTTTAGAATTTTTACACTCTTCAACTTTGTTTTTATTATCTATTTTGATAACTGTTGTAGCGGTTAAACAAATTGATATCTATGAAAAAGAAGTAGATTTACATGATAGCAGTGAAATAGTAATAGATGAACTTGCTGGTATGTGGATAGCTTTATCAATTTGTGGAATAAATGGAGATAATATTCTTTTTATGGCTCCACTTGCTTTTGTATTTTTCAGACTTTTTGATATTTGGAAACCATCTATTATAGGTAAAATCGATAGAGATGTAAAAGGTGGTTTAGGTGTTATGGGTGATGATATTGTTGCAGGAATAGCTGCAGGAATTGCCACTGCAGGAGTTTATCAGTTAATAGAAAAGTTTATTTTGTAACCTAAATTAAATATTTAACATCAAAGGTAAATGGTCACTTACTTCAATCCATTTACTTTTGTTTAGAATTTTACATTTTGTTTCTTTTTTTAATAATTTCTTAGTTCCAAATATATAATCTATGTGATATGCTTTTTCAAGTTTTCTTTGTAAATAGAAAGTAGGATTTTCTTCTTCTCCTTGTTTTTCATTATTTAAGTAATGATAAAAACTAATTATGTCAATTTCCTCTAATTCCTTTACTACATCACTATGGTTCCACCATCTATCCCATTTATCCCAAATTTTATTACTATTAAAATCTCCGATAATAAAACAAGGATATTCCTTTAATTTATTTTTGTGTAGTTGAAGATATTTCCAAAGTTGTCCAATGTATCCAAATACTTCTGAATTTGCATGTTTTGTCCAAACTGCAAGAATGATAAATTGCTCATCTACCAAACAAGGAAGAAAAAGTTCTAATTCCTCATTTTTATATTTGTAATTTTTATCAGACCAGTCTAACATTTTTAGTTTTATGTTATTTTTTGCAAAAATTCCTAAGCCCTTATTTTTATTGTTCCCTTTCCATAAATAATTAGTTTTTCTTTCTTTTTCTTTTGAATATATATTAGGATTTTCACATTCTTGAATTATATAAATATCTAATTCTAAATCATCGAGTAAATAGGCTTTCTTTCTAAAAGCACCATTGCAGTTCCAAGTTAAGATTTTCATAAATTTATTATAGTAAAAAATTAGGATTAAATAAAAGTTTTAGTTTGAGACAGCGAAAATTATTTCACTATCTCTGCAAATTGTTTGAATATATATTTTGATTCATGTGGACCAGGACTTGCTTCTGGGTGATGTTGAACAGAAAAAATCTCTTTATTTTTATATTTAACACCTTCTATTGTATTGTCAAATAAGTTAATATGAGTTATATCTGCAATTTCAACTATATTATCTGGTACATTATAGTTGTGATTTTGTGCAGTTATTTCAACTACTCCATTATTTGAAACTGGATGGTTACCACCGTGTTGTCCAAATTTTAATTTATAAGTATCATATCCATGAGCAATAGAAAGTAATTGATGTCCTAAACAAATAGCAAATATTGGGATATTTGCATTTATTAATTTTTGAATTTCTACTTTTTCATTTACAAGAGTTAGAGGATCTCCTGGACCATTTGATAAAAATACTCCACCTATTTCTTTAGCTTCAAATCTTGCTATTAAGTCTTCACCTTTAAATGAAGATGGTATAACTTCTACTTCAAGTCCAGTTTGAACTAATTCATTTAAAATATTTCTTTTAACTCCAAAGTCAATAACAACTACTTTTTTATCACTCATCACAGCTTTATCATAAGCTTTTATAGCATGATTCCAGCTTCCTGATTTATGAATATATGCTTCTTTTGTAGAAACTATTTCTATATAGTTTATATCTTCAATTCTAGGGCTTACTTTTAATTGTTTTGCTAATTCTTCTTTAGATGAAATCTCTGTTGAAGCTATCATCATCATAGCCCCTTCATCTCTAAGCATTTTAGTTAAATATCTTGTATCTATATCACAAATTCCTAAAATACCATGTTCTTTTAATAAATTATCTAAATTATTTTGTGCTCTATAATTTGAATAGTCATTGTGATAGTTTCTAACTAAAACACCTTTACAATGACAAATTTTACTTTCCATATCATCATCATTTACACCAACATTTCCAATTTCTGGCATTGTAAAAGTGATAAATTGTCCAGCATAAGATGGGTCAGAGATAATTTCTTGATAACCAGTTAATGAAGTATTAAAAACTATTTCTCCAACAGCAGTTCCTATTGCACCAAAAGATTTTGCTTCTAAAAAAGTTCCATTTTCTAAATATATCCATACTTTTTGCATTAAATTAATCCTCTTTTTATTAATTCTTCTTCGTAAAGTCTATGATAAACTAAGTCATAATCTTCAGTTCCTGGAATTAACTTTCTTTTATAATTTCTTAGTTTTGTTAAAACTTCACTATCTGCTTTTTCAAAACCTTTTATAAAGTCATCTAAAGAAGCAAAAATTACATTTTTAACTTGATTATCAGAACAAACATAATGAATAAAATCTTCTTCCCATAAATAATCTAAAATTTTATGAGCAATATCTGAAAATCTATCTTCATTGTTTAAAATAACACCAAAGTCATTTGCTAATCTTTTTTTAGTCATCCAAAAAAGTTGTCTTCTATCAGCATTTAGATACTCAATCTCTTCCTCTTGTGCATCTAAAATTTCTTGAACTTTTTCATCTAGAGCAAACTCTTTTTCAATGTCAGTATCAAGTATTCTTTCAATTTCTGCTTCAATACTATTTTTTTCTTTTCTAATTTCTACAAAATCACAATTGATTAAATCTCTTGTAATTCTTCTTGAAACATACGGTGTGTGATGTAACTTTAATCTCATCTTTTTACCCTCTTATAATTGTGTCTGCTCTTTCTGGAGAAGTTGAAATAATCCCAACTTTTACAGAAGTTATTTCTTCTATTTTTTCTATATATTTTTTGGCATTTGTTGGAAGTTTGTCAAATTCTTTTATACCAACTACACTATCCCAACCATCTATCTCTTCATAGATTGCTTTTACATCTTGCATATTTGATGGCATATAATCTATTCTTTCTCCATCAAGTTCATAAGCAACACAAACTTTTATTTTAGAAAAACCATCTAAAACATCAAGTTTCATTAAAGCTAATTGATCACAACCATTTAATCTACTTGCATATCTAACTGCAACGGCATCAAACCAACCACATCTTCTTTTTCTTCCTGTTACTGTTCCAAACTCTTTTCCAACTTCACCTATTATTTTTCCAGCCTCGGTAAAATCTTCAGTAGGGAAAGGTCCATTTCCTACTCTTGTACAGTAAGCTTTTACAATTCCAGTAATAATTCCAATATCTTTTGGATTTATTCCTAACCCTGTACAAGAACCAGCACTAACTGTACTAGAACTTGTTACATAAGGATAAGTTCCATGGTCAATATCAAGCATTGTTCCTTGAGCACCCTCTAAAAGGATTCTTTTGTTTTCATCTATTGCTTTCCAAACAAGGTTAGTTGTATTTGTAATAAATGCACTTAATTTTTCTTTATATTCACCTAATTCAACTAATAACTCATCTTTATTTGGAGTTTGTATATCCAATACATCAAATATTGCTCTATTTTGTTTAAAATATTCTAAAATATCATCACAAAGTTTTACTGGATTTAAAAGTTCACCCATTCTAAAACCAGTACGACTCACTTTTTCTGCGTAAGTAGGTCCTATTCCTTTTCCTGTTGTTCCAATAGCTTTGTCACCTTTTAATCTCTCTTTTGCTTGGTCAATTAAAGCGTGAAATGGCAAATTTAAATGAGCTTTATCAGAAATGAATAATCTTCCTTCTAAATTTGTAAATTGACTCATTTCTTTAATTATATTTAAAGGAGATACAACAACACCATTTCCAATAACATTTATAGCTTTTGGATTTAAAATTCCTGAAGGAATTAGTTGAAGAGCATATCTTACTCCATCAACCCAAATAGTATGACCAGCATTATGACCACCTTGGCTTCTACAAACCATATCATATTTTTGTGCTAGCATATCTACTATTTTACCTTTTCCTTCATCTCCCCACTGAATACCAACTATTACATCTGCTTTCATTTCAACCCTCTAACATTTTTAATAAATTATCTGTATATAATGCAAATCCTAATGAACTAAGTCCATTACTTGAATACATCCCACCATTACATAAAAGTAAATTTTTATCTATTACTCTGTAATAAATATCATCATAATATTTTAAACTTCCATAATAAAGTGGAGCAATAATGATATTTGAATATTTTACTTCTTTTGCTTTTGAAAGAAGTTTTTCTAACTCTTTTTTTATACTATCTGGAACAAGTTCGATTACACTTTGTAAACTTGCTACATCTTTTACTTTTATAAGTTTATTTAACCAATCGCAATTTAATTTAAATAATTCAGACATTTCTCCATTTTTTAATAAAGAAATATCTAGATTTAATTCACTACAAACCAATTTCGGAATATTGATATTTGATATTTGTAAAATAGGCTCAATTTTTAAAGAATTTAGAATATTTGCTGTTAAATTCATAATATCAGCAATATTATTATGATCTATCCATTCACAACCAATTTGGTACTCTTCTGTTGATGGATAAGAAAAAATTGGTTGAACATAAAACCATTTTTTATGTTTTGTTGTTCTTCCCAATCTTTTTGTGATAATTCTTACAACATCCAAAGTTGAATCAGCTCTTAAAGAAACTTGTTCATTTTGTTCATCTGAAAATTTTATCAACTTTTTTTCATTTGCAATTGCTTGATGTTGAGAATATGAAAAGTTTGGAGTTAATATCTCTTCAAATCCAGCTTTATCTAAAATATCACAAACTTGATTTTCTAATACTCTTTTTGCTTTTGCCAATTTTCCAAAGTATAATCTACTTCCTTTTGGAATTTCGTGTTCAAAAATCATTATTTATTATTTCCTTTAAACATTGTCATTGCAAAAACTTTGTTTGCAGTACCATCAAATGTTCTAATTCCTAAATCATCAAGAGTTAATTCTACTGCATTTACAGCCCAAGAAGCTTCAAAATCTTCAACTAATCCCATGTGATTTATTCTAAAGATTTTTCCACTTAAGTGATCTTGACCACCAGCAATATTTACATTATATTTATTTTTTAAGATTTTTCTAATTTCATTTGATTTTTCTGTATAAACAGTTGTCATTGCATTTGCTGGACTTTTTGGATAAATATCAAATCCTATAGCTTTTAAAGCTTCTCTAGTTGCTTTTGCCCTTAATGCAGTGTTTGTGTATAAAGTATCAAATCCATCAGTTTTTAGTTTTTCTAAAATTGCACCAAGACCAATGATAAGTGTTGTCGCTGCTGTCCAAGCAGTTGTATTTTTTCTTTGATTTTTTAGTTCAATCGCTAAGTTAAAATAGTAACCTTTTGGATTTGCTTCAATTTTTTCAACAGCTTTAGAAGATAAACCAATCATAGCAAGACCTGGAGGTAACATAAATGCTTTTTGACTTCCAGTAATAACTGCATCAAGATTTGTAACATCGATTTTTTCAACCCCAACAGCAGTGATACCATCTGCAATAATCATAATATTTGGGTTGATTTTTTTTACTTCTGCCGCGATTTGTTCAACTGGATGTCTTAATCCTCCAGCACTTTCACAAATTTGTACAAAAATTGCATCAATAGTAGAATCATTTTTTATAGTATTTACAACTTCTTCAACATTAACTGGAGTATTCCATTCGTTTTTAATTTCTGTATATTCGATATCAAAAGCATTACAAATCTTTCCAAATCTTTCTCCGAATTTTCCAGAGTTTATTGTAAGAGCTTTTTTATTTGTTAAGTTTGTTATACAAGCTTCCATTGCTCCTGTTCCACTTGAAGCCAACATTAAAACTTCTGGCATTCCATAAAGTTCCAATAATAAATTTCTAGTTTTTTCAAAAATTGCTTCAAACTCAGGAGTTCTATGATGAATAGTAATATCAGACATTGCTTTTCTAGCAAATTCTGGTACGGGAGTTGGTCCTGGTGTTAATAACATTTCATTTATCCTTAATAATTTTTCAGTCAGTAAAACGGAATATTTTATCTAAATCAAGATTATTTTTAACTTTAGGAGTCTAAATAGAAATTCGTTTTAACTATAATTAGTTATAATCCAAAATATTTATAAAAAAGGAAAATTGATGAATTTTTTGAAATCAACTTTAGTGTCATTTGCTGTTACAACGACTTTATTTGCAGGAAATTATGCTATTGATACAACTCTTTCAAATGCAAATTTCACAGTTAAACATTTAAAAGTTACAAATGTAACTGGAGCATTTAATGATATGTCTGGAAATTTTGAATATGATGAAGAGACAAATAAATTAAAATCTTTAAAAGGAGAAATAGTTGTATCATCGATTAATACAGCCGATGAAAAAAGAGATGAACATTTAAAATCTGAGGATATTTTAAATGTAAAAAAATTTCCAAAAATCTTTTTTAAATCAACTAAAATTGAAGACAATATTGTTTATGGAGACTTAACAATAAGAAATGTTACAAAAAATATAAAACTTGAGTTAGAAAATCAAGCGTTTTTAGATAAACAAGTAATATTTTCAATGAAAGGTGAAACAAAACGAAGTTACTTTGATATTAGTTGGGATGAACTTTTAGAAACTGGTTCTATTGCTGTTTCTGATGAGATAAAACTTACAATAAATATTAAAGGAAATTTAATAGAAGAACCAAAACCTGAAGAGAAAAAAGAAGATAAGAAAAAAACAAATAAAAAAGTAACTGAAAAGAAAAAAGAAACAAAATAACCTACAAAAAAACCTATTTTAATAAAAATGTTAAAATAGGTTTAACCTACAAAATCCCTAAAATAAAAGCCTTATAAAGAAATTTTGAAATTTATATATTTTACTCTTGACATTTATTACTAATTAGTACTATAATTTCACTTATGGAGAATGTAATGAATAATAAATCGTTAAAAACATATGGAATTAGAACTGATAAATCTATGAAAACTGTTGTTAGATTAGAAAAAGCAAGTTTAAAAATCGCTAATTTAACAATTAATTATTTATCAAAACATAATCTTACGTTTAATCAATTTAAAGTGTTAGAAGTTTTATATCATTTAGGTGATTTAAACATAGGCTCAATTACAAAATTAACTATGAGTACACCAGGAAATATAACTGTTGTTGTAAAAAATCTTAAAAGAGATAATTGGATAACATCAGTAAAAGATCCAAATGACAATAGAGCATCAATTTTATCTATTACGCAAAAAGGTAAAGAGATTATTGAAGAAGTTTTTCCAAATCATGCAAAAAACTTAACTAAAGCAATGGAAGTTTTAAATGATGAAGAATTAGATACTTTATATGGTTTGTTAAATAAGGTTTATAAAGCAAATTAATATTTTTTTGCTTTATATGTACTAATTAGTAATATATTAAAAAAAAGGAAAAATTATGAAAAAATTAAAATTAGGTTTATTATCACTTGCTGTTTCAACAGCTTTATTTGCAGGAAATTACAATGTTGATGCTAGTCACTCAAATGCTGGTTTTACAGTAAAACACATGATGATATCAAATGTAACAGGAAAATTTAATGATGTATCTGGAACTTTTGAATATGATGAAAAAACAAATAAGTTAAAATCTGTAAGTGGTGAAATTGTTGTAGATTCAATCAATACTGCTGATGAAAAAAGAGATGCTCATTTAAAAGCTGATGAAATTTTTGCTGCACAAAAATTCCCAAAAATTATTTTTAAATCAACAAAAGTTGAGAAAGATTTAGTTTATGGTGATTTAACAATGAAAGGTGTTACAAAAAACATTAAACTTCAACTTGAAAATGGTGGAGTAGTTGGAGAAAAAGCTGGATTTGCATTAAGTGGAAAAATCAACAGAAGTGATTTTGGAATTACTTGGAATAAAGTGTTAGAAACGGGTGGAGTTGCAGTTAGTGATGAAGTAAAATTAACTATTGATATAGAAGGGAATTTAGCTAAATAATTTTTAGCTAAATTATAAATATTATGTATCCAACACTATTTATTTCACACGGAGCTCCAAATATAATTTTGAGTGATTCTAAATCAAAAAGAAATTTCCAAAAATTTGGACTAACTTTAAAAGTTCCAAAATATATAATAATAGTATCAGCACATTATGTTACAAAAGATTTAAAAACTATTAGCCCTGATACAAATAAAATAATGTATGATTTTTATGGTTTTGAAGATGAATTATATAAAGTTAAGTATGAAATAAATAGTGATAAAAATTTAACAAATAATTTAATTGAAGAACTAAAAAAAGATAATATAAATATATCAATTGATGAAAATAGAAAAAGTTATGACCATGGTGTATGGAATGTTTTAGCACTTTTATATGAAAAATTAAATATTCCTGTTTTACAGTTAAGTATTCCTATATCATATTCAGCTACAGAATTAATTCAATTAGGTGAAAAATTAAAAGATTTTAAAAATGATGCTATGATTATTTGTAGTGGAGGAATAACTCATAATCTAGGTGATATGAGTTATAACTTAATTCCAAAAAATTATGCAAAAGAGTTTAATGACAAAATAAAATATATTATAGAAAATGGTAATGAAAAAGATTTAATAAATATAAATAAAGATGTAAACTTTTATAAAAACCATCCATCGAGTGAGCATTTCTTACCTTTATTTATAGCCTTCGGAAGTGCAATAAATAAAAATGGAAAATCATTTAATAGTGAAATCTTATATACAAATATATCGATGGAAAGTTTTATTTTTGATGAGAGTAAATAATTAATAAAAAGGAGTTAAGATGGTACTGATTTTTGTAGCAAGTCTAAATGAAAATATGAGTCTTGCAAATCTAGTAAAAAGTAAATTAGAGAGTAAAAAAATAGATTCAAGGATAATAAATCTTGTAGATTTAAATCTACCAATGTATGATACATTTAAAGAACAAAATGATGGTATTCCTCAAGTTGCTCTTGATTTAGCAAAACAGATGGAAGAAGCAACTGCTTATGTATTTGTTTCCCCTGAATATAACTATGGTGTTCCACCAGTATTAGTAAATGCAATAGCTTGGATTTCAAGAATAGGAGATAATTTTAGAAAACTATTTTCTTTGAAAAAAATTCAATTAGCGACTCATTCTGGAAGTGGAGGGCAAGATTTATTAAATGCTTTAAGAAGTCAATTTACAAGACTTGGAGCAGTTGTAATGCCAAGAGAAATAATAGCAACTTATGAAAAAAAATGTAAGGAAGATAGTTTAGAACGAATTTTAGAACAATTTGAAACTCTAATTAAGGAGTAAAAATGCTAAGAAAATTACCAAAAGAAAATATGGGAACATCTAATCTTGGTTGGTTAGAGAGTCGTTTTCATTTTAGTTTTGCAGAGTATAGAAATCCAAACAATATAAATTTTGGAGTTTTAAGAGTTTTAAATGATGATATTGTTCACCCAAGAAGTGGATTTGATACTCATCCTCATGCAAATATGGAAATTATTTCTTATGTTATAAATGGTGAGATTACTCACAAAGATTCTATGGGAAATAGTGAGACTTTAAAAAGAGGTGAAGTTCAATATCTAAGTGCTGGTGATGGTATTTATCATAGTGAACATAATCTTCATGAAAGTGATGATTTAAGACTTTTGCAAATATGGATTATTCCACCAAAAAGTGGACTTCCAAGACTTTATGGTTCTTTTAAATTTGAAGAAAATGAAAGAGAAAATAAATTATTAAATATTGTATCTTCTTTGAATGGTGATAGCAAAATAAAAATCTATCAAGATATAAATATTTATGTTAGCGAATTTGATAAAAAACTTGAATATAAAATAGAAAAAAATAGGCAAGTATATTTTGTACAAATTGAAGGAAAAGCTGAAATAAATGGTACTATTTTAGAAAATGGTGATGCTATGGAAATAGTTGATGTTGATAAATTAACTATAAATCCAATCGTAAAAAGTCATATTTTATTTATTGAAATGGAAAAGAAATAAGTCTATAAATAAAAATAAACTATACTACGATTAAAAAATATAGTATAGGTTAGCTTATGAGTACAAAAATACTCCTAAATGGAGCAGGAAGAATTGGAAAAGCTGTTTTAAAACAGCTTTTAGAAAATAAAGATTTTGAAGTTGTTGCTATAAATGAAATAAATCCATATATTGAAAATATAGTTTATTCAATAAACTATGATTCAACTTATGGTAAATTAGAAGATAAATTTAAAATTATTGAAGATAATTATATTCAAAACTCTAAATCAAAAATAAAAATCACACATTTCGATTCTTTAGATAAAATTGACCTAAAGAATGTAGATATTATAATTGATTGCAGTGGGAAAAAAGAAGATGCAAAACTTTTAGAGAAACTTCCCGTAAAAGCTATATTTTTAACTCATCCAAATAAAAATGCTCATATAAATCTAATTTTAGGAGCAAATGAAGAGAAACTTGATATAGATCTTCATAAAATAATTTCAACAAGTTCATGTAATGCTACATCTTTACTTCCTGCTTTAAAACTAATTGATGATAAAAAAGAGATAATTTGTGGTGATATAGTAACCATTCATCCACTACTTAATCACCAAAGAGTTCTTGATGGTAACTATGTTGGAAGTGCAACTAGAGATGTTGATTTGAATTTTGAATTTGGAAGAAGTTCAACTCAAAATATAATTCCAAGTCGTACTACAACAATAAAAGCGTGTTCTTATGTACTTTCTAAATTTAATAGTGAATTGATATCTTCAAACTCTTTGCGAGTTCCAACAGATACAGTTGGAGCTATAAATGTGACTTTATTTACAAAACAAACTTCAACAAAAGATGAAATAACAAAACTTTTTTTAGATTTTGAAAAAAATCAGAAATTTCCTATTGTTTTAAATAACTTTGAACCATTAGTTTCAAGTGATTTTAAAAAAGAGAAATATACAACGATAATTGACCATAGATATTTAGAGGTTAAAAATAATATGATAAAACTTCTTTTATGGTATGACAATGAGTGGGGATATGCTTCAAAAGTTGTTGAGATTTTAAAATATTATGAAGAGATAAAAAAAGGGTGAGTTTTTATACTCACCCTTTTTTAATTGATTAAATTTATCTTAGATAAATTCTACTTTTCTTTCACCTGATTTTAGTTCACCAATTATATATCCATCAGTATTAGCTAAAATCGCATCTACATTTGAAGGATTTACTACAAGTACCATTCCAACACCCATATTAAATGTTCTATACATCTCTTCAAGTTCTACGTGTTTACTCATAAATTCAAAGATTGGTAAAACTTTGATTTTACTTCTTTCAACAACTGCTGTTAAATTTTCAGGTAAAACCCTTGGTAAATTCTCAGTAATTCCACCACCAGTGATATGTGCTAAAGCATTGATTTTATCTTTATTAGCTTTGAACTCTTTTACATAAATTCTTGTTGGCTCTAATAAAACGTCTTTTAGTTTTTTACCTTGGAAATCATCTTCTAAACTCATTCCTAATTTTTCTAAAAGCAGTTTTCTAACTAATGAAAAACCATTTGAGTGAACACCTGAACTTGGAAGTGCTATCAAGATATCTCCAGCTTTTACTTTTGAAATTCTATCAAGCTCATCTTTTTCTGCAATTCCTACACAAAAACCAGCTAAATCGAAATCACCTTCTTTGTACATACCTGGCATTTCAGCAGTTTCACCACCAACTAGCGCACATTCGCTTCTTATACAACCTTCTGCAATTCCTTTTACTACTTGTGTAGCTTCGTTAACATCAAGTTTTGCAGTTGCATAATAATCTAGGAAAAATAATGGTTCTCCAAAGTTACAAAGTAAATCATTTGAACACATAGCAACTAAGTCAATTCCAACAGTATCAAATTTTTTTGCATCAATTGCAAGTTTTAACTTAGTTCCAACACCATCTGTTCCAGATAAAATTACAGGTTTTTTGTAACCACTTGGTAACTCAAATGCTCCTGCAAAAGAACCAATTCCACCTAAAACTCCTGGAATTACTGTTGATTTAACATATGGTTTGATATTTTCTACGAATTGATTTCCCGCATCTATATCAACACCTGCATCTTTGTAACTAACTGTTGCCATTATTCACCTTTTTGTATCTATATTTTACAAATCTTGCGATTACTTTAAAAATTTTTGGGTATTATAGCAAAATATTTATAAATTTTAAGGACTATATATAATGAAACATAATAACGCATTTAATGAAATGATGGTACATATACCACTTTGTACACATAAAGAAGCTTTAAAAGTTCTAGTAATTGGAACAATTAATGATAATTTGAAAATAGAAGCTTCAAAACATAACAAAATTTCAAGTATTGAATTTGGAGATTTAGCATTTTTAAAATCACACAATGAAAAAAACATTGATGTTATAATTTTAACAGATGTAAAAATTGATGAACTATTACTTGCAAATATTGAAAGAATATTAAAAGATGATGGACTTATATCTTTTGCTACAAAATCTTTTTCAGAAGATGAAGAACAACTATTTAGTGATTTAAAACTTGTTGGTTCAAAATTTTGGATAGCTATGCCATTTAAGTTTGGACATAATACTTCAATCATTGCATCAAAAAAATATCATCCAACTGCAGACTTAAATCTTCAAAGAGCTGATTTACTTGATGATTTACAATATTATTCAGCAGAGATTCATAATGCTTCTTTTGTATTCCCAGCAGGAGAGTACAAAGCTTTAACTGGAATTGCAAAAAGATAAATTTTAAATTTAAATAAATCATTATTGTAGTAAAATCCAAACTATGAGTAATGATTTATTTAAAAATGCTATCGCCTTAACAGGTGGAATTTCAACTGGTAAAAGTACAGTTTGTAATCTTTTGAAACTTCATGGGTTTCTAACTATTGATGCTGATAAAATCGCACATAAACTTTTAGACGAAAATTCTTCAAAAATAGAAGAGATGTTTGGAAAAGAGTATGTTGAAAATGGAAAAGTTTTAAGAAAAGAACTTGGAAAAATCATTTTTTCAAATGAGGAAAACAAGTTAAAACTTGAGGCTCTACTTCACCCTTTAATCAAAGAAGAGATTATTAAAGAGTCAAAAATATATGAAGAACAAAATAAACCATATTTTGTAGATATTCCACTTTTTTTTGAAAAAATGCATTATCCAATTTCTAAATCTTTAGTTATTTATACTCCAAAAGAGTTACAAATACAACGGCTTATGAAAAGAGATAATATAGATGAAAAAGAGGCAAAACTAAAAATCTCAAATCAAATGGATATTGAAGAGAAAAAAAAGCTTGCTGACATGGTAATAGATAATTCAAAAGATTTAAAACATTTACAAAATGAAGTTGAAAGAGTAATTGGAGAGATTATATGACATACACAAAATATAGTGCAAGTGGGAATGATTTTATCATTTCACACTCATTTATTGAAAAAGATTATAAAGCTGAAGCAATAAAATTATGTAATAGAACTGAAGGTATTGGAGCAGATGGTTTTGTAGTTTTAGTTCCAACAAATGAAGCAGACTTCAAATGGTTATTTTATAATAGCGATGGAAGTGATGCTTCTATGTGTGGAAATGCAACAAGAGCAGTAACTCATTATGCTTATACAAATGGTTTAATAACTAAAAATCAAGCAAGATTTTTAACTGGTGCTGGAATTATAAAAGCTATTGTTGAAAATGATATTGTTGAAACTCAATTAACTAAAGCAAAAGTTATAAATGAAGAGTTTAGTGAAGATGGATTTATTTGGCATTTAGTGGATACTGGAGTTCCTCATCTTGTAACAATAGTTGATGACTTAAATCTTTATAACCATGAGTTATGTGCAAAAATGAGATATAAATATAATGCAAATGTTAATTTTGCAAAAATAGAAAATAAAACAATAAAAGTACGAACTTATGAAAGAGGAGTTGAAGGTGAAACTCTAGCTTGTGGAACAGGAATGGCAGCAAGTTTTCTAAGAGCGAATAGCTTAAAACTGGTAAATGATATTACTTTTGTTTATCCAAAAAGTGGCGAAGAATTAACTTTATCAATCAAAGATAATACAATTTATTTCAAAGGTGCTGTAAAAAAAGTTTTTACGGTTACTCTTTAACAATTTATAATAAAAAGGAAAAATATGAAATTTACAGCACCTTTAAAGTATGACTCTATAAAAATTATGCTTCTTGGAAGTGGAGAACTTGGAAAAGAAGTAATAATTGAAGCTCAAAGATTAGGAATAGAAACAATAGCAGTTGATAGTTACAACAACGCACCAGCTCAACTTGTAGCAAATAAATCATATACAATAAATATGAAAGATAAAAATCAACTTCTTGATATTATAAGAAGAGAAAAACCAACTTATATTCTTCCTGAAGTTGAAGCTATAAATATTCAAGCTTTATTTGATGCTGAAAAAGAGGGATTTCATGTAATTCCAAATGCTGATGCAGTTAATAAAACTATGAATAGAAAAAATATCAGAGAGTTTGCAGCAGAACAACTAAAACTTCCAACAAGTAAATATAAATTTGTAACAACTTTTGAAGCTTTAAAAGAAGCTGCAAGTGTTATTGGATTTCCTTGTGTTATTAAACCTGTTATGAGTTCTTCTGGTCATGGGCAAAGTGTTGCAAGAAGTGAAGCTGATTTAGAAAAATCATGGGAAATGGCAAAAGAAGCTAGAGGTGATGCTAGTGAATTAATCGTTGAAGAGTTTATCACTTTTGATTATGAAATTACAATGTTAACTGTTAGAAATGGAAAAGATACAGTATTTTGTGAACCAATTGGACATATCCAAAAAGATGGTGACTATATCTTCTCATGGCAACCAATGAATATGAGTGAAATTGCAGTTAAAAAATCTCAAGAAATAGCAAAAACTATAACTGATGGTTTAGGTGGACGTGGGATTTTTGGAGTTGAGTTATTTGTAAAAGGTGATGATGTTTATTTTAGTGAAGTAAGTCCAAGACCACATGATACTGGAATGGTTACTATGATTACTCAAAGTGCTAGTGAGTTTGCACTTCATGTAAGAGCAGTTTTGGGTTTACCAATTGATTTTATAACTTATGGAGCAGGTGCAAGTGCTGCATATAAAGCAAGTGGCGATAGCTTCAATCCTCAAATTGATATTTTTGATTCTTCATTTACAAAAGATTCAATTATTAGAGTATTTGGAAAACCACAAAGCCATGTTGGAAGAAGAATGGCTGTTGCACTTACATTTGATAAAGATAGTAGTGATAAAGCTTTACAAAAAGCAAAAGAGATAATAGGAAATTTTAAAGATTTTTAGAAATACCAAATGAGTGAAGATATAAAGATAGTAAAATTTTCGCCAAAATACAAAGAAGATTTTAAAAAGATAAATCTTTGGTGGATTGGTGAATATTTTGAAGTAGAAGAATCAGATATAAAAGTATTGAATGAACCTGAAAAATATATTATCGATATTGGTGGAGAAATTTTTTTAGCTTTATATAAAGATGAGGTAGTTGGAACTTGTGCTTTAATAAAATCAAAAAATGAAAACTTTGATTTTGAATTAGCTAAATTGGCTGTTTTATCAAAAGTACAAGGTTTAAAATTAGGTTTATTTTTATCTCAAGCAGTTATAAATGAAGCTAAAAATAGAGGTGGTAAAACTATATTTTTAGAAACAAATAGTGTTTTAACACCTGCTGTAAGTTTGTATAAAAAATTAGGATTTGAAGAAATTCCTAATTTTAAACCAAAATACAAAAGAGTTAATTTAGTGATGCTTAAAAATCTTTAATTTATCTACAAATAAAAGGATTTTCATTGCAAATTCCATCAAGAGCTTTTTGAGCTTTTTTATAACCTTGTTTTGATGATTTTTTATACCATTTAATCGCTTCTTTTTTATTCATTTTTACGGCTTTTCCTGTTTCATACATAAATCCAAGTCCATATTGTGCTTTTGCATCACCTTTTGAAGCTAAATCATCAAATATTTTAAAAGCTTTTTGATAATCATTCATTAATAATGCTTTCTTACCATCTTCAAAAGTAACTCCAAAAACTATGCTATTTAAAATAATTAAAAATAAAAATAATTTTTTCATTTAACTTCCTCCTCACTGTTGGAATGAATAAATTATATCAAATAATTATCATAAATAGAAGAAAAAATTATAAGAAATTGGATTTAAAAATTTTACAGGTAAATATTTTGAATTAAATATAAAGTTTGAAAAGTTATATATTAGTGGTATTTTTTGGATTGAGTTCGATTATAAAATGGCACGCCTGGTAGGAGTCGAACCCACAACCCACCGGGTCGAAACCGGTTATTCTATCCAGTTGAACTACAGACGCACCTAAAATTAGGATGTAAGTCTATCCTAATATTTCTTAAATTTTAAAAAAAGATATTATCTAAAACTATTAAAAGGAAGAAAACTATTCCTAAATAACCATTTACAGTAAAAAATGCTCTATCAATTTTTTTAAAATCTTTATTTACTAAATAGTGTTCATAACTAAGCATCAAAGCACTTATTATTACGGCAAGATATGCAAAATATGAGCTACTTGAGTAGATTACAAATAAAAGCCAAAATATTACTGTTAGTGCGTGAAATACTTTTGAAAAAAGCATAGTTTTTTCTACTCCAAATACAGAAGGAACAGAGTGAAGACCAAGTTTTTTATCTACTTCTATATCTTGTAAAGAATAAAGTAAATCGAAACCAGCAACCCAAAACATAACACCAATACTTAAAAATATTACCCATAAAGGTATATTTTCACTAACAGCAACTACACCTGCAATTGGTGCAAGAGCTAAAGAAATTCCTAAAATAATGTGTGCAAGATATGAAAATCTTTTAAAATAAGAGTAAGAACCAATGATTATTAAAATAGGTAATGATAAAATAAATGCTAAATCATTTACAAAATAAGCAACCAATATAAATAAAAGTGCATTAACCACTACAAAAATAAACATAGCATTTGCACTAATTCTTCCATCTACATTTGGACGATTTATAGTTCGTGGATTTAAAGCATCGATATCTCTATCCATATATCTATTAAATCCCATAGCAAAATTTCGTGCAGTAACAGCTGCTAAAACACCAAGTACCAAAAGTTTAAAACCAAACCAACCATTTGCTGCTACAACCATAGCTATAAAAATAAATGGTAAAGCAAAAATAGAGTGTTGGAACATTACAAGTTCGCTAAAATCATTAAGTTTTTTCATCAATTTTTTCATAGCAGGGATTTTATCCTAGATTAATTAAATTAAACCTTTTTGGGTTATAATGAAAAATATTTTATAAAAAAGAGAATATATGAAAAAAATTGTTTTATTTATTTTAAGTCTATTTTTAATTCTAAATTTTAGTGCTTGTTCTTCAAAAACTCAGGATGAAATTACAAATTCACAATCAAATGATATTTCAAAACTATTAAAAACAATTATTGAAAAAGAAAAAGAGATAAATGAACTTAATAAAAAATTAGAAATTTGTGAAAGTAAAAAAGTAATAAAATGAAAGAAATAGCAATTATTGGTTCAACTGCATCAGGAAAAACTGCTTTATCTCTTGAAATTGCCTCAAAAACAAATTCTATAATTTTATCATTGGACTCTTTGTGCGTTTACAAAGAAATAGATATTGTTTCTGCAAAACCAACTTTAGAAGAAAGAGGTGAAATTTTACATTTTGGAATAGATGAAGTTTATCCAAATGTTGAATTTGATGTGGTTTGTTTTATGGAGTTATACAAAAAAGCTAAAGAGTATGCTTTAAAAAATGATAAAAATTTGATTATAGTTGGTGGTACAGGATTTTACTTAAAAGCTTTAATTGATGGATTGTCTTTAGGAATTGAAACAAAAATAAAATTAGATATTAGTGTAGCAGAAGCTTATGATTTATTGTATTCATTGGATGAAGTGTATATGAAAAAGATAGAAAAAAATGATAAATATCGAGTAGAAAAAGCTTATGCAATTTATAAACAAACAGGCTTAACTCCAACTTTATATTTTGAAAAAAATCCTAAAATTCCACTTGCAAAAGATTTAAAGATATTTGAAATTTTATGGGAAAAAGAAGAGCTAAAAAAAAGAGTTGCATCAAGAACAAATACTATGATAAAATCAGGTTTGATTGATGAAATTATTTATTTAGAAAAAAAATATACAAGAGCTCCAAATTGTATGTCATCTATTGGTATTGTCGAAACATTTGAATATTTAGATGGAAAATTGTCTAAAGAAGAGTTAGAAGAAAAAATTTCACAAAATACAATGAAACTTGCAAAAAGACAAAATACTTTCAATAAAGGTCAATTTTTAAATAAGACTTCAAATATAATAGATAACTTAAATTCAGATATACTTAAGTATTTCTCGATATAATCACAACCCTAAAGAGTTTGGTAAAGGGCTTGCAAGGACTTGACCTTTTATCTTACATTAATTTAATTAAGGAAAATGGAATGAAAAAAGATATTCATCCAGACTACAAAGTTTGTACAGTAACTTGTGCTTGTGGTAATAGTTTTGAAACAAAATCAAATGTTGAGACTTTAAAAATCGATATTTGTTCTTCTTGTCACCCATTCTTCACTGGTGAGCAAAAACTTGTTGATGCTGCAGGAAGAGTTGAGAAATTCAAAGCTAAATATAACATGGCTAAATAGTAGTAAAATACTATGTTATGCTTAGTTCCGACTCCGATTGGAAATTTAGAAGATATCTCTTCGAGGTCACTTAAAGTTCTTGAAGAGTCGGAATTAATCTTTTGTGAAGATACAAGAGTAACAAAAAAACTTCTAAACCTTTTAGGTGAAAAGTATAACTTAGACTTTTCAAATAAAGAGTATAAATCTTTTCACTCTCATAATGAAAATCAAATATTAAAAACTTTAGACAAAGATACTTTTTCTAAAAATGTTGTTTATGTAAGCGATGCAGGAATGCCTTGTGTTAGTGACCCAGGTGCTACGCTTGTAGATTTTTGTATAAAAAATCAAATTCCTTATGATGTTCTTCCTGGTGCAAATGCAATTTTAACTGCTTATGCAATGAGTGGATTTACACAAACTACTTTTTCTTTTTATGGATTTTTAGACCATAAAGGAGCAAGTCGTGCTTCAAAACTCGATGAGATTTTAAATGATGATAAACTATCAATCCTTTATGAATCACCTCATAGGCTTTTAAAACTTCTTGAAGAGTTAAATGAAAAAGAGCCAAATAGAACAATATTTTTAGCAAAAGAGATAACAAAACTTCATCAAACTACTTATAAAAATAGCGCTTCAAATCTTTTTGAAGAGTTTAAAAATATAAATATAAAAGGTGAATGGGTTGTAGTAATTGAACCAAAAGAAAAAATTGGTTTAAATCTTGAACTAAATGATATATTACCTTTAGATTTACCTCCAAAAACAAAAGCAAAATTAATTGCAAAAATGACAGGACAATCTATCAAAGAGGTTTATCAACAATTTTTGGATAACATGCCGTCATGATAATATACGGAAAACAAATAGTACTTTATGTACTTGAAAATCACCCAAAATTAGTTGAAGAAGTTTTTCTTTCAAAAGAGATAGATAATAAACTATTTTCAAAATTTTTAAAATTAGGTAAAAAAATCCATAGACTAGATAACCAAAAAGCGCAAGCTTTAGCAAAAGGTGGAAATCATCAAGGATTTTTTTTAAAGTTGAGTCAGTTTGACTATGCACCGATAAAAGAATTAAAAGCGATGAATTTTATTTTAGTTTTAGATGGAGTAACTGATGTTGGAAACATTGGAGCTATTGCTAGAACAGCTTATTCTTTAGGAATTGATGGAATAATTGCATCAAATATAAAAACTATAAATAACTCTGGAATTGTAAGAACAAGTGCTGGAGCATTACTTGATTTACCATTTTGTATTCATCCAAGAAGTGCAGATTTAGCAAGTGAATTAATAGATGCTGGATTTACTTTGATTGGTGCAACAATGGATGGTGTTGATTTAAAAAAATATGGAAAAATAGAAAAAAGTGATAAAGTAGCTCTATTTTTAGGAAGTGAAGGAGAAGGTATTTCTCCAAAAGTTGCTAAAAAATTGGACTTAAAAGTATCTATAAAAATGGAACATGAATTTGATTCTTTAAATGTTTCAGTTGCAGCGGGAATATTGATTTATAACCTAAAAAGATAAAAAGAGTAAAATATGATAAAAAAATTAATCCTAATTATTGCTTTATGTGTGACTTCAAATGCAAGTATAAATGACGCAGTTCAAAATTTACTAGGAGCTAGTGATTATAATACGCATAGGAATTTAATTAATCATATTTTCAAAAATTCAAGTTCATTTTATAAAAATGGTCAAATTGATTATGTAAAAATTACTCAAGAATTATCAAATAATAATCTTCTAAAATTAGATTTAGGAGGAACTAAAGATATTGAAGTATCTTTTAGTTTTAATGCAAATGCAAAAAAATCAATGAAAAATATAAATGATATATTAAAAGCTATTGGACAACAAAATTTTATAACTCAAAGTGAAGTAGTTATAGAAGATCAGTTAAAATGGACTATTAGATTAAAAACTGCAGCCGCCATAAACCCTCTCAGATTATCTCAAGAATTACAAAGTACAAACAGTAGTATTGTAGATATAAAAAGAGAGGGAAATCTTAAGTGGAGTTATTTTATTGATTCAACTAACTCTACAGTTTATAAAACTGAAGATTTAATAAATAATAAAAGTTTATCATTAAAAAAACCAAATAAACCATATATTATTGAAATATCAAATACAGGTGCTATTAGCATAAGTTCAAATATAAATAATAGTTGGTATCCAAGTATAGTTTTTTATGATAAAGATTTTAAAATTATTGAAATAGTAGAAAAAGATAGTTTGCACAAAAATTTAGTAATAGATGTGCCTAATAATACAAGATATATCAAAATTGATGATTTATATTCTCTTGCAAATTTAAAGCAAGGGATTAGCATTACTAAGGAGTAATAAATGTTTGCAGAAATTGAATTTGAACGAATGAAAAGACTTCCAAATTATGTATTTGCAGAAGTAAATGCAATAAAAATGGAAGCAAGAAGAGCAGGGGAAGATGTAATTGACTTCTCTATGGGAAATCCAGATGGTCCAGCACCACAACATATAACAGATAAATTAATTGAAGCGTCAGCAAAACCAAAAAATCATGGATATAGTGCAAGTGCTGGTATTTTTAAACTAAGACTTGCTATTTCTAACTGGTATAAAAGAAAATATGATGTTGATTTTTTAGATCCAAATAAACATGTATGTGCAACAATGGGTTCAAAAGAGGGTTATGTTCACTTAGTTCAGGCTATTGTAAATGTTGGAGATGTAGCTGTTGTTCCAGACCCAACTTATCCGATTCACTCATATGCATTTATGTTAAATGGTGCAGCTGTTCATAAGTTTGAATTAGCATTTGATGATGTATTTAAAGTTGATGAAGATCTGTTTTTTGAAAGATTACAAAAAACACTTGACGAGTCAATTCCAAAAGTAAAATTCGTAGTTGTTAATTTCCCTCATAATCCAACTTGTGCAACTGTAACACCAGAATTTTATACAAGATTAGTAGCAATGGCTAAAAGAGAAAGATTTTATATTATCTCTGATATTGCTTATGCTGATATAACTTTTGATGGATATAAAACTCCTTCAATTTTCCAAGCAGAAGGTGCTTTAGATGTTGCTGTTGAATGTTTTACATTAAGTAAATCATATAATATGGCTGGATGGAGAGTAGGTTGTATCGTAGGAAATGAAAAACTAATCGGTGCATTAAAAAGAATCAAATCTTGGCTTGATTATGGTATGTTTACTCCTATTCAAATTGCAGCTACTGTTGCACTTGATGGACCACAAGATTGTGTTGAAGAACATATTGAGAAATATAGAAAAAGAAGAGATTTAATGCTTGAAACATTTGCAGATGCTGGTTGGGTTATGAATAAACCAAATGCATCTATGTTTATTTGGGCAAAAATTCCTGAAGTTGCAAGTCACTTAGGAAGTATGGAATTTTCAAAACAATTATTAACTCAAGCACAAGTTGCTGTAAGTCCAGGAATTGGATTTGGACACTATGGTGACCAATATGTAAGAATTGCTTTAATTGAAAATGAAAAAAGAATCAGACAAGCTGCAAAAAATATAAAGAAATATTTAAAATCATTAGAAAAGTAAGCTTTGTTCTCAAAGCCCTTTAGTTTTTATTACTTTTAAGGATTTTTTAGAAATCCTGCTAAAAAGTAGATATAGAATAAATTCGGTTCCTTTAAAAGGGGAACCATTTTAAAGGAAATAAGATATGTTAAAAGTTGGAATTATTGGAGTTGGTACAGTTGGAAGTAGTGTTGCAAATATTTTAATTGATAATAAAAATATTATTACTGCACGTGCTGGTAAAGAGATTGTTCCAACTATTGGAGTAGTTTCAAACTTAGGCAAAAAAAGAGATGTTAGTATAAAATTAACTACAAATGCTGATGAAATTTTAGAAGATGATTCTATTGATATAGTTGTTGAATTAATGGGTGGAATTGATAAGCCTTATGAGATAGTTAAAAAAGCTTTATTAAAAGGAAAAGCAGTGGTTACTGCAAATAAAGCTTTATTGGCTTACCATAGATATGAACTTCAAGAACTTGCTGGCGATATTCCTTTTGAATTTGAAGCAGCAGTTGCAGGTGGAATACCAATAATAAATGCTTTGAGAGATGGATTAAGTGCAAATCATATTAAATCTATTCAAGGTATTATGAATGGAACTTGTAACTATATGCTTACACGAATGATAAATGATGGTGTAAACTATGATGAAATCCTAAAAGAAGCACAAGAATTAGGTTATGCAGAAGCTGATCCAACATTTGACGTTGGTGGATATGATGCTGCTCATAAACTTTTAATTTTAGGTTCAATTGCTTATGGAATAGATGTAAAACCTGAAGAAATATTAATCGAAGGAATTGAAAATATCACAAAAGCAGATATAGAATTTGCAAAAGAGTTTGAGTATTCTATAAAACTGTTAGGTATTGCAAAAAAAGTAGGAAATGAAATTGAATTAAGAGTTCATCCAGTTTTAATTCCTGAAGATAAAATGATAGCAAAAGTTGATGGTGTTATGAATGGAATCTCTGTTGTTGGAGATAAAGTTGGAGAAACTATGTATTATGGAGCAGGAGCAGGTGGTGATGCAACTGCTTCAGCTGTTGTTGCAAATATAATAGATATTGCTAGAAAAGGTAAAGGTTCTCCAATGCTTGGTTTTGAAAAACAACCAGGTGAAAAGATAACTTTAATGCCAAAAGATAATATCAAAACAAAATACTACTTAAGACTTGAAGTTGCAGACAAATCTGGAACTTTAGCAAAAGTTGCAACAATATTTGGAAATAATTCAATCTCTATTGAAAATATGATGCAAAAACCATTAAAAGATTCAAAAGCGAATCTTTTACTTACAACTCATACATGTGTAGAAAAAGATATTTTAAAAGCTATTAAAGAACTTGAAAATTCTGGAGTAGTTCTAACAAAACCTAATATGATAAGAATAGAAGATTGAATTTAAGTTATAATTTTAAATATAATATATTTTAAGGAGATTAAATGCATAAAATAAAAATTTTAAGTTTAAGTATTGTATCTGCTACACTACTTTTTACAGGTTGTGCGACAACTGAATTACAAACAAATGCAAAAATGACACAAAGCGTATTTATTAATCCAGTAAAAAAAGAATTGAAAACGATTTTTGTAAGAACTCAAAATACAAGTGGACAAAGTATTAATCTAGAAAGTTCTATTATAAGTGAATTAATGGCAAAAGGATATAGAATAGTTGATGATCCAGATGCTGCAACTTATGTTTTAATGATGAATGTTTTATATTGTGATAAAAAGCAAGAAAATAATGTTGCTGGAGCTGCATTAGGAGCTGGAGCATTAGGAGCTGGAGTTTCAGCTTATAATAGTCATGGAGCGACACAACCAATAGCTGTTGGTTTAGGAAGTGCTTTGATAGGCGGATTAGTTGGGAAAGCTTTAGAAGATACTATTTATCAAATGCAGGTTGATATTGTAATTAGAGAAAAAGCAAAAGGTGAAGTTTATACTTCAAGCGCAACAGTTCAAGGACAATCATCTGTTAGAGATTCAAATAAAGCTGGATTTGTGAATAGTTTTGGAGGAAATGTAAATAATGCAAATGCCTCTGGACAATTGAATTCAAACATGGCAACAGGAACAGCTCAAAGTTATTCAACAAATTATATAGAGCACAAAACTATGTTATTTGCAGAAGCAACTAAAATGAATTTAACTTTACAAGAAGCAACTCCAATCCTAGAAAAACAGATCTCAAATCAAATAATAGGGTTATTTTAAAGATTTTTTTGATAATATCTATTAAATTATTAAAATGGGAGAAAGAATGAAAGCAACATTAAAGCTACTGTTTATAACAGTTTTAGGATTATTTTTACTAACAGGATGTAGAACAGCAACTTTATATAATGTATCAGATAGTCCAATTGAAGTAAAAAAAGGCACTAGTGAAGAACAAGTATATAAAGCTATTAAAAATGCTGGTTCAAGTTTAGGTTGGATGATTACAAAAGTTAAACCAGGTCTTGCTCAAGGACAATTGAATATTAGAAAACATATGGCAATCGTAGATATTTCATATAATACAACTTCATATTCAATTAACTATAAAAATAGTAGCCAATTGGATTATAATGCTCAAGAAAATACTATTCACCAAAATTATAATGGTTGGGTACAAAATTTAGATAACGCAATCAAAATTCAATTAAACAATTTAGCTGACTAAAAGAAGATAGTACAAATGTACTATCTTTAACTCTCTTAAAAGAAGAAATAATTTGAATAAAAAAAAAATATTGATAGTATCGTATTCACAAACAGGACAATTAAATAATTTAGTTGAGAATTTTACAAAACCACTTTTGGAAAATGAAAATTTTGAATTAATATTTAAAAAAATAAAACCAGAAAAAGAATTTTCTTTTCCTTGGAATTTTATTACTTTTATGAACACTTTTCCCGAATCTGTATTAATGACTCCTTGTAAACTAGAAGATATAAAAGATGATGAAGATGAGTTTGATTTAATAATTTTAGCTTATACTGTATGGTTTTTATCTCCATCTATTCCTATTAGTTCTTTTTTAGAAAGTAATTATTCAAAAAATAAGTTTAAAAATAAACCTGTTGTGACTTTAATTGGTTGTAGAAATATGTGGCTAATGGCTCAAGAAAAAATAAAAAAACTTCTTGAAGATTTAGATGCAACATTAATCGATAATGTTGTACTAATAGATAAAGGAAATTCATTAGAAACATTTATCACAACTCCAAGATGGATGTTAACTGGTAAAAAAGATTCTTTTTTAGGACTTAGTAGTGCAGGAATATCAGAAGATGAGATTATAAAAACTCAGCGATTCGGTAAAGCTTTGGTTAAAGCTTTAGAAATGGATAAAGAAAAAGAACATAAAAGTTTATTGTATGGTTTAAAAGCTGTTGAAGTTGATCCAAAACTAATAAAAAGCGAAAAAATTGGACATAAAAGTTTTTTGATTTGGGGAAAATTAATAAAAAAAATAGGTGATTTTGAAAATAAGAAAAGAAAAATTGCTGTTATGTTTTATCTTGTATTTTTACTTCTTATGATTATAACAGTTGTTCCTATTAATATGATAGTTCAAACTATAATAAGAAAAATAAACAAAAAATCTATCCAGAAACAAAAAGAGTTTTATGAGTTGCCTAGTGGTAGTGAAGATTATAGAATGAAGGAATTTATGTAGTGATTGATGTATATATTAATAATATTCAAAAATTTATGCCAAATGAACCTGTATTTAATGATGAAATTGAGGATTATTTAGGATATATTGGTGGTAAAAAATCAAAAGCAAAAAATATAGTTTTAAGAAGTAATGGAATAAAAAGAAGATTTTATGTTTTAGAAAAAGATACACAAAAGCAATTATTTACAAATGCAAAATTATGTAAAAAAGCTATAAAAAAATTAGAAAAAGATAATTTTAAATTAGATGATTTAGAAATACTTGCTTGTGGTACAACTTCTCCTGATCAACTTATGCCAGGACATACTTTAATGGTACATGGTGAATTAAAACTTCATCCAATTGAAACTATTTCTGCATCAGGAATATGCCTTAGTGGAGTGAATGCTTTAAAATATGTTTATCTTTCTATAAAATCAGGAGAGTTTAAAAATGGAATCTCAACTGGTTCTGAAGCATCATCACCAATACTTAGTGCAAGAAATTTTAAAGAAGAATCAAAATGCTTAGATGAGTTAGAAAAAAATGCAAGTATTGCTTTTGAAAAAGATTTTTTAAGATGGATGTTATCTGATGGTGCAGGAGCAATGCTTTTAGAAAATAAACCAAATAAAGATAGTATTTCTTTAAAAATAAATTTTATAGATATTCTTTCTTATGCAGGAGATATGCCTGTTTGTATGTACAGTGGATTGGAAATACAAAATGACACGATAGAATCGTGGAGAGCATTTGAGCAAAATGAAGTTATGGAAAAATCACTTTTAAGTGTACAACAAAATGTAAAACTTTTAAATGAAAATATTGTTGAATATACAGTTGTTAGACCTCTTAGAAATATTATTAAAAAAAGAGAAATAAAAGCTGATGATTATAAATATTTTTTGCCACATTATTCATCTGAATACTTTAGAGATAAGTTATATGAAGGATTGAAAAAGGTGGATTTTGAAATACCATATGAAAAATGGTTTACAAATCTTACTAGTTTTGGAAATACAGGAAGTGCATCAATTTATATAATTTTAGAAGAGTTATTTAATAGTGGGAATTTAAAAAAAGGTGAAAAAATTCTTTGTTATGTTCCTGAAAGTGGAAGATTCTCAACTGCATTTTTCTCTTTAGAAGTAGTATGATAAAAGAAAGTCAAATTCCAAAAGAGGAAAACTCTACACTTGATGGTCAGCAAAAAGTTATGTATGCAGTAAATAATACAGGAAGCTTTGAAAGAGTCAATTATGGAAGTAGTACAGAAGAATTTGCTACTTTAACAGCTGTAAATGAATACAAAGTTCTTGAAAAAGAGTGTTTACAAGAAATTAAAGAAGGCATATCTTCTCCAATAAAATATTTTATGTATAAAAATAGAATGGATTTACCTACACTTTGTAGTGCAATTGGCATGTTTAGTTTTAGAGTAAAAAGACATTTAAGAATGAAATATTTTAAAAAATTAAATGATAAAGTTTTGGCTAAATATGCAGAAATATTTAATATAAATTTAGAAGATTTGAAGAGTTTTAAATATGAATAAAGAGTTTAAACATTCGCAATTTGCGCATTGTGAAAGTGGTGTTTTATCTTCTATGCTTACAAATTATGGATTAAGTATTAGTGAACCTATGGTTTTTGGATTAACAAATAGTTTAACTTTTGCTTTTTTTCCAGTAATAAAAGTAAATAATATGCCTTTGATAGCGTATAGAGCAATTCCCAAAAATATCATTAAAAATGTTGAAAAAGTTTTAAATATTAAAATGTATAAAAAGAGTTATAAAAATATAATTGAAGCTAATTTAGAACTTACAAAACTTGTAGAAAATGAAAAAAAACTTGTAGGATTACAAACTTCAGTTTTTTATCTTCCTTATATGCCAGAAAATATGAGATTTCATTTTAATGCACACAATTTATTAGTTTATGGAAAAGAAGGAAATATATATAAAATATCTGATCCTGTTTTTGAAGATGTTGTAGAATGTAATCAAAAAGAGTTAACAAAAGCAAGATTTGCAAAAGGAGTTTTTGCTCCAAAGGGATTTTTATATTATCCTTTAGAAATACCAAAAAATATAGATTTTACAAATGTTTTGAAAAAATCTATTAGAAAAAATGCAAAATCGATGTTAACACCTTTTCCTTTTGCTGGAGTAAATGGTATGAAGAAATTAGCAAAAGCTATATTAAAACTTGAAAATAAAGATGAAAGATATATTAAAAATTATCTTACTCATATTGTAAGAATGCAAGAAGAAATAGGAACTGGTGGCGGAGGGTTTAGATATCTTTATGCTGCATTTTTACAAGAAGCAAAGGCGTATGCTTTGGATAATGAAAAACTTGATAAAGCAATATTTTTGATTACAAGTTCGGGAGATACTTTGCGAGAGTTTGCTTTAAAATGTGTTGAAAGTGCAAAAAAATTAGAGAGATTTAATCCAAAAGATATTACAAATATTTTATTAAAAGCTTCAGAATTAGAAAAAGAAGCTTTTAAAATTTTAAAAACTATTTAATAAAATTAATTAGATAAGCTCTATTATTTTCATCAATACTAATAAAAATAGAATTATTAAAATCAGAATTTAGCATATCTATAATATCTGATATACTAGAAAGATTTTCAAAGTTTTTTACTAAAGAAGAGCGAATATTTAAATTTCCTATTTGGTTTTGTGCAAATTTATTTAAGGCTACCATATCAAAATCAATACTATTTAAGAAGTTGTTTAAATCAGATAAATTTTGGAAATATTCAACTAATTCTAATTTTGCAATACAATTATCTTTCACTGAATCAATATATAACCAAGAAGAGTTATCTTTTAATAAAAGAGAATCTTTTTGTATATCTTTTAGCTGAGATTGAGGTATATTTTTTAAAGATTCATCTATATAACCGATTAAAAAACTATTTGTATAGTTACTTTTATATTCAAAAAAAATAGTTTGAAGTGTTTTTTCAAAAGATAGCTCATTTGATGAAATAGTATAATTGTTTCCTTTACTATTTATAGCTTTTGAGATATAAAAACCAGTATTATTTGTATTGATATTTAAAAAATCGAAAGGCATTATAGGATTAGCATCTTTTAACTCATTTAAAACTTTATAAGTCTCTTCTATATTTCCATTATTAGTTGAAGCATAAATTGATAAATTTTTATCATAGTTTATGTTTTTAAGACAATTTATAGCTCCATAAATTGCAAGAAGATTTAACTTTGATACTCTTCTTAAATCAAAACTAACTAATTCTTTTAAAAATTTTTTATACTCTTTGTCTTCTTTATAATCATCTTCAACTTTAAATATTGATTTTATGTACATAACTTAACTCTTATTTGATAAAATTATAGAGGCATTACTTCCTCCAAATCCAACAAAATGAAATAAAACAGTTCCTTTATTTACTTTTTTGCTTTGTAAAAGTGGTGTAAAATTAACATTTTCATAACTATTCTTAAAATTTATTGTTTTTGGTAAAGTCCCATTTTTGATAGATTCACACAAGAGAATAATTTCATTAGAACCACAAGCACCTAATGTATGCCCAATATAAGGTTTTAGAATAACAATATCACATTTTTGATTCTGTTTTTTAAATAAACTATCAAGAGCTGTTACTTCAGATAAATTTGAATTCTCACTTCCAGTTGCATGAGCTTTTATACAAGTTAAATCTTTAATTTCTAGATTAGCCTTTTTTATAGTATTTTCTAAGCATAATAAAGTAGCTTCACCAGTTGGGTTTGAACTTGTAATTGAATGATCATCAAAACTATTCGCATAAGATATTATTTCAAAATCATCAGTATTCTTTTTTGATGTTTCAAGAATAATTGCACTACATGCTTCACCCAAAATTAAACCATCACTATCTTTATCAAAAGGCTTATACTCTCCACTAGGGCTTAATAACATTAAAGACTCAAAACCTTTATATGTAGATTGATTGAAAAACTCAAAACCAATAACAATGGCTTTTTTTATTTGATTATTTTTTATCTGTTCACTTGCTTTTATTATTGCATTTGTACTTGAAGTACAAGCTGTATGGATGATTGTACTTTGATAATTTGAACAAATTAAGTCTTCTAAGTATTTTGTAATATTTTTAAATCCAATAGAATCTAAACTGTTTTTATTTAAAAAAGATTCTTCTAATATAGATATTGAGTTCGATGTTGAAGCCAAAAAAATATGAAGCTCTTTTTGTTCATCTTTTGAAAGTTTTGCATCTTCTATTGCATCAAGTACAACTTGAGATAATAAGGAATAAAATTTATCTTTTTGCGAATCAAAATTTCTTTTTATTCTATAATAATTCAGACCTTCAAAATTATTATGTAAATAATCTTTATATGTTTCATCATTAATACTTTCAAATGTTTTTATACATTCAAATTTATTATTTCCTAAAGCACAAATAATTGAAGAACCCGTTATAAATGTTTTATGCATTTTTGATTAAATATTCTTCTAAACTATTAATTGATTGCATAATTTTTCTAAGTTCTTTACTATCTGTTGTTTTAAGTCCATATTTTTTATGAATAGCCATTGATATTTGTAATGCATCCATTGAGTCAAGTTCTAAAATAGAATCTGGTCCAAATAAAGCTTCATCATCTTTAATATCATCAATGTCACACTCTTTTTCACACTCTTCAATTATTAATTTTTTTAATTCATATTTTAAGTCTGACATCAAAATTCCCTTTTTTTTAGTAATAAATTTGCAAAAATGAGGCATATTGTACCAAAAATCAATAAGTAGCACAAATAAAGTCTTATATCATTGAAATTTCCAGCACGAACTAAAACCTCCAAGAAGCTTTCAAGTCCCCATGACATAGGGGAAAATATGCTTAAATCTTGCATAAACTGTGGCATCACAAATTTAGGAACCATAATTCCAGCAATAGCAGCAAAAATGATATTTATAACTCCTCCAATAGAAGTTGCTTCTTCTGTTGTTTTACTTATATTTGCTATTAGAAGTGCAAAACTAATTGCTGCGAAAGAGACAACAAAAGAGATTAAAATTAATAAAAAAAGATTTCCTTGAATATCTAATTTATCTCCACCAAATAAAGGAACAATGAAAATTCCTACTAAAAACATAAGAATAATTTGGATTTGGTTAATGATAAAATATGGTAGAATTTTTCCTAAAAGTATTAGATATAAAGGTACATTTATACTTTTTATTCTTTGAATAGTTCCAAAGCTTTTTTCATTTATAAATGTATTTGAAATAGGAATTAAAATAAAAAACATCGAAAAAATTAACCAAGCTGGAACGCTTTGTTGTACAGAATTTATCTTGAAACTATCTTTTTCATTTTTAAATATATATTTATTAGTTATAAAACTATCTAAGTTATCTAAACTTCTTGCATCAATTTTTGAATCAATAAAAAATTCTTTAGTGATAGATTTTGATATTAATTTAACCAATTCGTTTTTTAAAATGATTTGTAATTCATATTTAGTATCTGGTTTACTTAGTATTTCAATAGAAAAATCTTTATTATTATCTTTTATTTTTCTTTTAAAATCTTTATCAAGTTTTACAATAAAATCATAATTTTTGTTGTACATAATAGATGCAGGTTCATTTTCATCTTCTAAATAACTTTCAAAATAAGGGTTTTTATTAATATTTTCTATAATTTCTGAAATATCTTTATTTGAAGAACTTAATATTGCAACTTTTAGTTTTGTATCAATTGTTTGTGAGTAACTATTTTTTAATGCCAAAGACATTATTAAAATAAAAATAGTAGGCATTAAAAATAAAACTAATAGTGCGTGAATATCTCTGAAGATAAGTTTGAATTCTTTTTTTAAAATATAGTAAAACATCAATCCCTCAAACTCTCTTTTGTAATATCAAAAAATAACTCATCTAATTTTTCATAAGAATTATTTGCTTTTAAATTTTTAATACTATCTTGAATAATAATCTTTTTATTGTCCAAAATAGCAATTTCATCACATAAGTATTCTATTTCATCCATATAATGTGATGTATAAAAAATAGTTAATCCTTTTGTAATATTTATCTTTTTTATGATGTCTAAAATATATTTTCTTGAATGAGGATCTATTCCTACTGTTGGTTCATCTAGATATAAAATTTTTGGAGAATTTAAAAGACCAATTGCAATATTTAATCTTCTTTTTACTCCACCACTAAAAGTAAATGCTTTTTTGTGAATATATTTTTCTAAAGAACAAGATTGTATTACATCAAAAATTTTATCTTGCAAATTTTTAGATTTTAAACCATACAATGCACCAAAAAATTCTAAATTCTCATAAGCTGTTAAATTTGGGTAGAAAGCATAAGTTTGTGGAATATAAGATGATATTGATTTTATATTTTTTTCATCTGAGTCTAAATCATAGTCGTAAATTTTTATATTTCCAGAGTCTTTTTTTGTTAAATTATTTAATATTGATAATAAAGTTGTTTTTCCTGCACCATTTGGACCTAATAGTCCAAAGATAGTTGAAGAGTTTACCTTAAGATTCAAATCTTCAAGAATTTTTGTATTTTGATATGATTTATTTAAATTTTCTATAACTATTGACATATTATTTTCTTATTGAATTGCAAGTTTTTTACCTGTTGATGAGGTTTTAATTTTATCAACAATTTTTAGATTTATTGAAAATTTTAAATTCGATAACTCTTTTTTTAAAATATTTTGAATATCTTTTACTAGAAATTCTTTATGAGTTTCTAATGTAATATCTAAAAGTTCACCTCTTAATGAATTATTATTGCTATTTACTAAAACAAGAGCTTTTGTTATTCCTTCAACCTTTTCCAAAATATTCTCTATTTGTATTGTTGAGTATCTTTTTCCTGCAATTTTTAGTATTTGAGAACTTCTTCCAATAAGTTTAAATTTATTTTCTGAAAACTCTACATAATCAAATGTTTGTACTTCTTGATTTATATTTTTAAACTCTTTTTCGTAGAGTATATTTGATACATAAGGAGATTTTACTTTTAATCTATTTTCAATATCTATATCTAATTTTACGCTAGGTAATGCTTGCCATAATTCATCATTATTATATTTATATGCAATTCCACCTGTTTCTGTCGAACCAAAAATTTGAATGATGTTTGAATTGAATTTATCTTTGAATTCTTTGGCATCATCTGCTAATAATGGAGCTGTTGAAGAAATAAATATAGATTTATTTAAATCTTTTTTTGAATTGATTTTATTTAGAGCTTTTATGTAAAGAGGAGTAGTAACCACTAAAGAATAATCATCTATTAAATCTAATAAATCATTTGGTAAAAAATGTTCTTTTAATATAATATCAATATTATTGTGTAAAGGGTAAAAAAGTCCAAAAAGTGAACCATAAATATGTATAAAAGGCACAGTTACAATAACTTTATTTATTTTATAATCTTTTAATAGTTTTGTTAAATCTTCTATTTCTTTATCTATATTATCTTGTGTTTTTAATGCTGCAGTTGGAAATCCTGTACTTCCAGATGTAAAATATAAAAAGGAAAAATTTTGATGTTCAAATATATTGTTATTGTTGATTTCTTCATCAAACTCTTTTATATTTAGTTGGTCTAATTCATCTAATAAAGCTTTATTTGAACTATCAAAAAGAATTGATTTTGATTTAGAAAAATAAGATTTAAAGATTTTAAGAGCATTTTGTTTTTTACTATTTGAAGCAATATAAGATATTTTATTTTCTAAATTTTTATCAAAAAAGTTATCTTTAGTTATAGTATATTCATCTATGCTATTATCATCATTATGAATTTTTAGTTTCATTTAAAGAGCCTTTTAAAAAAATTAATAAAAATAAAATTGCTAGAATACCAATTGTAGATGCAATTCCTATTGAGAAAAGAGCATTTATATTAGAAAATATTAGAACTCCAAAACCTGCAAATGTTGTCAAAATTGAGTAAATTATTGCTTTGTCTGTATTTGAGTCTTTTTTATATGAACTTATATAAATACCATAATCAATAGAGATAGATAATATTATAAATAGCATAAAAATATGCAAAATATTGATATTTACAAACAAAGATATAGATAAAATAGAGGCAAAAGGGAAAAGAATAAAAC
>NZ_MUXF01000006.1 GCF_003063295.1 Arcobacter lacus
ATAGAGTTGAAAAAGATCAACAAATTATGATTTTAGAAGCTATGAAAATGGAAATTGACATTACTGCTCCTGTTTCTGGTACTATCTCTAAAATCTTAGTTGAACCTTCTTCTTCTGTTGAAGAAGGTCAAACTTTAGCGGTTATTGCTTAATTTCTAAATTAGATAGAGTTTTACACTCTATCTAATGCTTTTTTAGCTAAACTTTTTTAAATACATAAAAAAAGAGTTATTGTGAAAAAACTTATTTATCTAATTTTTATTTTATTTACAATAATTAATTTTAGTGGCTGTTATAAAAAAATAGATAATACTTCATTTAATAAAAACTATAAAATTTTAGATGAAATTGCTGTTATTAGTTTACAAACAGACATTGAATTAATATATCAAGTTTCATTAAAAACACATCAAACTATACCCAAAAATAAATATCTTGAAATTTGTAAACTTAATAGTTCAATATACTTTAATGAGATTTTAATTACAGATAAATTTATAAACTTGTTAGAAATCAAAAATATTAAGGTAACAGATATAAAAAATGCAAAAAAACTATTAGTAATTAAACCAATAAGATTTGAAAGTTTAGCTAGATTAGATAATAATACAAATGGACTTTGCTCTGTTTCAAGTGGGTTTACAGATATAAGTATATATGATATTGATGAAAAAGCAAATAAGTTCTTAATATATGAAAATAGATTTTTTTCTGATGAAAATTATAATACTATCCCTTTAGGTGGTGGTTATTCAAAATTGAAAGAAAATAGTACAAATAAAAAAGATGTGAATAAGTTTTTTAAAGCTGTTATTGATGATTTAGAAAGTATTATGCATTTTTCTAATAAAAAATAGCTTCATTTTCAAAAATTTAAAATCAAAAATAAACTCAATTTAATGTTACTTATATTGAAAAATGTTTATTAAAATTTTGGAGCGGGAGACGAGACTCGAACTCGCGACAGTCTGCTTGGAAGGCAGAAGCTCTAGCCAACTGAGCTACTCCCGCATAAAGTGGTACTCCCAGTACGATTCGAACGTACGGCCTACGCCTTAGAAGGGCGTTGCTCTATCCAGCTGAGCTATGGAAGCATTAAAAAATAAAGCTAAAAAAAGCCTTACACAAAAAGTAAAAAAACTTCTTATATAAGGCTTTTAAATGGAGCGGGAGACGAGACTCGAACTCGCGACAGTCTGCTTGGAAGGCAGAAGCTCTAGCCAACTGAGCTACTCCCGCTCAAAAGTGGTGCGGACGGAGAGACTCGAACTCTCACACCGTGAGGCACCAGATCCTAAGTCTGGCGTGTCTACCAATTTCACCACGTCCGCAAAGTGGTACTCCCAGTACGATTCGAACGTACGGCCTACGCCTTAGAAGGGCGTTGCTCTATCCAGCTGAGCTATGGAAGCACTCTAAAAAAATTTAATGGGGTAGGTAATGGGGCTCGAACCCACGACCCTCGGAACCACAACCCGATGCTCTAACCGACTGAGCTATACCTACCACAAGTTAATATTAAAATGGTCGGGGCGAGAGGATTCGAACCTCCGGCCCCCTGGTCCCAAACCAGGTGCGCTAACCAGACTGCGCTACGCCCCGACAAATAAAGAAGTTTCACAAAAAGTGGACGGAATTATATTATATATTTTAGATTTTGTCAAGAGTATTTAGAAGAAATAATGGGAAAATCCAAAATTACTTCTAAAATACGTTAAAACTGTATTAATCCGTCAATTGGTGAACTTGCTGTTGCATACGGTTTTTTAGGGATTCTTCCAGCTTTATAACCAAGTCTTCCTGCAATAACAGCATATTTCATAGCTTCTGCCATTTGTATAGGATTTTGAGCACAAGCGATTGCACTATTTGCTAAAACAGCATCAGCTCCTAATTCCATAGCTATTGAAGCATCACTTGCACAACCAATCCCTGCATCAACAATAACTGGAACTTTTACTGCATCTCTAATAAATGCTATATTATATTTATTTTGAATACCAAGTCCACTTCCTATTGGAGCAGCTAATGGCATAATAGCATCAGCTCCTGCATCTTCCAATCTTTTAGCAATAATTGGATCATCACTTGTATATGCCATAATTGTAAAACCATCTTTTTTTAAAATTTCACAAGCTTTTATTGTCTCAATTACATCAGGATATAAAGTTTTTTGTGCATCACCAATAACTTCTAATTTTATTAAATCAATTCCAGTTGCTTCTCTCATCAATCTAAAAGTAGTAATTGCTTCTTGAGCTGTAAAACACCCTGCACTATTTGGTAAAAATTTTACATTTGTATCTTTGAAATAATCCAGTAAATTCTCTTCATTTGGATTTGTAATATTCACTCTTCTAATAGCAACTGTTATTAGTTCACTACCACTTGCAAGTGTTGCTTCTTTCGTTGTTTGGAAATCTTTATATTTACCACTTCCAACAATTAATCTACTATTTAATTCATATTTACCTATTTTTAAAATATCATTCATATTGTATTATCCTTTATAAATTTTAAATATTTTTTACTTGATTTTGAAATATCAAGTTGAATAATTTCAGGCACATCATAACTATGTAATTCTTTTATTTTACTTTTTATTTTCTTAAAGTGCTTTTTTCTTGTTTTTATGTTTAAAAGTGTTTCTTTATCACTACAAAATTGATTATCCCAATTATAAAATGATTTTATTTGACTTAACTGTACACAAGCAGCAAATTTTTCTTCTATTAATATTTTTGCGATATTTTCAGCTTCTTCTTCTGAACTGCAAGTTGTTTGAATAATAATAGTTTTCATAGATTTTTTATCTCTTCAATTAAATCTTGTGGACTTAGAGCATAATTATTTTTTTTATAATTTTTTGCCGCTAAAGTATGAGCTAAACTTGCACTTATTGCTACATCAAGAGGTTTGTAACCTTGAGCTAAAAGAGAGCCTATAAGACCGCTTAAAACATCACCACTTCCACCTTTACTTAAAACTGCACTTCCAAAACTATTCACATATAATTTTTCATTTTGAGCAATAATTACATTTGCACCTTTTAAAAGAAGAACTGTTTTAGGATACTTTTTTGAAAACTTTTCTACATATAAAAATCTATTATTTTGTAACTCTTGTACAGATATATCAGCGATTCCAGAAAGTTTCAATAAAGAAACAAACTCTTTTGGATGAGGAGTTAAAACAACTTCTTTATCTAATACTTCAAGTATTAGTTCATCATAAAACAGATCAGCATCTATAATTTTTGGAACATCTTTTTTTAAAATCTCTTTTATTTTATTTTCATCATATTTTCCCAAACCCATTCCAATAGCAATAGCTGTGCAATTTTGGCTAATATTTTGTGTTTGCATAATATGATAAGGTAAATCTACATTTTCATCACAAACTACACTTACAAGCCCAACACCAAATCCAAAAGCTGCATTAGAAGCGATAATTCCAGCACCTTTTTTAGAACCAAGTATTACATTTAAATGTCCAAAACTACCTTTATTTGAATCTTTTTTGTTTCTTGTAGGAAGTTTCATATCATTTTCATCTAATAAAAACTTATTAGTTTGTGTTTCATAAAGCTCTCTTTGAACACCAAGATTTGATACAATTATTTCACCAACATAATCTTTTGCTAAATCTGTAAAAAGTGAAGTTTTAAGTGCTCCCATTGTTATAGTTACATCTGCTTGAAAAGTAGAACTGTTTATTTGCCCCAAATTATTTATTCCACTTGGAATATCACAAGCAATTTTAAAAGAAGAATTTGAATTTAAATTATCTATTAGATTTAAATATTTTTCATCTAAAGGTTTATTTAGACCTGTCCCAAATAAACAATCAACTATTATATTAGCTTCAAAAACTTCATCTACTTCTTTTATATTCAAAGTTTTAACTCTTTTGTATTGAAGTTTTGCCATAGAAGATTTTGGTTCACTTGCAAGATATAAATTTACATCAAATTTTTTATGTAAAAGTCTAGCAAGAACTAATCCATCAGCACCATTGTTTCCACTTCCACAAACAATCAATACACTTTTATTTTCTTCAAAAATATCTTCAATGTAAGAGCACATACTAGATGCTGCATGTTCCATCAAAATATCTTCATTTAAAAAAAACTCTTCATAACATCTTTTATCTAAAGAATTTACCTCATCAAATATCTTTTGCATAATATAACTCCTTAAAAATGTTATCTAAGTTTTATCTAAATTTCCAGTTATCTTTTGTCAATATCTCTTTTATTTTATCTTTGAAATCACCTTGTATTTCTAACCATTCATTATTTATTGCTCCACCACAAGCAAGCTTTTTCTTTAGAAGTTTTAGAACCTCTTTTTTTTCAGCTTCTTCTATATAAAATCTTCCAACTAAAGTTACAGGTTTTCCATTTCTTTTTTCGTAAGTGAAAACTAATTGATGTTGATTTTTAGGTATTAACTCATTTGAAGATTTTTTTGGATTTTTTTTATCCTCTTTTATGGTATCGTGATTATTTCCTTCAAGTTTTGAGCCTAAACCTTTTGATAACATATCTGCTAAACTTGCCATTTAAAACTCCTTTATTCTTGTTTGTATATCTATCTCTTCAATACTTATAAAATCTTTTAATTTATATTGTTCAACTGCAACTCTTCCAATCATTGCTGCATTGTCACTACAATATTTTAATTCACTAAGATACAAATTCATATTATGTTTTTTACATAATTCATCTATTTGTGCTCTTAAATAGATATTTGCACTTGCACCGCCTACAATTGCGAAGTTTTTTGGAACTTTTTGTTTAAATAGTTTTTTTAGTTTTTGCATTATATGATCAACTGCTGTTTTTTGAAAACTTGCACAAATATCATATTTGTCTTGTTCCCTAATTCCTTCTTCACTGTTTTCAAGTTTTTCAATATAAAGTCGAACTGCATTTTTAAGACCACTATAACTAAACTCTATTTTTGGACTTTGACTAAGAGGAATTGGTAAATCAAATCTATTAGCTTCACCTTTTAAAGAATACTCTTGAACAACTGGACCACCTGGATATCCAAGTCCAAGCATTTTAGATACTTTATCAAAACTCTCACCAAAACTATCATCGATTGTTGTCGCAACTACTTTCATATCAGTTAAACTATTTGCTTCAATAATTTGAGTATGTCCACCAGAAACCAGCAAAATAGTCATAGGTAAAACTTCATTTTTTTCTATAAAAAGTGAATAGATATGTCCTTTTAGATGATTTACAGCAATTAATGGAAGATTTAACGATATACTTAAAGCTTTTGCCATTGTTACCCCTTCCATTAGTGTTACACTAAGTCCTGGAGCATTTGTAACAGCAATTGCTTTTAATAATGGAAAATACTCTTTACACTCTTCAAGAATTTTTGGAAGTGCTTCCACATGAAGCCGTGCAGCTAGTTCAGGAACAACTCCTCCATAAATACTATGTTGAAGTTCTTGAGATATTTTTTTATGATAGATTAATTTATTTGTTTTTATTTCTGTAATAGCTATTGAGCTATCATCGCAACTGCTTTCAATGCTTAAAATCATATTTAGTGTTCTTTAAGCTCTTCATTTATTTCACACTCATCTTCTCTTTTTATCCAGTCAAGTGCGCAATCAAGTTTTCCAAATCCAGAAGCTGCATTTATATGTCCTGCATTTTCCATAATTTTCATTCCAATATTAAGTTTTGATTGAAGTCTTATTGCTTCTTCCACTGTTAAATAAGGATCATTTGTTGAAGCTGCCATAATAATTTCATTTGCTTTTAAATCTTTTGCAATTGGATAAGGGAAAAATGTTTTAGCATCTTCTAAAACTTCATTTCTAACAGGAGCAACAAGCATCAATTTATCAAGTCTTATATCAAGTTCATCACAAGTATGAAACCACAAAATATTTCCTAAAGAGTGACAAACTACAATATCAGGTTTAAAATGGTTTATCTCTTTTTTTAAAAAATATTTCCATTCTTGTAGTTTTGGATTATCTCTTGAAGGAAAACTAGGAAAAGACACTATAAAATTCTCTTTTATCAAATCCATAGCAAGTTGTGACTGCCAATGAGGATAATCACTTCCATTTAATCCATGAAGTATTAAGACTCTTTTACTCATCTTTTTCATCCCTTATATTTTTTATTTCAAATTTACCTTTTCTAATCAAGTACTGTGCATTTTCATCTAATAATTCGATATTTATTTTATCATCTTTTCTAAAGATTAATCCAACTAATTCTTTATGTGATTTTTTTTCAATATTTACAAAACTATTTTTCTTCCAATTATCAAATTTATCTTCATATAAAGTTACAAGATTTTTTTCAAATTTAGTTCTTGTGTAAATTAGATAAATTACTAAAATAAGTAAAATTCCAAAAGGAATTAATAAGTCAAGACTCACAATACTTTCTCACTTCTTTATCTATTTGAAAAATATCTTCTATTGAACTTGCATTTGCATTATGAAATTTGTTTATAGCATTCATAGTAATTTTTGAAATATCTAAAAAGCCTATTTGTGAATTTAGAAATTTTGAAACAGCTACTTCATTTGCAGCATTTAAAACAACTCCTAAATCAAGATTATTTAATATTTCATCTTTAAGTTGCCAAATTTGATAACGATTTTCTTCAATTTTTCTAAACTCAATATTTCCAACTTCTATTAAATTTACAGGTTTTAAAATCTCTTCATCACAATGCCCAAGTATTGCATAAGCTATTGGAAGTTGCATTGAAGCATTTGCAATATGTGCTGTTGTACTTCCATCTTTAAAGTTAATCATTGCATGAATAAGTGATTTTGTTTCGATGATTGCATCAAGTTTTCTTGTATCAAAAAGCCAAGCAGCTTCTATAAGTTCAAACATTTTATTTGTCATAGTAGCACTGTCAATAGTAATTTTATTTCCCATTGACCAATTTGGATGATTTAATGCCTCTTTTATAGAAACATTTTGAAGTTTATCAAGTGGATAATCTCTAAATGAACCACCACTTGCAGTTATTGTCATAGAATCTATTTTTTTATTTTGAAGTAAATACCAAAGTCCAAAATGTTCACTATCTATTGGACTAAGTTTTGTTTGATCAATAAATTTTCCAGCAACTACAAGAGATTCTTTATTTGCTAATGCTATTTTTTTACCACATTCAATAGCTTTTAATGTAGGTCTTAATCCTAAAAATCCAACAAGAGCATTTACAACTGTTTTAGAACTACTATTTTCAATAGCTTCCAAAATAGCAGTTTCTCCAAAAGATACATTTTTGTGTTGAACAAAAGAAATATCTTCTTTATTTGCGACAACGACTATTTTAGGATTAAACTCTTTTATTTGTTCATTTAGTAGCTTTATATTTTTTCCAGCTACTAAAGTTTCAACATTTAAATTAAATTTTCGTGCGATATTTAAAGTATTAACTCCTATTGAGCCTGTACTTCCAAGAAGTATCAAATGATAACCCTTAATAAAACAACCATTGTTATTGCACCAAATAAGTAACCATCAACTCTATCTAAAACTCCACCATGTCCTGGAAGAATAGTACCACTATCTTTTACACCTGCTTCTCTTTTTAAATAACTTTCATATAAATCACCAAATACTGATGATAAAGATACAATAGCAGAAACTATAATAGCTCCAATTATTCCAACTTCACTAATAGAAGTTAATGTTCCTAAAATAATAGCAAATGCCATTCCCCCAAATACTCCTTCTAGAGTTTTATTTGGACTTGTTTCACAAAATGGTGTTTTTCCAAAACTTCTTCCTACAAAATAAGCTCCAATATCAGTAGCTGCAACAATAACAAATAACCATAGAAGAACTTTTACGCCATATTCACTGTATAAAGTCATTAAAAATATAAAAGATGCTGTTGGATATAAAAGTGGAAGGAATAACTTTTTATCTAAAGTTCTTTTATAAGCTAATTGTGAAGCATAACCTATTGCAACAATAAAAATTAAATCTATTGGCATTGGATAAAAATATACTGCAACCCATAATAATAATGTATAAATATAAATACTATCATTATGTAATTTGTATAACTCTTTTGATTCATGAACAGAAATCATAAGTGCAGCTCCAAATACTAACCAAAATAAAAAATACGAATCTATATATACAACTATTAAAAAAAGTATAAGTAAAACAAATGCCGTTTTAACCCGTGTTGATAACTTGCTCAAATTTTCTAACATATCAAACCTTTAATTTTTTGTATATAATGTTAACATTTTTTATCTTTGTTATTTGTAAATACATTATTTATTTTTTCATATAGTTTTTATTGGTAATCTAAGAATTGATTTTAATATTTTTCTTTGTTCTTCATGATTACTTTTTTATGAAAAACTTTGTTTGTGATAGGGCTTTTTATATTAACTAAAGAAAATATTATTTCATTTTCTCCTTTACTCAAAATTGCATTAATCGTTGAATCAATTTTAACTCCAGCTAAATCCAATTTTGATGCTGTAGTGCTTATTCCAACTTCTCCTTTTATAACAGTTGAAGTGATATTTAAAGTTGAATTATAAGAATTTATTGCTACTTTGCTATTTCCTATTTCTGAATCTATTATATAAATATTTGAATTCTCAACATTTAAATATTCAATATTACAATTGTATAAATACAAATTATTTGAATTTACTATCTTCAAATATTTATATGCACAATCTCTCAAAATACCTTTATTATTTTTTAATTCTCTATTTTGAGTAGCTTGCGCATACCTTTTTTCTGTTTGAACTATATCTTCTATTAAAAATTTGTCTAAATACTGAAAATATTCATCTTCTGAATAAATAATAGGTACATGTCCACTATTTTTTATAATATTCAATTCTGAATTTCCTAACAAATAATTTAAAACATAGGCACTTCTCAATGGAGTAACTTGATCATTTTCTCCCCATAATATCATAGTAGGAGTTTTAATTTTATATAAATCAAACCAATCTTCAGTCACAACACCTAAAGCTGCAATTGATGTTGGTGCACTTAAAACTTTTTTTCTAATAGTTTCATCCCTTACTACTTCACCCAAATCTTTAGGTAATATTTCAGTAAGACTACTTGTAATATTTGATGCTAATTGAGAAATTTGATTATTTAATGCACTTTTTTTATTCTCATCAACAATTTTATTAATTTGTGTTTTTACTATAAATTCTCCATAAGCATCTTTTTGTAAAATTCCAGCAGAATCTATAACCATAAGTTTTTTTAACTTGTTAGGATATTTTATTGCATATTTTAAACTAATTGCTCCACCCATAGAGTGACCTACTAAATAAAATTTCTTTTCATTTAGATATTTCGATACTATAAAATCTAAAACTTCTGCATATTTCTCTGGAGTATATTCAACATTAGCTTTTGAAGATTTTCCAAAACCTGGCAAATCAAATGTGATTACATAGTAATCATTTTTTAATTTATCAATGCTATTTTTCCAAATAGTTGAAGCTTCATCACCTAAACCATGAACAAAAACTATTGCATCTTTTTTTTCATCACCTTCAATATTTATATAAATATTACTATCTAATATAGGTTCATCTATAAAAAATTCTTCTGCATATAAATAATGAATAAAAATCAATAAAAATAAAAATAGTTTCATATATTTTATTCTTCTAATTTAACAACGAAATTACCAATAGCATATATTTTATTATCATCAATCAATTCAAAACTAAATTCATTTAATGATCCTAGTGATATCTCTTTTTTTATTTTAATTTTATAATCCAAACTCATTACATCATTTAATAATTCTATATCTTTTAATGTAATTAAAAAACCAATTTTTTCTTCTTTATCTTCACTAAAAACTACACTGCTTTGGGCGGCTGCTTCACAAATCATAGCCAAAGTAGGAATAGTTGGAAAAGAACATGAAGTATGAGCAATATCATCTTGTATGTCTATAATATCATTTACAAATCTTACAGGTTTTTGATGTGGTAAATTTATCATATATCTATCTTTATTATATTTTTATTATTATCATTAAAATTTTGTGCAATGAACATCATGTGTTCCATAGATTTTGGAAAACCTATTAAAGATATATTATTAATATCCATTGTTTCTTTTTCTTCAGTGAATTTTACTTTTAGTGCAACTACAACTTCCATATATTCTATACAAGTATTTATATCTTCAATATTAGGAATATTCAATGTTTCACTACAAATCAATACTAATTCATCTTTATCTAAAGATTTTATTGCTGCTGCTTTTAAAACTTTTAAAGAAGTTGTATCTCCACTCGAAATAGTTAGAATCTCTTTTTTATTTTCAAATAAAATTGATGCATAAGAAACTGCCGTATTATAAACAGAATTTTGGAAATCAGTCGGAGATAACATATCTTTATTCAATATGGCTTTTAAAATATTTGCTGATGCTAATAATTCGCCAAAAGAGCTTCCATAAAGAATTCTATTATTTTTTGAGTCTAATTTTGCTAAAGCTTCAATTACTAATTTTGAAGCTTTTGTCAATCTTCTTCTAAATACCATTTGAGGTACTAACTCTTTTGTATTTAAATTTTCTATTTCTTTTTTATCACAAAGATAAAATGCATCTAAAATTTCTAAATTAATATTCATTTACATATTCCAAAAATTAAAGATGTATTATTTCCACCAAAAGCAAATGAGTTACTAAGAACATAACTTAATCTACTTTCTTCATTTTCCAAAGAGTAGTTAATTTCTTCAATTTCAAACTCTTCTAATCCTTTATTTGAAGGAATTATTTGTTTTTTCAAAACCATACAACAAATTATGGCTTCAATAGCTCCAGCAGCTCCTAGAGTATGTCCTGTAATTGATTTTGTAGAACTAACTTTTGGTTTTTTATCTTGAAATAGAGTTTTTATAGCTGTCAATTCTGAAAAATCATTAGCATAAGTTCCTGTTCCATGTGCATTAATATATGAAATATCGTTATTATTTATATTTGCATTTTTAATTGCATTTTTCATAGCTTCGATTGCACCTAAACCTTGTGGATGTGGTTGTGTCATATGATGAGCATCTGAACTGTAACCAACTCCAAAAAACTCTATGGAGTCATTATTTTTTTCATTTTGTAATAATAAAATACCAAAACCTTCTGCAACATTCATACCATCTCTATTTTTATCAAAAGGTTTGCAAGGATTTGATGATAGAACACTTAACGCTGAAAAACCGCAAACTGTTGTATAAGATATTGCATCAATACCAATAACTAAAACATTTTTGTAAATACCTTTTTCAATAACTTCTTTTGCATAACCTAAAGCATTTGCACTTGAAGTACAAGCTGTTGAAAAAGATATATCATCATAAAAATTAAATTTTTTTCTTAAAAAATAAGCGATAGAATCAATTGAATGTTTTTTATAATCTATATTTTTATAATTTTTATCTTCAAAATAAACTTTTTCTGTTTCATTCATCCCACCAACACTAGAACCAATAACTAAAAGAGTTTGTGAAAAATCTTTTAAATCAAAAGTTTCTAAAAGTTTTTTACATCTTTGAAATAAAAGTTCATTTAAATCAATATCTTTTTTTATTTTTCCAATGGCAACTACTTTTTCTTTAACAAAATTAGCATCTAAAGTAATAGTATCTTTTTTTAGTAATATAGAATCAAAAAGTTCTTCTGGACTATTTCCAGCACAAGAAACAGTATCAAAATAATTTATAAAAACTCTGTTTTTCAACTCCATTAATTTCTACTTTCAGACATAACAACTAAAGCATCAATTTTTTTCTTTGTATCTTTTACGAAATAATTATTTTCATCCCAAACGTATCCAGAAAGTATTGATGCAATAGATTGTTTAATTTTAGGAGATTTATTTGTAGCATAAAATATTTTTTTGAGTCTTCCATCATACCAAGCATATACAAATTCTCTAAAAACATTAATTCCAATCATCATATAATCTTCATAATCTTTTTGCCAGTCTACTTTTTTACCATTTAGTTGATCAATTATCAAAGAAGCAACTCTTGAAGATGATTCCAAAGCTAGAGTAACACCTGATGAAAAAACTGGATCTAAAAATTCTGTTGCATTACCACTCATAGCAAAATTTTTTCCATACATTTTTTTAATAGAAGCTGAGTAACCATTTATAATTTGTACAGGAGCAACTTGTTTAGCATTTTTGTATTTTTCTTTTAAATATTTATGACTATTTATAGAATGTAATAAAAATTCTTCTTTAGAAAGTTTACTATTCAAAAAATAACTCTCTTCACACACTATTCCAATAGAAGTCACTCCATCGCTAAAAGGAATTCCCCAAAACCAAGCTTTATTATCATCATGAATTACAATGTCAATAAACCCTTCTTCATCTTTTTCTCTTCTATCTTCGCCTGTCATTCTCATTAAAATTGCATTTCTTAATTTTAAGTCAGATGGTTCATCAAGATTTAGAAGTTTTGGTAAAACTCTTCCATAGCCAGATGCATCTAAAACAAATTTTGCTTTAAAACTACTTTTCAAACCATTTTCATCTTTTGCATATATTATATTTTGAGAATTATCATAATCAATAACTTCAATTTTGTGTCTTACATCAGCTCCTAATTTTTTAGCTGTTTGTAACAAAATATTATCAAATTCTTCTCTTTTCACCTGAAAACTTGTATTATGTTTTTGCCCTAAGTTATCTCTAAAATCTATAAATTCTTGAATATTATCTTCATCGATAAATATAGCTCCAGGTTTTAGCATATAAGATTGTTTTTCTATAATATCAAGTATTCCAATATCATCTAAAATTTCATTACATTTTGGAAGTAAAGATTCACCAATTACAAATCGAGGAAAATCTAATTTTTCTAAAATTTTTACACTAAATCCTGCTTTTAATAATTTACAAGCAGCAACTGAACCACTAGGTCCGCCACCTATTATTAGTACATCGCAGATTTCTTCCATAATTTTTTCTTATTCTAAATTTTTATTTATGTAATTTAATAGATTATTAATAGATGAAAAAATTGTTTTATAATCCGAACTATTACTAATTTTTACCCCATATTCTTTTTCGATAATTAAAACTAATTCTATTGAATCAACAGAATCTAAGCCTAATCCTTCTTCTCCAAAAAGTGGTGAATCGTTTTCAATATCATCAACAGTAATGTCTTCTAATTTTAAACTATCTATTAACTTTTGTTTAAAATCATCTATCAAAATTTCCATAATTAATATTTCCTTGTTAAAAATTAAGCCCCGATTATATCTACTTTACTCTTAATAAAAAAATAACTATTAAGTAAAAATATTATAAAATATCAAAAAAAATTATGCTAGGTTAACTACTTTTGAAAAATCTATTTAAAATTTTAGAAATAAAAAAAGATAATAATTCAAATGAATTTACTATTGAATTATCTGGAAAAGACCACCCAATATTCAAGGCTCATTTTCCAAATAATGAGATTTTACCTGGATTTATTCAAATAGATATTATTTCAAATATTTTAGAGCATAAAATAAAAAAGATAAAAAAAGCAAAATTTTTATCGATAATAAAACCAAATAATAAAATAAAATATTTTGTATCAACAAAAGATGAAGTTGAGTATAAAATAATTTTAAGAAATTTAGAAAATAGTAAATTAAGCGAGTTTAGTTATGAAATTTAAAGATAGAGATATTATTGCCGTTGTTCCAACTTTAAATAATGATTTTACTATACAAAAAGTTGTAGATGATGTATTATCTTTTGGATTTAAAGTGATTGTAGTAGATGACGGTTATATAAATCCTGTTTCAAATATTTTAAAAAAATGTGACAATTTAACAATTATTAGACACGATATAAATAAAGGAAAAGGTGAAGCAATACTAACTGGAGCTAAAAAAGCGAAAGAGTTAGGATATGATTATTTTGTAACTCTTGATGGAGATGGTCAACATATGGCAAGTGAAATAAAAAAATTGCAAGATACAATTTCATCAAATAACCAAATAATTATTGGTGCTAGAAACTTTGATATTTCAAACGTTCCAAATGGTTCAAAATTTGGCAGATGGTTCAGTAATTTCTGGGCTTGCTGGGACACTGGATATAGAATCACCGATTCATTATCAGGTTTTAGAATATACCCTATTTCAATTCTTAATCTTCAATATAAAACTTCAAAATTTGATTGGGAAATGGAAGTTTTGGTAAGACATGCTTGGAATGGTGGAGAAATAATTGAAAAACAAATAGAGTGCTATTATCCAAAAGCAGAAGATAGAGTGAGCCATTTTAGAAAATTTGAAGATACTATGGCAATTGTTTGGGTACATGTTCAAATGCTTCCTATAAAATGGACAAAAATGTTTTTAAATATTTTTAAGAAAAACAAAAAATAATGAAAACTATTCAAAGGGGAAGTGGCTGGAGTATAAAACTTGTTTTTACTCTTTATAAGATTTTTGGATATAAATTTACTTATTATTTAATGTATCCTGTAACTTTTTTCTATTTTATTTTTGCTAGTAATGTATATAAAGCTTTAGAAATCTATTATAAGCAACTTAATATTCCTTTCACAAAAAAGATTTACTATAATCATCTTTTTATGTTTGCTATTTGTATGGTTGATAGGTTTATCTCAAAAGCTGATTGTACATCATATCAATTTAGCTATGAAGATAGAGATTTTATTAAAAAACAAGTTGATAATGGTTCTATTTTACTTCTATCTCATTTTGGTGGTTGGTCTGTAACTAATTGCAAAATTTTATCTGATAATATAATCAATATAGTTATGAAAGAAGTAATTTTATCTAGTATAAAAAAGATTGAAAATTCTATAAATAATCCGCTTAAAAATATTAATATCATTGATCAATCACTAAATCCTATTGAAGTCTCTATAAAAATAGCAAATGCTATCTCAAATAAAGAGGCAATTGCTTTTATGGCAGATAGAGCTGTAGATAAGAAATTTTCAGAAGAGTTTGAATTTTTAGGAAAAAAAGCACCTTTTAATACAAATCCATTTAAGGTTTCATACAAAACAAAAACTCCAATAGTGGTTGTTTTTGTAATAAATGTTGGTTTACAAAATTACTATATAAAATCTAAAGAAATCAAAATGGATTTTAATTTAGATGAAAATAGTGCTATCACAAACTCTTTATCTGAATATGTAAAGAGCTTTGAAGAAGTTGTGAAAGAATATCCAAATCAGTGGTTCAATTTATATAATTTTTGGGAAAGGTAAAAAACTTGATAATAGACGAAAGATACATAACTCTAGATGAGATTATAAAAAGTGATAGTATAGAGATTTCAAAAGATAAAAATTTTGAAAATCATATTAATGAAACTCATAATTTTTTAATTAATGAAATAAAAGATGGTAAACCAATTTATGGTATTACAACAGGATATGGTGCTAGTGGTAAAAACTATGTAAACTATGAAGATAGCAAAACTTTACAAACTAATCTTTTTAGATTTCATGGGTGTGGTGTTGGTAAAAAACTATCTTATAAAGTTTGTAAATATGCTGTAATTGCTAGAACTATCTCTTTAAGCAAAGCAAAATCTGGAGTTAGTATAGAACTTCTTAAAAGACTTGAGATGTTAATACAAAAAGATATTATTCCAGTTATTCCATCACAAGGTTCAGTTGGAGCAAGTGGAGATTTAACTCCATTATCTTATATAGCAGCTGTTGTTGCAGGTGAGCGAGAAGTTTACTATAAAGGTGAAATAAAAGATGTAATGGAGGTTTACAATGAACTAAATATTACTCCTTATATTTTTAAACCTAAAGAAGCACTTGCAATTATGAATGGTACAACAGCAATGAGTGCGATTGCATTAGATTCTATTGAAGAATTTGAAACTATTTTAAACTCTATGGAAAGTTATGTTGCGGGAATGTTTGAAGTGCTTTTAGGAGATGATACTCCAGTTGATGATTTTGTACATCTATCTAAACCTTTTAGTGGTCAAATACAAAGTGCTCAAAATATAAAAAGAAAAATACAAGGCTCAAAATTAACTCATGGAAGAGATGATAGATATGATAAATTTTTCGCTGATAATGACTTAAATATTCAAGACAACTACTCTATGAGATGTGCTCCACAAGTTTTAGGAGTAATAAGAGACAACCTTGAAATTTCAAAAAAATGGGTAGAACAAGAGATAAATTCAGTAAATGACAATCCTTTAATCGATGGTGTAAATAAAAAAATTTATACTTCTGGTAACTTCTATGGTGGTTATGTAGCTCATGCTATGGATACACTTAAAATTTGTGCTGGGAACTTAGCAGATTTATTAGATAAAGAGTTTGCTCTTTTAGTTGATCATAAATTTAATCGAGGTTTAGGTGAAAATTTAAAACTTTCAAAAGAACCTTTTTATCATGGATTTAAAGCTATGCAAATAACTCTTAGTTCACTTAGTGCTGATGTTATAAAAAATACAACTGCTGCATCAATTTTTTCAAGACCAACAGAATCTCTAAATCAAGATAAAGTTTCTATGGGAACAACTGCTGCAAATGATTTTTCAAAAATGATTCCTGATTTATATAATATGCTTTCAATTGCTTTTATAGGAATGGCTCAAGCAATCGATATTAGAGGAACAAATTTAGTTTCACCTCATTTAAAAAGTATTTATGAAAATATTAGAAAAGATGTAGCACCTTTATATGAAGATAGAAGAATGGATTTTGATATAGAAAATGTTTATAAAATAATTCAAAATAAAAAGTTTGTATAAATTATGAAAAAAGTATTAGTTACAGGGGCAACAGGAAGTATTGGTCAAGAGATTGTAAAAGAGTATGCAAAAAATGGTTTTTTTGTATATATTCATTACAATAGTAACCAGCAAAAAGCTTTAGAATTATTAGAAGAGATAAATAACAACGGAGAACTTATCTCTTTTGACATAAAAAATAAAGACTCTATAAAAAATAGTTTAGAAAACCTTGAAATTGACGTTCTAATAAACAATGCAGGAATAATAAAAGATAACCTTTTTTTCTTTATGAATGATGATGAATGGGAAGATGTAATAAATACAAATTTAAATAGTAATTTTTATATTACAAAATTATTGTCTAAAAATATGATGATGAATAAAAATGGAAGTATAGTTAATATTGCTTCAATATCTGGAGTTTGTGGAAACTCTGGACAAGCAAATTATAGTGCTAGCAAAGGTGGTATTATAGCTTTAACAAAAACTTTAGCTATCGAATTAGGAAGATACAACATAAGAGTAAATGCCTTAGCTCCAGCAATTATAGAATCTGAAATGACAAAAGATATTCCAAATATGAAAGAGTTGAAAAAAACTATTCCTTTAGGAAGATTTGGAAAAGCAAATGAAGTTGCAAAATGTGCTTATTTTATTGGAGTTGATGCAACATATGTAAGTGGTGAGGTTTTAAAT